>JBGVMD010000013.1:0-24467 GCA_045124575.1 Faecousia sp.
TATCACCGTGAAGGGCCCCCTGGGCGAACTGACCCGCACCTTCCACGCTGATATGATCTTCAATGTTGAGGGCAATGTCCTGACTGTTTCCCGTCCTTCCGACGAGGCTCAGCACAGAGCTCTGCACGGTCTGAGCCGTACTCTGGCTGCCAATATGGTCGAGGGTGTCAGCAAGGGCTACTCCAAGACTCTGGATGTCAACGGTGTTGGTTACCGTTGCGAGAAGAAGGGCACTCAGCTGGTCATGCGTCTGGGCTTCTCTCACGAAGTGTTCGTGAACGAGATCCCCGGTATCACCATCGAGGCTCCCACTCCCAACCAGATCATCATCAAGGGCATCGACAAGCAGGTCGTCGGCCAGTTTGCCGCTGAAGTCCGTAGCAAGCGTCCCCCCGAGCCTTACAAGGGCAAGGGTATCAAGTACTCCACCGAAGTTATCCGCCGCAAGGTTGGTAAGACCGGTGGTAAGAAGTAATGGAGGTGTGCCGAAATGGTCAGCAAGGTTAATAAGAATGCAAAGCGCCTGCACCGTCATGTTCGCGTGCGTGGCAAGATCTCCGGCACCACTGAGCGTCCCCGTCTGAACGTGTTCCGTTCCAATGCGAACATCTACGCTCAGATCATCGACGATGTCAACGGCGTAACTCTGGTTTCCGCCAATACGCTGGAGAAGGAATTTGAGGGCGCTACCGGCAACTGCGAAGCTGCCAAGAAGGTTGGCGCAGTCCTGGCAGAGCGTGCCAAGGCTAAGGGCATCGAAGAGGTCGTTTTCGACCGCGGCGGCTATGTTTACCACGGCCGTGTTGCTGCTCTGGCTGAGGGTGCTCGTGAAGCCGGCCTCAAGTTCTAAGTGTTAGGAGGAATAAGAAATGGCTTACAATAAGACTCCTGTCAATGAAGCTCCCGAGCTCATTGAGAAGGTCGTTTACCTGAACCGTGTCAGCAAGACCGTTAAGGGCGGCCGTGTCATGAAGTTCTCTGCTCTGGTCGTCGTCGGCGACGGCAAGGGCACTGTCGGTTATGGTCTGGGCAAGGCCGCCGAAGTTTCCGAGGCCATCATCAAGGGCATCGCTGATGCCAAGAAGAACATGGTCAAGGTTTCTCTGGACGGCGACACCATTCCTCATGATGTGATCGACATCTTCGGTGCCGGCACCGTTCTGCTGAAGCCCGCTCCCGAAGGTACCGGTGTTATCGCCGGCGGCGCTGTCCGTGCTGTTATGGAAGCTGTTGGCATCAAGAACATCTGCGCAAAGTGCATGCGTTCCAACAACCCTCAGAACGTGGTCAAGGCCACCATGGCCGGTCTGATGACCCTGCGTACTGCTGAGCAGGTTGCTGCTGTTCGCGGCAAGAGCGTGGAAGAGATCGTCGGTTAAGGAGGGCTTTTACAATGGCAAATCTGAAGATTACCCTGGTTAAGAGCCTGAACGGCCGTCTGGAGAAGCACATTGCTACCGCCCACTCCCTGGGCCTGCGTAAGATTGGCAATGTGACCATCCAGCCTGACAACACCCAGACTCGTGGCAAGATCGCCAAGATCGGTTACCTGCTGCAGGTCACCGAAGTCGAATAAGGAGGAGACCAATTATGGAACTTTCTAAGCTTTCTCCTGTCGAGGGTTCTACCCACGTAGGTAAGCGTAAGGGCCGTGGTCACGGCAGCGGCAACGGCAAGACCGGTGGCCGTGGTCATAAGGGCCAGAAGGCTCGTTCCGGCGGCAAGGTTCGCGCCGGTTTCGAAGGCGGCCAGATGCCTCTGGTGCGCCGTGTTCCCAAGCGTGGCTTTAACAACATTTTTGCAAAGCCTCTGACTGCCATCAACCTGGCTGTTCTGAACCGCTTTGAGGATGGCGCAGTGGTGGACGCTGCCGCTTTGATTGAGAAGGGCATCATTTCTGATTGCCCCTACGGTCTGAAGGTGCTGGCTAACGGCACTCTGACCAAGAAGGTTACTGTTAAGGCTGCGGCTTTCTCTGAGTCTGCTAAGGAAAAAATCGAGCAGGCAGGCGGAAAGGCCGAGGTGGTTTAAGTGTTTAAAACGCTGAAGAACGCATGGAGTATTCCTGAACTTCGTAAGAAGTTGATCTTTACTCTGCTGATTCTGTTGCTGTACCGTGTTGGCAACGTCATCCCCGTTCCCTTCATCGATACCCACCAGCTGTCTGAATACTTTAACAGTGTCCTGTCCAACACCATTCTGGGCCTGTACAATGCTATGTCCGGCTCTGCCTTCTCTCAGGCAACCGTTCTGGCACTGTCCATCCAGCCCTACATCAACGCATCCATCATCGTTCAGCTGCTGACCATTGCCATCCCCGCTCTGGAGCGTATGGCAAAGGAAGAGGGCGAGGAAGGTAAGAAGAAGATCAACAAGATCACCCGTTTCGCCACTGTGGCTCTGGGCGTTCTGATGGGCTTCGGCTACTACTCCATCCTCAACTCCGCAGCTCTGGTTACTGAAGCTGGCTTCATCCCCGCCGTGGTCATTATCCTGACCTTTACCGCCGGTTCTGCCGCGGTTATGTGGCTGGGTGAGCAGATCAACGAGTATGGCATCGGCAACGGCATCTCCATGATCCTGTTTGCCAACATCATCTCCGGTCTGCCCGGCACTCTGAACGTGTTGCTGAGCCTGTTCACTGCCAAGACTTGGTGGCAGCCCATCGTGATCGTTCTGGGCATGATCGCTCTGATCCTGTTCATTATCTTCATCAACGATGCTGAGCGCCGCATTCCCATCCAGTATGCAAAGCGCGTGGTTGGCCGTAAGATCTACGGTGGCCAGAGCACCAACATGCCCATCAAGGTGGCTATGTCCGGTGTTATGCCCGTTATCTTCGCTTCTTCCATCTGCAGCCTTCCCGCTACCATCTGCGCCTTTGGCGGTTGGACCGAGGGTAACTTCTACAAGAACTTCCTCGCTCCCAACTCCTGGCCCTATGTTGTGATGTACGGTCTGATGATCTTCTTCTTCAGCTGGTTCTACTCCACCATCCAGTACGATCCCGTGGAGATCTCCAACAACCTGAAGAAGAACGGCGGTTTCATTCCCGGCTTCCGTCCCGGCAAGCCCACCGCTGACTTCATCAAGAAGGTTATCGCCAAGATCGTGGTATTCGGTGCTGTGTATCTGGCTGTGGTTGCCTTGCTGCCTGTCGTGGCAGGTAACCTGCTGGCTGCTGTGCAGAACCTGGCCATCGGTGGTACTTCCGTCATCATCGTGGTCGGCGTTGCTCTGGAGACCGTGAAGGCTCTGGAAGCACAGATGCTGATGCGTCACTACAAGGGCTTCCTGGATTAATCATCAGGAGGTATGGCAGGATGAAACTGATCCTACTGGGCGCGCCCGGCGCCGGCAAGGGGACACAAGCAGAACTGCTCGTTGAGAAGTTCTCCATCCCCGCCATCTCTACCGGGAGAATGCTCAGAGAAGCCATGCGTAATGGCTCTGAACTGGGCGAACAAGTACGAGAAATCATGGACAGTGGCAGACTTGTCCCCGACGAGACGGTGCTGGCTCTGGTCAGCAACCGCGTCGCTTGCGATGATTGCAAAAACGGCTATATCCTGGACGGGGTGCCCCGCACCCTGTCCCAGGCTAAAGCCCTGGATGCAGCGGGCGTAGCCATTGACTATGTTCTTTCTATTGAGATTGCTGATGATGTGATCGAAAAGCGCATGACCGGCCGTCGGGTTTGCCCCGGCTGCGGCGCCAGCTATCATATTGTCAACAATCCCCCCAAAACCGAAGGTGTCTGTGATGTCTGCGCCAGTAAGCTGATCACCCGCGAGGATGATGCGCCGGAGACGGTGCGCAATCGCTTGGCGCTGTATCATGAGATGACGGAGGTCCTGAAGACCTACTATGCCCAGCAGGGTAAGTTGTGCATCATTCAGGGCGACCAGTCCATCCAGGATACCCATCGGGATATTTTGGAGGCAATAGGGGAAAAGGCATGATCATAATCAAAAATGGACATGACATTGAGGCGATGCGCCAGGCTTGTAAAATTACCGCGGCAGCCCGTGCTTTGGCAGGGGAAATGGTAAGACCTGGTGTCACCACCCGAGAGATTGATAAAGCTGTGCACGATTTTATCGTGGCGCAGGGCGCGAAACCGTCGTTCCTGGGTTATCACGGCTTCCCCGCAAGTGCCTGTATTTCCGTCAACAGCACCGTGGTGCACGGCATTCCGAACGATTACGTTCTGAAAGACGGCGACATTGTGACTGTTGATGTGGGCGCTTATTACAAGGGATTCCATGGAGATTGTGCTGCAACTTATCCCTGCGGTACAGTCAGTGCCGAAGCTGAAAAGCTGATTGCAGTGACAAAGCAGAGCTTCTTTGAGGGCATCCGCTTTGCCACCCGTGGACACAGAGTGTCCGACATCTCCCACGCCATACAGACGTATGTGGAGTCTAACGGTTTTTCTGTTGTGCGTTCATTCGTAGGTCACGGCGTAGGCGCACAGCTGCACGAGGATCCGGAAGTGCCGAACTTCGGTGCACCGGGTCGTGGACCCAGATTGCTTCCCGGCATGACCTTGGCCATCGAGCCCATGGTCAATGTGGGCACCTATGATGTCCGTGTCCTGAAGGACGGCTGGACCACGGTGACCGCCGACGGAAAGCTCTCGGCCCAATATGAAAATACTGTACTCATCACCGACGGCGAGCCGGAAATACTCACCGTCACAGAAGGACTTTAACAAAGGTTCCAGAACAGACGAGTCTGTACCTGGTAAACAATAAGGACCGTAAGCTGGAAACAAGAAAAGGTCCTTCGCTCTGAGACCAGAGTCGCCGCGAAATTTACAACGGCGACAAAGTGCTCAACAGTGAATTACGAAGAAACCTGACAGATCCTGTCAGGAAATGCAAGCGAACAACCTGGGAGGTTAATAACTTGGCAAAAGACGACGTAATCGAGATTGAGGGCATCGTAACCGATGCATTGCCGAATGCTATGTTCAAAGTTGACATTGGCAACGGACACACCATTCTGGCACACATTTCCGGCAAGCTCAGAATGAATTTCATTAAGATCTTGCCCGGTGACAAAGTAACCGTTCAAATGTCTCCCTATGATCTGACTCAGGGTCGGATCACCTGGAGAAGCAAGTAACACTTAGAGATATTTTTCTCATATGGAGGTTCAACAGTATGAAAGTAAGACCGTCCGTTAAACCCATGTGCGAGAAGTGCAAGGTCATTAAGCGCAAGGGTCGCGTTATGGTAATTTGCGAAAACCCCAAGCACAAGCAGAGACAAGGCTAATAGGAGGTGCTGACAAGATATGGCACGTATTTCTGGTATCGATCTTCCCCGCGATAAGCGAATTGAAGTTGCTCTGACTTATATCTACGGCATCGGTCCCGCCCGTGCTGCCGAGGTTCTGGCCAAGACTGGCATCAACCCCGACACCCGTGTGAAGGATCTGACCGAGGATCAGGAAGCTCAGCTGCGTGAGGCCATCGAGCATGGCTACATCATCGAGGGTGACCTGCGCCGTGAAGTCGGCATGAACATTAAGCGGCTGAGCGAAATCGGCTGCTACCGTGGTCTGCGTCATCGTCGTGGCCTGCCCGTGCACGGCCAGCGTACCAAGACCAACGCCCGTACTCGCAAGGGTCCCAAGAAGACCATTGCTAACAAGAAGAAGTAAGGAGGGATATGTAAATGGCTGCTAAAGCTGCTGCTAAGAAGGTTATCAAGCGCCGTCGCGAGCGCAAGAATATTGAAAAGGGTGCGGCACATATCCGTTCCTCTTTCAACAACACCATGGTCACCATCACCGACCTGAACGGTAACGCCCTGTCCTGGGCTTCCTCCGGTGGTCTGGGTTTCCGTGGTTCCCGTAAGTCCACTCCCTTTGCCGCCCAGACTGCTGCTGAGACCGCTGCTAAGGCTGCGATCGACGCTTGCGGCCTGAAGACCGTTGAGGTCTTCGTTAAGGGTCCCGGCCAGGGCCGTGAGGCTGCTATCCGTGCTCTCCAGTCCGCTGGTCTGGAAGTCGTATCCATCAAGGACGTCACTCCCATTCCTCACAATGGCTGCCGTCCCCCCAAGAGACGTCGCGTCTGATTTAGGTATAGGAGGAATTCAAAATGGCTAAGAATATGCAGCCCGTGCTGAAGCGCTGCCGCAAGCTGGGCGTTTCTCCTGCCGCAATGGGTTACAACAAGACTTCCAATAAGAACCCCGGCGGTCAGAGAAGAACCAAGAAGTCTGAGTACGCTACTCAGCTGACCGAGAAGCAGAAGGTCAAGTTTGTTTATGGCATCCAGGAGAAGCAGTTCCGTAACTACTACGAGAAGGCTTCCCGCATGGAAGGCAACACCGGCGAAGAGCTGCTCACCTTTGTTGAGCGCCGCCTGGACAACGTTGTCTACCGCCTGGGCTTTGCCAACTCCCGCCGTCAGGCTCGCCAGCTGGTGAACCACGGCCACTTCACTGTCAACGGCAACCGCGTCAACATTCCCAGCTACCTGGTGAAGACCGGCGATGTGGTCGCTGTTTGTGAGAAGAGCGTTTCCAACACCTTCTTCAAGACTCTGAAGGAAAACGATGCTTTTGTTGCTGCTCCCAAGTGGCTGGATCGTGATAAGAACACCCTCACCGGCAAGGTCATTGCTATGCCCACCAAGGCTGATATCGACTTTGATATCGCTGTGCACCTCATCGTCGAGTTGTACTCCAAGTAATCGACCCCGCGAAAGTCCGTGTTTGTCAATTGTGGGGTGCATTCTACACCCCATACTCTTGAGAAGGAGGGTAATAAATCATGGTAGAAATTGAAAAGCCTCGCATCACCTGCCTGGAAGATGATTCTGATCTGTCCTACGGCAAGTATGTGGTGGAACCCCTGGAGCGCGGCTACGGCATGACTCTGGGCAACTCCCTGCGTCGCATTCTGCTGAGCAGCCTGCCCGGCTATGCCGCCACTTCTGTGAAGATCGCCGGCGTCCAGCATGAGTTCTCCACCATTCCCGGCGTTACCGAAGATGTCACCGAGATCGTCCTGAATGTCAAGCGCATGATCATGAAGCTGCACTGCCAGGAAGTCAAGACCATCTACATCGACGCTGTTGGCCCCTGCGAAGTCACCGCCGGTGATTTCCGCGTGGATGGCGAGGTTGAGATTCTCAATCCCCAGCTGCACATCTGCACCCTGGGTGAAAATGCCACTTTCAATATGGAAGTCACCCTGAGCCAGGGCCGTGGTTATGATTCCGCAGACCGGAACAAGACCGCCCAGACTGCCATTGGCGTGATTCCCATTGACTCCATCTATTCTCCTGTTACCAAGGTGAATTATTCGGTGGAGCCCACTCGTGTCGGTGATAAGACCGATTTCGATAAGCTGACCCTCGAGGTCTGGACCGATTCCACCATCACTGCCAAGGACGCTGTGTCCCTGGGCGCTAAGATCCTGTCCGACCATCTGACTGTGTTTACCAACCTGTCCGATACCGTCGGCATCTCTTCCACTGTTGTGGATAAGGTGATCGATCGCCCCGACGCAAAGCTGGCCATGACCATTGATGAACTGGATCTGTCCGTCCGGAGCTTCAACTGCCTGAAGCGCGCCAACATCAACACCGTGGCTGATCTGATCAGCAAGACCGGTGAGGACATGATGAAGGTCCGTAACATGGGCAAGAAGTCCCTGGATGAAGTTCAGAAGAAGCTGGAGATGATGGGCCTGTCCCTGGCCAGCGAAGATTCTGGCAGCAACAACTAAGTTAACCTTTCAAGAAGGAGGAATACGATATGTTCGGCACTCGTAAGCTGGGTAAGACCAGCACTCAGAGAAAGGCCATGCTGCGTCAGCAGGTTACCGATCTGCTGGAGAACGGCAAGATGGAGACCACTTTCGAGCGTGCTAAGGAAGTGCAGCCCGTGGTTGAGAAGATGATCACCCTGGGCAAGAAGGGCGGCCTGTACAACTACCGCCGCGCTCTGTCCTTCATCACCAAGGAAGATGTGGCTCACAAGCTGTTCAAGGAGATCGCTCCCAAGTACGCTGAGCGCAATGGTGGCTACACCCGCGTGACCCGTACCGGCGCTCGCCGCGGCGACGCTGCTGAGATGGCTGTCATCGAGCTGGTGTAATCCAGTTAATAAAACAAATAAAACTCCGTACCGAGAAATTGGTACGGAGTTTTTGTATTTTATGGAATATTTTCTCATAAAAAGATCCGGAACTGATTGGATCAGTTCCGGATTATATTATAGAAGTATTCCCAAATGCTCCAGCAGGATCTTCAGACCCAACAGGATCAAAATAATACCGCCGGCGGCTTCTGCCTTCTTCTTAAACTTGCTGCCGAAAATATTGCCGATCTTGACGCCTAGGGCGGAAGTCAGGCAGGTGGTCACACCGATCAACAGGATGGCAATCCAGATATTTACATTGCCGGCCAGCGCCATGGAAACGCCGATCGCCAAGGCGTCAATGCTGGTGGCGATGGCCAGGACGAACATGGTTTTAAAGCCAAAATCCCCGTTTTCGTCTTCGCAGCAGTCGCAGCCTTCCTTGCTGAGGGCTTCTTTCAGCATGTTGCCGCCGATGATGGCCAAGAGTGCGAAAGCGATCCAGTGATCAAAGGCCTCGATGGCTGCGGCAAACAGTGTACCCAGGAAGAAGCCAAGCAGCGGCATCAATGCCTGAAAACCGCCAAACCAAAGGCCACAGGCCCCCATTTCCCGTAAACCGGCCTTCCGGCTGGCCAAACCCTTGCAAATGGACACCGCAAAGGCATCCATGCTGACGCCGATGGCCAGCAAAAAAAGTTCTCCAAAACCCATCTTTGAAACTCCCTTATGTGAAAACCATGATGCAGCGGCACTCTCAAAGGGAGTGCCGCTGGTTTTATTTGTGATTAGCAGCCGTCGTCCAGCATGATCCGCAGGATGGCGCGGTCCGTTTCCCGCATACCTTCCCGGGCCAGACGGCCCACGTTGCTGACGGTCTTGTCCGCACCCTTGGTGACGATGCCGTCGCCGCCGAAGAACTGCTGGTTTTCCAGATACATATTGTAACCCAAAATGCCGGCATCCACTGCTGCGGCGATTTTGGCGGCACAGGAGGGCTTGGCACCGTCGCAGATGGTACCGGAGAGAATGGCAATGGCGTTGACCACCGTGTGGGCAACAGCCTCACAACGGCCGCCGTGAAGGTAGGCGATGCCTGCGCCTGCGCCGCAGCCGGCGCTGATGGCGCCGCAGTAGGCGGACAAACGGCCGATGCCGGTTTTCTGATGGACGGTTACCAAATCGCTGACTGCCACCGCGCGGAACAGCTCTTCTTCCGTGGCGCCCAGTGCCTCTGCATAGACTGCCACAGGCACACTGGCGGTGATACCCTGATTGCCGCTGCCGGAGAGGATGATCACCGGCATCTCACAGCCACTCATACGGGCATCCGAGCCGGCGGCAGCGTGGGCAGCAGCTTTGCGGTTGTTGGAACAGCCCTGCTGCTTCAAAATCACAGAGCCGATGTTGGCACCCCAGTTATTGACCAGACCTTCTTTGGCGATGGCCATATTATACTGCAGCTGGCGACCAATGGAGCTGCGTACATCTTCAATGTCCAGCACATCAGCAAAGTCCACGATCCGCTCAATGCTCAGGCAGGACTTGTCCGTCAGATTGTCTTCACTGGATTCCTCGATGGGAAGCTCCAGCAGTACCTCTTCGTTGTGGCTGATATGTACAATATTGGTGTGATGATTGACGATACGGACACGGGCTTTGTCCTCGCCGGCAAACAGGGTCAGGTCAATGTCAAACACCAGCTCGGAAGGGGAGGGGGCAATACTGATCTCCGCACTGGCCATGTAGGACTTGAGTTGCGCCTGCTGTTCCAAAGAAACGGAGGAGATGACTTCCAGCTGCTTGCCTGCATCACCGGCTACCACGCCGGCGCAGACTGCTGCGGCAATACCCCGCAGACCACCGGTGTTGGGAACCACTACGCTCTTCACGTTTTTGATGATGTTACCGCTGACCAAAACGTCGATCCGTTCCGGCAGAACGCCCAGAATTTCCCGGGCCTTTGCGCCGGCATAAGCCAGAGCGATGGGCTCGGTGCAGCCCATGGCGGGGCGAAGCTCCTCATTGAGAATGGCAATAAACTGCTGGTAAAGCGCGTCTCCTCGTACCATATTGGCAACCTCTTTCTGTCGGGATAAGCATATTATATCATAGGAATTGAAAAATACAAGGAATATATGGTCAAATTCACAAAAAAGCGTCCGGTGTTTCACCGGACGCTTCCGTATTATTTTTTGACACCGTACTGGTCATTCTTGGAGGATTGGAGAACCTGACTGGCGTACAGACCGGTGTTGCCGGATAGCACCGAACAGATGACACAGATGAGGGCGAAGAGATACACATTGGTGGCGCCGAACATCTCAATGCTTAGCACGATGGAAGCGAAGGGAGAATTGGTGGCGCAGCAGAACAGACCCACCAATCCTAGCGCTGCGGCAAAGCCCGGGTCGAGCCCCAACACACCGCCCAACAGGCAGCCGAAGGTAGCACCGATGCAGAATGTGGGCACGATCTCGCCGCCTTTGAATCCGGCGGCCAAAGTGATGGCGGTAAACAGCATTTTCAGCAGGAAGCTGTACCAATCCGCGTGGCCGGCCACGGCCTGCAGGGCCATGTCCATGCCGGCACCGTTGAATCGGTGGTCACCCACCAATAGCGTCAGACCCATCACCACCGCACCACCCACGGCGATCCGCACCCAGCGGTTGGGCAGCCATTTGTGAGCGGTATGCTCTGCTTTGTGGAACACCCAACACATCATAATGCCCAGCAGGGAGATGGCAATGGCCAGCACCGCAAAACGCCAAGCATTGTTCATGGATAGACTGAAGGCGGTGTTCAGAGGGAAAACCTCTGCATGAACCCCCAGTGCGCCGGCGATGCGGCTGGCAAGATAGGCGGCCAGATAGCAGGGGAGCAATGCGGGGGAGAAGATGGTGCCCACGGACTCAAATACCATGGTAAACAGGCAAGCTGTCAGCGGTGTGCCGAACAGACCGGCAAACACAGCACTCATGCCTGCCATAATCAGAACCTTGCGGTCGCCCTCTGGCAAGCGGAAAATACGCCCCAGCAAGGAAGCTGTACTGCCGCCCAGCTGCAGTGCCGCACCCTCCCGGCCGGCAGAGCCGCCGAAGAGGTGGGTCATGGTGGTGGCGAGGAAAATACCGGGGGCGATCAGGGGGTTCAGGTGGTGGCCGTCCAGCGCCGCATCAATGATCTCATTGGTGCCACGATTGGCCTGCAGCCGAAACAGCTTGTAAAGGCCCACGGTGAGAAGACCGCCCAGAGGCAGCAGGAAAATGAGCCATGTATGTTCACTTCTGAGGTGGGTGACGAAATGCAGGGTGTGATGAAAGCCTGCACCCAGCAGACCACCCAGCACGCCTATCAGGATGCCCAGCAATCCCCATTTGAAAAACAACTTGATGTAATGCGCCGGGAGAGTCAGTTTGCTCCGCAAAGTCATAGATCCCGCCTCTTTTCTCTTTTTTTCAGGAACATTTTAGCATAGAATCAGGTAGATGGCAAGGGCAAAACGGCTGTCATTGCGAACCAGTCCGCAGACTGGTGTGGCAATCTCCATCGAATAAAGGAGCGACCTGAGCCGCATTCCTCCGCCACTATCCCGCCCACAAAAACGGACAACGCAACATCAGCGAATTGGCGAGAGTGTGCGACATCAGCAGAACCACAGCCTACAAATACAAAGCTCTTTTGGAAGCGTAAAAATGGGAGCCAAACACGGCTCCCATTTTATCATTCTTACAAACCGAGCAACTGCTTTTTCTTAGCGTCAAATTCCTCTTGGGTAATGATGCCCATATCAAGGAGTTCTTTGTATTTTTTAATTTCCTCGACATTGTTTACAGGAACTTCTTTGACAACAGGGATGGCAACCGGAGCAGACACGGGTTTGCTTTGACGTTCGATCAATAGATTGCTGACACACCTATGGATTTCATCCCGGTTTTTAATCATCAAGAAGGCAATTCGGCCAGAAGCTGTTGCCACGCCAATACCTTTCGGCCATGTCGAGCCAATGGCAGAAACCGAGTCCATAGGTAGATCTACACGCTTGCCGAATACAGCACAGCCGTAGACTCGCTTATCGCTAACTACTAACTCAATTCGAGACCACGCATAATATAGGACTGCACCAATACCAGACACAACTAGGAAGATTACACCAGCTGTAACGGCAGCTGCGACGATCGTATCTGTACGGCGTCCTTTCCAAAACGTTAGCCGTTGAAGGTCGTCATATGTGGGAACCTTGCCGATGGTAATGTTGGTTAGTTTTGCAATCTTTTCATTACATATCTGCATTTGTTCGATGTGCAGAACAAAGGCAACAATAACACCGATAAGCAAACCACACATACAAATTATTGCAAAAATCCGCTTCAGATTATACTGCTCGCTTTTGACTAAAACCTTTTCTGACATATGCCTACCTCTTTTCAAAACAGAAATGTAAGTAGCTATGTTGTAGAATACACAGCATCTCCTTATATATGGTATCATATCTGTTCAGAAAAGACAATGTTTTTATGCAAACACCATTTCTTCATGTTTTTGATATGCTATCCTAACAGGAATCCGCAAAGAAAAAGGTGTTATGGCAGACAATAAAAAATCAGCCATCCCGGTTGGGATGACTGATCGTAATGCTGCTATCCTGTTGCGGTGCCCGGCAGTCACTTCGCCTGACGGTGCAGGCTTGTACCTTGCCGACCGCTGCCACTCGCTCGCCTCGCTTCATCTGCCACTGGCAGCGCTCGGCTCGCTCCCCAGATTTTCACTGGCTTCGCCAGTTCAAATCCGTCTATGCAAATAAAAAATCAGCCATCCCGATTGGGATGACTGATTTTTTGGAGCTGCTAGCCAGATTTGAACTGGCGACCTCATCCTTACCAAGGAGGTCGGGGGGTTGCACCCCCCAACGTCCCCCCGCTACTGCGCTGATACTCTAAGGGTTTTTTGGTTTTCTATATGAGCGGACTATCTTCAAGGAACCGAAATAGACCGCATCCTTTTTCACAAGGGCATTTTAGCACATCGGCTGTTCATGAAACAAGGCCCTTGAACTAAATTGAACAGCCCTTCATCAACTTTTTGCGACCTCTATCAAGTCCGAACATCTACGCATCATCTCCTCATCATCTCTCCCAAAAAAGTTTTGAAAAAAGATTATAAAAGATTTAGGGGTGTCCGCTCTATTGGACACCCCTTTTGATATAATGTGGGTGTAAAGAGTGAGGGACACGAAAACAAAACCTCACAATACAAAATCAAAATTAGGGTTGCGACCTACCGCCAAGGCCAATGAGCCAGAAAGGAAATCAATATGAAAGCACAGAAGAATGTTGAGACCGCCCGCACCTCCGCTACCTACTTCACCTATGACCACTTCAACAAGACCATCAACGGCTCCGAACTGAACTTCAAGAAGTCGGGCAACCCGAACAATCCCCAGTATGACGCTCTTATGGCTGCTATGAACGCACACCCCAACTATTCCCTGCTCGCTATCGCCCCCAAGGTCAAGAAGCAGACCTACGCAGGCCTGAACTTCGATCTGATTATGGAGTATGTGGACTACAAGGGCAACGAAGTCCAGAAGGCTGAATTTGAGGAAATCGTTAGCCGCAACGAAGTCTTCGCCACCATCAAGAGTTGGTTCCTCGACAATTTCAAGGTTGGCTTTACCGTTGAAAAGGCCAAGCGTGAAATCGCAGAGAGCAAGCTGCGCACGGCAAAGGCCAAGGTTCGTGCTACCGTCAAGGCAACTGTGAAAAAGGCTACTCCTACCGTAATGGAAATGCCCACCGCACAGAACTTCTAATCAGGCGGTGAAACCAATGGCAGTTTCTTACGAGGAAGCGTTGGCTGAGTGTGTTCGCTACTATGCCGAAAAGGGGGTAGTCTTCTATCCCCGACCCGATGAACGGGATGTGTTTCGTGTGTATGAAATCATCCAAAAGGAAAAGGAAATCAGTAAGCGCATTCGCAAACGCCCCTACGCCCAATTTGGCGATTGGACAATCTACGAAACTTACTGGATAGATGATGACAACCCCGCTGAACTCCAATGAGGGAGCAGCGGGGTTTCTTCATATCCAGAAGCACCGATAGTTTGGGCAAATTAGATTAAGTGTGCGGCCCGCACTTTCATATAATATTGAGGATACTACGGGGGGCTAAGAAGATAAAATACCTTTTCGTAGTTCGTGGCTTCGCCACTCACTACTACAAGGTATTTTATCTTCTTATGGGAGGCCGTGTGCCACGGCCTCCCAACATAACCCAAACTCAAATTTGAAAAAAGGAGCAAAGATATGACTATATACGAAGATTACGATAGACGAATACCCGACTACTATGACGGGATGCACAGGGACGGATATAATGCAGATCAAATTCTACACGCCCTACGCCGCAAGATGATGCGTATCAATTTGGAGCGTAAAGCGGCAGACGAAAGCCCTGTGTATAATGTCAAAATCATAAGTGAGGTGAAGATTAAATGAGAGTTCAATCAACGAGTGATCGGGATAAAGAGAAAAAGAAGAAGAGAAAGCAATCCATCCTCGAAGCCGAGATAATGAGTATAATGGAAAAGAGTATGAAAACGGCATTAGACAAGGCTTTGGATGACATCTTCAAAGATTGGAAATAAAAAGTGCGGCAGCCTGTTTCAGCGAACGAATACCCCAAACACGGGGAACGCTGAAACGGGTTGCCGCAATTTTTCGTTTTATGCCGTCTGTCGGTCTGCTTTGCTTCTGGACGATTACAGCCGCAAGAACCGTCTTTCAAATCAAAAGTGCCATTTGGCGGGAGAGTTGCCCACGCAAAAAGAGGATAGGGGTCTGCGATTTTGATTTTCCCATAACCCAGCCCCACCGTCCGCAAAAGGGTTGTCTGACTTTCGCTTACACAATCGGGGCTTTTTTCTGCTGATTTTGGGGCTTTTGGATGCTACCGCAACTGACCACGAAAGCAGTTGTTTTACTGAACACCCTCCACAGGCTCCCGCACATACTCCATCAGGTCTGCGGGCTGACAATCCAGCACATCACAAATCTTCTCCAACGCATCCACGGGCAAGTGCTTCACAGAACCCACGCAAATTGCGGACACCGTAGGCGGGCGGATGCCGGTGCGTTCCGCAAGTTCCTTTTGGGTCATTCCACGCAGGGCAAGCATTACTTTCACTTTGAACTTTATCATTGTTTCCACTCCTTTCCTTTTGGAGTATTGTATCACGCTTTTCGTAGCAAATCAATACGCAAAACGAAAAAATATTTCGATTTTCGTAAAAGATATTACGATTTGCGTATTGACAAATTACGAATTTCGTAGTATAATATCCTTGTAAATGAGGTGCGGAAAAGTTGACGAAGCCCAAACAAACCGCCACAACAAATTGTTAGAATGGCTAAGGCAGCACGGAAAGACGGCACACAACAAAACACCAAAAGGAGAAATGAAAATGTCTGCCAATGAAATGACCACCAAAATCGAAGCCCTGCGGGACTTGGAAGAACTGATTGAAGAAGCAAAAACCGAAGCCGAAGCCCTGCGGGATGAAATCAAGGCTGAAATGATGGCAAGAGGCACCGAAGAATTGAGCGTGGGTCAGTTCATTGTGAGATGGACATCCATCCTCTCCAACCGCTTTGACACTACTGGCTTCAAGAAAGCCTACGGCGACCTCTACAAGCAATACACCAAACAGACCGCAAGCCGCCGCTTCACCATCAGCGTATAAAAGGCGGGGCATCAGCCCCGCCAACCAAAAGGAGAGAATGTTATGAACTATGGGTATGCCCGCTGCTCGACGAATGAAACAAAACAAGATATCAATCGTCAGGTGCGAGAACTGAAAGCCGCAGGAGCGGAAGAAATCTTTATTGAATACGAACACGGCGACAGCAAGATCAAAAGCCAGCAAGCGGCAATGTTCGCTCAGGCGGCAGCCGGTGATACCATCATCGTTTTGGAAGTGTCCCGCCTTGCCAGAAGCACACAGCAACTTTGTGAAATCATTGAGTGTGTGCGGGAGAAGCATCTGCGGCTCGTGATCGTCGGCAGTATTACCCTTGATTGCCGAAACGGTCAGGCTGACCCTATGAGCGAAGCGTTCTTACAGATGGCGGGCGTATTCAGCCAATTAGAGTTGGCAATGATTAGGTCGAGAGTGCGTAGTGGTATGGAGAACGCCAGAGCAAAAGGGCGGCAGATCGGGCGACCGCAAGTGAGCAAAGAGGACATCCCCGCCACATTCCTCCGCCACTACCCCGCCCACAAGAACGGTCAGCTGAACATCAGCGAATTGGCGAGAGTGTGCGACATCAGCCGCACCACCGCCTACAAATACAAAGCCCTCTTGGAAGGGTAAAATGGAACAGGGAGCCATGATTGGCTCCCTGATTTCTTATTTTGAGGGGATAACAAAAGTAAAGTAGTCATAGCCGCCATCGGCGTTGGGTAGATTGATTGTCAGTTCAAAGCCGTCCTTCAGAGAGGTCGGGTCCATCTTAACAATACCGATCGCTCGCATATAGTAGGTTTGACCAGCATCCAGAATGTAGCCTTCAGAATTGACAGTTTCAACGAATCGCCATTCGTGATCAAAGAAGGAGAAAGCTTTGGCTGTAAAAGGATACTCACCATTGTTCTTGTTGTTAAGTCCCCAACTATTTACTGTGTATTCGTTCCCCTTATAGTCAATCTTCATATCCAGTTTCCAATCGGGGTTTAAAGATCCTGCCATTTTCAGACTTGTTCTGTTCTTATTCTTTAGCACAAACGACATAAGCACAAAACAACGCCCCATACCTGCAGCGTAGAAGTGATCTTCGTTGGTTGCGGTCATATACGGGCTGTTAGGGTGGCCATCAGTACTACTCTCAGCATAATGTGCAAATGTACAACCAATAAGCTTAAAGTCTACTAAATCGGTAGATGCTTTTTGCCCCAAACTTAACTGTACAACAGGCATTGTGGGTTCGGTGGGAGTGGAGGTAGGTGTAGTGGCGGGGGCGGTGGTAGGTGTAGTGGTAGGTTCAGTAGTTGGTGCAGTAGTTGCGTCCGAAGATCCTGTGCCGCAAGCACACAGGGACAGGCACATCACAAGTGCCAAGAGCAGGGAAATTGCTTTTTTCATAGGTCATTCTCTCTTTCTTTTTGTTCTGTTATTTCTTGTGAAATTCGCTTCGAATTACGCTTGCGCCAATATTGGAGCATTTCCTGCAATGCAATGATTTGATCCATATAGTTTGCGTCAGCCATCACATCTCTAAGTGGCATTTCGCCCCATATTTTGTAGTTCGCCGTATGTTCATCCTGCTCCTTTTCACTAATAACCGAAATGGATTGGAGAAAAGACAAACCCTGTATAACAGCTTCTCCCGGGCCAATACGGATAGTATCGCTATCAAACGGAACGGTATATCCAAATGAGCGAAATGCGGTTTCCAAACTAATGGCAAGCTCCAATTCTGTCACTTTCGACACCCCCTGTGCTATTACAAAATGTCATTTAGGCGAATCCTAACATTTATAAAACCATAATAACATTTCTAAAAGTGCGTGTCAATGTTTTTAACCATTTCAAAAGGATTTTTAGGAAGGCTTTTGGTCTATGATATACGGGAAAGGGGATGACCGTATGGATGTAGAATTTGTCCGGGATCGGATTACGCAATTACGCCTACAAAAAGGTGTATCAGAATATAGGATGAGTTATGACCTAGGGCATAGTCGGGGGTATATCAATAATATTTCGTCCGGAAAAACGCTCCCTTCTATGGCTGAGTTCTTCGCAATTTGCGAATACTTTGGCATTACACCAGTTGAGTTCTTTGATAATGGTTGTCAGAACCCAAAAGTCACACAGGAGGTAATTTCCGCTATTTCGCAATTAAGCGATGAGGATTTGAAGATGACACTAGCAAATGTGAACCGATTACTCCGCAAGTAAGCAAGATAAGAATAGGAAGAAACGGTATGGCAGACCAAGAGAAATGGGAACTAAGCCGAGAAGAGATTGAGCGGCGATTACAGAAGCTGAAAGCAGACCCCAAGCAGAAAGAAAAGACCCGTGGTGGGCGTTCGTCCGGTCAGGGCGTGAAGCTACTTTACATCCGGGACTACCTATATCACCACGCCACCAAGGAGCATCCCCAAAACGCAACAAAGATCAAAAACTACCTCGCACTACACAACATTGAAGCATCCGAGAAAACCATCTACAACGATATTGTGCGTTTGCGGGAAGATTTTGCCGTCCCCGTGGAGTATAACGCAAGCAAATGGGGCTACTACATCACAAAGCCCGAATTTGAACCCCACGAATTGCGGCTGATGGTGGATAGCATTCAGGCATCCAAGTTCATCACCCAGACCGAAGCCCAGACCATCAGCCAGAAGATCGTAAGATTGGCGGATGTCTATACCAAAGACAGCCTAACCCGCAACGCCTATGTTTCAGGGCGTGTGCGGAGCGCAAATGATGATGTGGTGCGGGATGCTGACCGCATTCACCTTGCGATTGCCAATAACCGAAAAATCCGTTTTCGCTACTTCCATTACAATCCCAATAGGGCCAACCCCAAAAAGTATTCAAAAAACGGTGATTTCTATACCGTAAGCCCTTATGCTATGCTTTGGGACAGCGGAAACTATTATCTCTATGCCTACACCGAAAAAGGCGTGTTCCGCACTTTCCGCATTGACCGTATGGAGCGCATTTCCCAACCGCTCCAAGAGAAAAGGGATGGACAGAAAGAGTTTAAGGCGGAAGCCCTGACAAGCCAAGAATACAAGGTATTTGGGCAGTATCACGGTGAAAAGGTAAAGGTGCGGATCCGCTTCATCAATCGGTTGGCGGATGCGGTGATTGACCAATTTGGCAAGGATACGGTTTTGGCTCCGTTGGATGAAGGGCATTTTGTTGCTTTGCTACCCGTTGAGTTGTCCCCGCCATTCTGTGCGTGGGTTGCTACTTTTGGCCGTGCCGCAAAGATACTTGCGCCCGAAAGCGCAATCACCGAAATGCGGAAGTTCATTGAAAAAGTAAGCGATATGTATAAAGACGATGGGGAGAAGTAAAGACTTCTCCCCATTTGATATTGAGATGATGAAAGATGATGCCGAGATGATGGTAGATGTTCATGGGCGCTGGATTTTGGCTCTTGGCTGTGTCATTTTGGCAAGGGGTGAAAAGGTATCGTAATCCCGTGCGATGTCCGTATCGTAGATATTACAATACCGCTTTGACATTGTAAGCGTGGAATGTCCCAAGAGCCGTTGAAGTGTAAAAGCGTTGCCGCCGCAATCAATGAGATACTTCTTTGCGAATGTGTGGCGGAACAGATGCAGGCTTGTCTTTTGGACACCTCTTGACTTGTTATAGTGCGCCACGGCGAGCCGCAGGGCGTTCTCTGTCAGCATTTCCCCATACTGATTACAGAATAAGTAGTCATCAGGTTTGCCCTTGCGGACGGCCATATAGTCTGCGAGAATGGCAGCCATTTGTGAGCACAGGGGGCTGACTTGTATCTTCCCGTTTTTGTTATGACGGAAGATGATCTGGCGGCGTTCTAAATCCACATCACGGTTTTGAATGTTGCGGACGGTGGCGGCACGGCAGCCTGAGTTCAACAGATAGTTGATAATGACCCAGTTTCGGTATTCGGTGAAGTCGCACTTCTTATCAGGCTTTTTCAGCAAGATCAGCAGTTCCGCATCGGTGTAGGTTTCTTTTACCGTGTCTTTCTCTTTGATGTTGGGGATGCTGACAGATGTTAGTCCCTCACGGTTCGCCCAGTTGAGAAATGTGTTGATAACCCGCAGATAGGTAGCCACGGTATTGTGAGCCAAGCCCGCCGCCCGCATCGACACCACCATACTTTCCAAGTGCCTTTTGGTGAGTGCGGAAAGCGGCATTTTGATGTCGAGATGCTTTGAGATGCTCCGCAGGTGTAGGTGGTAGTTGCGAATTGTTATAGCCGCCACGCCTTTTGATGTTTGGGAGATGATGAACGAAGAAAAGGCTTCTTCAATCGTTTCGCTGATCTGTTCAGGAAAGTAGATTTTTGAACGCATAATTAGACCGCATCCTTTCACGAAAAATGGTGAAAAAGGATGCGGTCTGACTTACCTATGGAAAAAAGGAAAAACCCTTGAATCTCTAAGAGAATCAAGGGTTTTGGAGCTGCTAGCCAGATTTGAACTGGCGACCTCATCCTTACCAAGGATGCGCTCTACCGGCTGAGCTATAGCAGCATGTCTCGCAGACAGCTTTTGCATTATATATCAGGAATAGAGAAATGTCAAGCCCTTTTTTCAAAAAACTTGTATTTTTCTGGCGGTAATTTTTTGCCCCGGCAGGCGCACCTGCCGGGGTGGGAATTTAGGCTTGTTTTTTGACCTGCTTCATAGAAAGGCTGATGCGGTGGCGCTTTTCGTCCACAGAGAGGACGACCACCTTCACCACATCGCCCACCTTCAGCATTTCGCTGGGATGCTTCAGCCGGCGATTGCACACTTCGCTGATATGCACCAGACCATCCTGATGGACGCCGATGTCCACAAACACGCCAAAGTCGATGACATTGCGCACCGTGCCGGTCAGTTCCATGCCGGGCACAAGATCCTTCATTTCCAGCACATCCTTGCGCAGCACCGGAGGGGGCAGCTCGTCACGGGGATCGCGGCCGGGCTTCGAAAGTTCCTTGGCAATATCAATGAGGGTTAGTTCGCCCACACCGCATTTTTCAGCGGCAGCGGCTGCGCCATAGGTTTCCAGCCGGGCAGACAGTGTGGCAAGATCATCGGTGCCCAGCAGCTTCAGCAGCTCCTTGGCGGCAGCATAGGACTCGGGGTGGACACCGGTGTTGTCCAAAATTTCTTTGCTTTCCGGGATGCGCAGGAAGCCGGCGCACTGCTGGAAAGCCTTGGGGCCCAGCTTGGGCACTTTCTTGATCTGTGCGCGGGAGGTAAAGGCGCCATTCTCCTCGCGATAGGCCACGATGTTCTTGGCGGTGGTGGCATTCAGGCCGGACACCTGCAGCAGCAGGCTCTTAGAGGCGGTGTTCACATCCACGCCGACCGCGTTTACGCAATCCTCCACCACAGCGCCCAGAGCGCCGTCCAGCTCCTTCTGGGGGCAATCGTGCTGATACTGACCCACGCCGATGGCCTTGGGGTCGATCTTGACCAGCTCGGCCAGGGGATCCTGTAGGCGTCTTGCAATGGACACGGCGGAGCGGAGATTCACATCAAATTCCGGGAATTCCTCGGCCGCCAGGGGAGAGGCGGAGTAGACGGAAGCACCGGCTTCGTTGACGATCATATAGCTGGCATTGGGGAAAGAGCGGAGCATTTCTACCGCCATGGCTTCCGTTTCTCTGGAAGCCGTGCCGTTGCCGATGGCGATGTGGGACACGCCCCACTTGCGCATCAGCCGGGAGAGAATCTCGATGGCTTCCTGCTTCTTCCGGTCGCTGAAGGTGGGATACACCACGGTGGTGTCCAGCACCTTGCCGGTGGCATCCACCACGGCCACCTTGCAGCCGTTGCGGTATCCGGGGTCAAGACCCATGGTGACAAAACCCTTCACCGGCGGCTGCATCAGCAGGGGCTTCAGATTCAGGGCAAAATTGTGGATGGCGCCGGAATAGGCCCGGTCAGAAAGATCACTGCGGGTCTCCCGCTGGACGCTGGGGAAGATCAGGCGCTCATAGGCATCTTCTGCAGCGGCTTTGACAAACTGGGAAATAAACATGGTGGGCTTCAGCGCTGCACGGCACACTGTCGCAGGGCCTTCGTTGCCGGGGAGCGTCACCGTGACCTTCAGTTTTTCTTCCTTTTCACCCCGGTTGATGGCCAAAATCTGATGATCCATCACACGGCTGATGGGGCAGGAAAAGTCGTAATACAGTCTGTAAACCGTGTCCTCCTCAGGATCTTCGGCCTTGACCACCAGACTGCCCTTGCGGGCGATCAGTTCCCGCAAACTTTTGCGGATGGCGGGATCGTCGGACAGGTCTTCGGCAATGATGTCGTTGGCACCGGCCAAAGCTTCCTCGACAGAATTGACGCCCTTTTCAGGGTCCACATAGGCTTCTGCCAGAACAGCGGGATCGGAGCCGTCCTGGGCAAAGATGGCCTGTGCCAGAGGCTCCAGTCCCTTCTCCCGGGCGATGGAGCCACGGGTGCGGCGCTTCTGCTTGTAGGGACGGTACAGATCTTCCACTTCTGCCAGAGTGGCAGCGGCATCGATGGCGGCAGCCAGTTCTTCTGTCAGCTTGCCTTGACTTTCGATGGAGGATTTTACCTCGTCCCGGCGGGCCTGCAGGTTGCGCAGATACTGCAACCGGGTCTCCAGGGTACGCAGCACGGTGTCGTCCATGGCGCCGTGCATTTCCTTGCGGTAACGGGCGATGAAGGGGATGGTGTTGCCTTCGTCCATGAGTGCAATGACATTTTCAATATATTCCAGTTTCTGACCCAGTTCCTGGGACAAAAGTTCTGCAATTGTGGGCATAGAAAACGCTCCTTTATGTGATTTCCGGCAAATAGTATAGCATATATTTTTCTAAAAGAAAAGAGAAAATTCGGCCAAAACAGCCTGCTTGACAAATAGGCAAAAAGGGGTATAATTTTAGCTGTAAATAGATGGGCTTGTAGCGCAGCTGGGAGCGCACTACATTCGCATTGTAGGGGTCGGGAGTTCGAATCTCCTCAAGTCCACCATACATGAAAAATCCGAACTACTTCACGATAGGAAGTGCGTTCGGATTTTTTGTTTTTATTAAAGACATTACATATTGATACTATAGCCCAGAGGATTTCGCCGTCCTCTGGGCTTTTTTCGTTTTATCCACACATTGGAAGCGATGACGTTTTCTTCCTAAAATGAAGTTAGAAATAAATAACAAGGAGGAAATGCGTATGCAAACCATTTTTGAAAAACTGGGTGGCACTTACCGGCAAATGGGAGATTACCTGCTTCCCGATATTGAAGCACCGGAAAGTCCGCAGATCGGTATCTGGGGACAGCGACGATTGCAGTACCTTCGCACCCACAAACGGGTGCTATACACTACCATGCTGATGAGTGACGCATTAAAGGCACATCTTGAGGAAGTTGATAAATTTGCGGAAGAAATGTTCCATCAGCTAACCATGCAAATGAAAGCACAGGAGGGTGTCACCGAAGAACTGAAAGCCAACAATCAAATGGAATGGGTTCAGCGAATGAACAGTATCCGAAATCGTGTTTCCGAGAGCGTGTACAAGGAGTTGATCTGTGTATGAAACAACCTAAGAGAATATTGGTTCTCAGTCCGTCAGAATACCGGCTGATGCTTAATGGATTAATCCAGTTCCGCAACAAATTGATCCAACAAGGAAGGTGCCCGGACGCAATCAATGGTTTACTGACAAAGATTATACGAAAGAGAAACTCTCTTGTAGTCCAACTTCCTTATCAGTTATCCTTTTGATAATTATAGCCACCGCATACGGGCGGTGGCTATTTCCAATTAAGAGGTCAATTAAAATCATTTTCTAGAAAGTACTTTTTTGCTGGGTTTTGTAGTCTGAATAATTTCGCGAATGGTTATTTTCTGCAATCCCGCAATAGTTTTGATACATAGTTGGTCTTTATCGGATGTATACAAAATTGCATCTAGTTCTTCGTAAAATGTAGAAAAGGGAATATCGCCTTCATTGTATTGATTTGCCAGTTCCTCTAGGTGCGGCTTACGTCCATCAACCAAGCAACCATAAACGCCATCTGCCTGTTCAAATCCTTCTATGAAATCACATGCTAACTCTTCTAAATCTATTCTGCACAGATGAATAATCTCTGCGAAATCATCGCAATTTTTGCGGTACTCAAGTATTTTTAAATCCTCTGGATCAAACTCACACACATATACATAACCGCAATCAGCATGTTTGACAGACCAATCAATTGCCTGTTGTAGTTTAGTTGTAAAATAGACTCCTCTGCCAAAATCAACATCAGGCCTACCAACATCCAAAGAAAAACTGTTAATTGATCCATCTTTGCTACCATGATACAGAGTAATCTTCCGCAGCTCGTTTAGTGGCCTCAATAATTTATCCATTTTCACAATCTCCTATGTTTTATTATAGATATAATAACATACAAAAGGTCCAATATATCGGATCGTAATTTGTCGTGCATGGTATTTGTGTTATATGTACAGATGTTTGCTGTTTATGGTAAATTAGAAATACAGTAAAAGGGCTCGAAAAGTGCATAATCTGACCGGCGTAAAAAAAGCCATTGTCAGCAC
Source organism: Faecousia sp. (assembly GCA_045124575.1). Lineage (GTDB taxonomy): Bacteria > Bacillota > Clostridia > Oscillospirales > Oscillospiraceae > Faecousia. Next base: position 24,410 of record JBGVMD010000013.1, read on the forward strand.
CTAACAAAATCGCTACCATAGTGGTGTCCAATCACTTAAGGAGGTAGCAGAAAGGTGC
>JBGVMD010000014.1:0-19947 GCA_045124575.1 Faecousia sp.
CTGCGGTCAAAGGCCCCCTTGTGCAAAGGGGGCTGTCAAATCGGCCCATCGAGGTCGATTTGACTGGGGGATTGTCGTTTATTCAATCCCTCCGGCCAAAATCAAAGATTTTGGCCACCTCCCTTTACACAAGGGAGGCTCACGCTACGCGCTCCATCTGCCGACAAACTGAAATTTGTAAAGCTGCACTTTTTGGGGTGCAGCTTTTCTTTTTTGTATAAAATGATAAAATAGGGTTCAAAAACAAGGAAAATCCCCTTGCAATTTGTGCGTTATTGCTTTATAATTGTTTTTAAATTAGTATGGGGGGTGTGTGATTTGGGTGAAGTGATCAGCTTCATTTCCGGCAAAGGCGGCGTGGGCAAATCGGCTCTTTGCGCCGGCATTGCCACGGTTCTTGCCACCTCCGGCCGGCGGGTACTGTGCATCGACGGTGATGTAGGACTGCGGAACTTGGATGTGTTTCTCGGCATCAGCGGCACGGAAGTGCTGTCCTTTCTGGATGTGTGCAGCGGCAATTACCCCCTGTCCGCCGCCACGGTGCATCCCAAATTCCCCTCCCTCAGCTTTCTGACCGCTCCGGTCAACTGCAGCCCCCGGGACATTGACCCCATGGATTTTGAAAAAATGCTACAACAAGCCCGGCAGGATTTCGATTTTGTGCTGCTGGACGGCCCTGCCGGCATCGGGGATGGCCTCAGCCTCCTGTGCGCCCCTGCCGATCGCTGTGTGGTGGTGACCCTGCCGGATCCGGCTTCCATCCGGTCTGCCGACCGCTGTGCCCAGGAGCTGGGAAAAATGGGAGCAAAAGACTGCAAGATCGTGGTCAATCGCCTGTTTAATGACCTTTTAAAAGCCATGGGCAAGACCATTGATGATATTATGGACGAGGTAGGTCTGCCGCTACTGGGCATCGTCCCCACCGATCCCAATGTCAGCCTTGCCGCTGCGGTGGGAAAACCCCTCATCAAATACAGCCATTTTGGCGCAACTGCCGCCTACAAGCGGATTACAAAGAGAATTCTGGGTTTAAATGTGCCCATTTCAAGATAAAGGAGTGTAAATATGAATATTGCATTTCTCGCTCATGATAAAAAGAAGGAATTGATCGTTCAGTTCTGCACCGCTTACAAAAGTGTGCTGCAAAATCATGATCTGTTTGCCACCGCCACCACCGGCCGTCTGATCCGGGACAACACCGGCCTGCCCCTGACGCTGCTGCTTTCCCATAAGCAGGGCGGTCATCAGCAGATCAATGCCCGCATTGCCTATAATGAAATCGATCTGGTGCTGATGTTCACCGACCCCAATACCACCGACGCCTGGGACGACAGCCAGATGGTAGAGACCATCCGCCATTGCGACAAACATAATGTGCCCGTTGCCACCAATTTGGCATCTGCCGAAATGCTGGTCATGGGTCTGCAGAGAGGCGACCTGGATTGGCGCGAAATGCTGCATAATAAGCCCAGATACTAAAGCGCCTGCAGCGCAATCATATCCCAAGAAAAGAGGAAACTTTATGGCAATTATCAAACCCCGGACTTTGTCCGGTTTTATGGAACTGCTGCCCGGCAAGCAGGCGCAGTTTGAGCGGATCATGGAGATTCTCCGCCGCACCTATTCTTCCTACGGCTTTGCCGCCCTGGACACCCCCGCCATTGAGGATGCTCAGATCCTGCTTGCCAAGGGCGGCGGCGAGACCGAAAAGCAGATCTACCGCTTCCAAAAGGGCGACTCCGATCTGGCTTTGCGCTTTGATCTGACCGTGCCCCTGGCAAAATATGTGGCCCTGCACTACAATGAGCTGGCCTTCCCCTTCCGCCGCTATCAGATCTCCAAGGTCTACCGTGGCGAGCGGGCACAGCGGGGCCGCTTCCGTGAATTCTACCAGGCCGACATCGACATCATCGGCGACGGCAAGCTGGACATCCTCAACGATGCGGAAATTCCCGCCATCATCTATAAGGTCTTCCGGGGCTTCGGTTTGGAGCGTTTCCAGATTCGGGTCAATAACCGCAAGATTCTGACCGGCTTCTACAGCATGCTGGACCTCAGCGAAAAGAGCGGCGACATTATGCGCACCGTGGACAAGCTGGACAAAATCGGCGCCGAGAAGGTCCGAGCTCTGCTGATCAACGAATGCGAAATTTCCGAGGATAAGGCCGACGAAATTTTGAAGTTTATTGCCATTCGTGGTACCAATGCAGAAGTTTTGGCCGCATTGGAAGGCTACTGCGGCAAGAACGAGGTCTTCGACCTCGGTGTCACTGAGCTGAAGACGGTTACCGCCAATCTCTCCGCTTTCGGCGTTCCCGAAGCCAACTTTGCGGTGGATCTGACCATCGCCCGTGGTTTGGACTATTACACCGGCACTGTTTATGAAACCACATTGCTGGATCACCCGGAAATCGGCTCCGTCTGCTCCGGCGGCCGCTATGACAATCTGGCCGGCTACTATATCGACAAGCCCCTGCCCGGTGTGGGCATCTCCATCGGTCTGACCCGCCTGTTCTACGTGCTGGACGAACAGGGTCTGTTGAACCCGGAACTTCCCACCTCCCCCTGCGACGCTTTGGTGCTGCCCATGACCGAGAACACTGCCGCCGCTGTGGCTTTGGCAGAAAGTCTGCGCGCTTCCGGTCTGCGGGTGCAGCTGTACGGCGAAAACAAGAAGTTCAAGCAGAAAATGTCCTATGCCGACAAACTGGGCGTGCCTTACGCCGTGCTGCTGGGCGATGATGAGATCGCCGCCGGCAAGTGCTCTGTAAAGAATATGCGCTCCGGTGAGCAGCAGCTGCTGACCGCCCAGGAGGCCGCTATGCTGATCCGGGAGAACCTGGCCAATAACGGACCCATCATTTTGGAAAAATAATTTTCTCAGCAAATATCGAACCCCATGTCATTGCGAGGAGCGTAAGCGACGTGGCAATCTCCTGGGGAAAGGTTGGATGATCGCAGAGTGAAATACTATGTATATATCCTGACCAACAAAAATCATACCGTACTTTATACCGGCGTTACAAGAGATTTGATTTGCCGGGTATATGAGCATAAAAATCATTTAGACCCCAACAGCTTTACTGCCAAATACAAGGTGATGAAGTTGGTGTATTTTGAGGAAACATCTGATGTCACAGCCGCCATTGAACGGGAAAAGCAGATCAAAAGCTGGTCAAGAAACCGTAAAACAGATTTGATTTTCGAAAAAAACCCACATTGGGTGGATCTTTACAACCGTCTTCTTGGATGAAAGGTTGTACCAGGAGATTGCCACGGCGGCTTAAGCCGCCTCGCAATGACACCTTGGTCGGGACCTTTACCCTTTGCACAAGGGAGCCTTTGGCGGCCAGCAAATTTTGAAGGAGGTACTTTCTATGAAGCGCACCGACTATATTTCCTGGGACGAGTATTTTATGGGCATTGCCATGCTGGCAGCCAAGCGCAGCAAGGATCCCAGCACCCAGGTAGGCGCCTGCATCGTGTCCCCCGAAAACATCATCATCTCCACCGGCTACAACGGCATGCCCAAGGGCTGCTCCGACGATGAATTCCCCTGGGAGCGCAGCGGTGAAGACGAGAACGAGACCAAGTACCCCTTCGTGGTGCACGCGGAGCTGAACGCCATCCTCAATGCCAACGGCCGTGACCTGCGGGGCAGCCGGCTGTATGTGGCGCTGTTTCCATGCAACGAATGCGCCAAGGCCATTATCCAGTGCGGCATCAAAGAAGTGATCTACCTGTCCGATAAGTATAACGGCACCCCCAGCAACACTGCGTCCAAGCGGATGCTGCGGGCCGCGGGCATCAACTACATCCGGATGGAATCCCAGTACGACAGCATTACGCTGGATCTGAAAACTGAATAAAAAACACAATCAGCCGGCGCTCCAAAGGAGCGCCGGCGTTTTTTTGCGCCGAAGGCGCATACCTTCTCCCCGGGAGAAGCTTTCGGTTTCCCCATCACACTTAAGGAAAATTGTAGAAATACTATATTCTTTTTTATATAGTATGCCCGCAAAAAAACCTTGTTTTTTACATCGAAATGTGTTAAAATTTAGTTTGAGATATTGTGGGGAAAAATTGCCTTTCTCCCCTTGAATGGATACGGAAACTTTTCTGAAAGGAGCGGAAAAATATATGTTTTCATCCGCCTATGTATGGGCGAAGATCTATGGCTATATGGAAGAGCAACTGGGCAGTGTGGTGATCTCCACCTGGTTTGACGATGCGGAAGTGGTGGAGCTGACGGAAGAACGTCTGATCCTCTACACCTCCTCCGATTACCGGCGGGAAGTGATCATCAAGCGCTACACCGACATCATCCACGAGGCTCTGAAGCAGATCTTCAACTCCAACGCCAAGCTCATCGTCTTTAGCGACGAGGAAATGGACAATTACAAGACCAAGGGCAAGAACCCCTCGGCCATGGACTTTAACCCCCATTTTAATTTTGACAATTTCGTGGTGGGCCCCTCGAACCGCCTGGCCCACGGCGCCGCCCTGGCCGTCAGCAATCACCCCGGCGATGTGTACAACCCCCTCTTTATTTACGGCCCCCCCGGCGTGGGCAAGACCCACCTGCTGTACGCCATCGCCAACGGCATCCGTCAGAATAAGCCGGACGCCAAGATCGTCTACATCAAGGGCGACCAGTTTACCACCGAACTGATCCAGGCCATCCAAAGCGGTAAGAATATCGAATTCCGCACCAAGTACCGGGAAGCCGACCTGTTCCTCATCGACGATATTCAGTTCATCGCCGGCAAGGAAAGCACCCAGGAAGAATTTTTCCATACCTTCAATAAGCTCTACGAGGAGCACAAGCAGATCGTCATGACTTCCGACCGGAAGCCCAGCGATATGCTGACCCTGGAAGATCGACTGAAATCCCGTTTTGAATGGGGTCTGCTTGCGGACATCCAACCCCCGGACTATGAAACCAGAATGGCCATTTTGAAAAACAAGGCCAAGCATCTGGGGCTGAATTTGGATGATGATGTGTGCAACTTCATTGCTATCAACATCACCAACAATGTCCGTCAGATTGAGGGCACGGTGAAGAAGATCATGGCCTACCGGGACCTGAATAACATGCCCCTGGACCTGCAGAATATCAGCCGGGCCATTGATGATATGTTCAAGGCCGAGGGCAACGCTCTGCCCACCCCCAGCCTGATCATTTCCCAGGTGTGCAAGTTCTACTCCGTGGACGAGGTGGCCCTGCGGGGCAGCCAAAAGAGCAAGGGCATCGCCGAGCCCCGGCAGGTGGCCATGTATCTGGTGCGAAAGCTGACCAACCTCTCCTTCCCCGACATTGGCCGGGAATTTGCCAAGGATCACTCCACCGTTATTTATAACATCCGCAAGGTGGAAGTGGCGCTGAAAAACGGCGACACCGAGCTGCAGAACAACATCCGGGACATCACCTCTAACATCAACTCCCTGCTGTAAATTTGCCTTAAATCATTTCCACAGGGGCTGTTGAATGTGGAAAGAATACTTGTGGAATCACACACCCCCATTTTCCCCTCCACAGAGGGTGTGGAAAAGTAAAAAATTATCCACAGGCGGGTGTGGAAAAAAAGTCCTTGTAAATACTGGCCTTGCGGCAGTTTTCCACATAACTTTCCCCTACCACTGTTAATACTACCTAACTTATTTACGGATATATATATTTTATAAATCTAACAAGAAGGGAACGAGCGTATGCGTTTTACCTGTGAAAAAAGTATGCTGGCTGCCGGCCTGAATATTGCCGGCCGTGCCGTAGCCGCAAAGAGCAGCCTGACTGTGCTGGAGGGCATCCTCTGCCGAGCCGCTGACGGCGGTATCAGCCTCACCGGCTATAATATGGAGACCGCCATTACTCACCAGTTTGAAGCCGATGTTTCCGACGCCGGCGAGTGCATCCTGCCTGCCCGCCTGTTTGTGGATATTATCCGCCGCCTGCCGGAAGGCCCGGTGACGGTGGTGGTGGATGACAATTATAAAGTGTCCATCCGTTCCGGCTACGCTGCCTTTACCATTTCTGCTGAAAATGCCGATGACTACCCCATCCTGCCCGATGTGGCCACCGGCAAGAACATCTACATCCCCCAAACTGCCCTGAAAGAGCTGATTAACGGCACCATTTTTGCCGTTTCCGAAAATCAGGGCCGCCCCATCCATACCGGTGTCAAGTTTGAGGTGGAGGACATGGCGGTTTCTGCCATCGCTGTCGACGGCTTCCGTCTGGCTCGCCGCACCTGGCATCCTGCCGAGGCCCTGGGCCGCAATGTCAGCTTCGTGGTGCCGGCCTCCAGCCTGAAGGAAGTAGAAAAGCTGCTTTCCGACTGCGATGACAATGTGGCCTTTACCCTGGGTAACAAGCACATCCTGTTCCAAATGGGCGGCACCACCCTGGTCTGCCGTCTGCTGGAGGGCGATTTCCTGGATTGGCGGAAAGTTGTACCCACCAATTGCCCCGTGAAGCTGGCGGCTCATGTCAGCGATCTGGCCAGCTCCATTGAGCGTGTGGGTCTGATCGTTTCTGAAAAGTACAAGAGCCCGGTGCGCTGCGTGTTCGGCAAGAATGAACTGCAGATGCGCACCAGCACCACCATCGGCGCTGCCGAGGACCGCTGCAGCTTCGCCGGCGACGGCGGAGAGCTGGAGATCGGCTTCAATGTGCGCTACCTGGCAGATGCCCTGAAGGTCATTCCCTCCGAGAAAGTGATTTTGGAGCTGACCAACGGCCTGAGCCCCATCGTGCTGACCCCGGCAGAGGAAAAGTATGACTTTGCCTACATGGTCCTGCCGGTGAGAATTAAGAACGGCTAAGTATTTTTTGTCATTGCGAACCAGTCCGCAGACTGGTGTGGCAATCCCCTTAGGAGAGGTACAATGCAATACTATGTATACATTATGTCAAATCAAATGGGGAACGTGCTTTATGCGGGCGTCACCAATGATTTGATCAAGCGGGTATATGAGCATAAGCACCACCTGGACAAAGGGAGTTTCACGGCACGATACAATGTAGAAAACTGGTATATTATGAAATAACATCCGATGTGACTGCCGCTATAGAGCGGGAGAAACAGATTAAGGGATAGAACAGAAAACGCAAGAATAAATTGGTCGAGAGTAAAAATCCAAATTGGATTGATCTGTATGATAGAATCCTCTAAAACTTTAGGAGATTGCCACACCAGTCTGCGGACTGGTTCGCAATGACAGTTTTTTGAGGCCTTTCTCGTATAAACGGAAGGAACAAAATATGAAAGTAACAGTAAAAAAGAAGGACAATTCTGTCCGGGTGGAGATCACCACGGAATATATCAAGCTGCAGGATGCCCTGAAATTTGCCAATGTGGTCTATTCCGGCGGCGAGGCCAAGACAGTGATCGTCGACGGCATGGTCAAAGTCAACGGCGAAGTGAGCACCATGCGGGGCAAGAAGCTGCGCCCCGGTGACAAAGTAGAATTTGCCGGTCAGCACTTTTTGATCTGCGCCAATGAAGCTGAATAATCTGGTTTTACAGAATTTCCGCAATTATGAGGCGCTGTCCCTGGACTTTGAACCGGGGGTGAACCTTATTGTGGGCCGCAACGCCCAGGGTAAGACCAACCTGCTGGAAGCCATCGGGTATCTCGGCAGCGGAAAAAGTTTTCGGGCCCAAAAAACCGGGGAATTGGTTCGGTTTGGGTCGGATTTTGCGGATTTATATGGCAGTGTGACCAGTCAAGGCAGGCAGCAGTCCCTGCGCTGGGTGCTGTTTGCTGACGGACGGAAACGAATGCTGGAGCGAAACGGGGCGAAAAAGCGCACCGCCGGTGAGATCGCCGGGGTGCTGCCATCGGTTTTGTTCTGCCCGGAGGACCTCATGATCCTAAAAGGCGGCTCTGCCCCCCGGCGGCGGCTGGGAGATCTGGCACTGAGCCAGCTGCGGCCCAATTATGAGGCGGCGCTGACAGAATACACCCGGATTTTAGAGCAGAAAAGCCGCATTTTGAAAGATTGGCGGGAGAATCCTGCCTTATTAGAGATTTTGCCGGAGTATAACACCCGTCTTTGTCAGGTGGGCGCGTTGCTGATTTCTTACCGGGCCCGGTTTTATGAGGCGCTGGGACAGGCGGCCGCCGGTTACCACGGAGAATTTTCCGGGGGCGCGGAGGAATTCCGACTGGAATACAAGACGGTTTCCACCGTCACCGATCCCTATGCCCCGGTGAGCGTGTTGACCGGACAACTGCAGGATCACTTGGAAAGCCATTATCGGGCGGAATTGGACAGCGCCAGCTGTCTCACCGGCCCCCATAAGGACGATTTTGACATTTCCCTCTCTCAGATCAGCCTAAAACTTTACGGCTCTCAAGGCCAGACCCGGACGGCCACCATCAGTTTGAAGCTGGCTCAGCGGGAACTGATGCGGCGGGAGCTGGAGGAAGAACCCCTCTTACTGCTGGATGATGTTCTGTCCGAACTGGACCCCGGCCGGCAGGATTTTGTGCTGAACCAGATCAAAACGGGTCAGGTGTTTATCACCGCCTGCGAACCGGGCCGGTTCACCAAATTAGGAAAGACCATTGAGATTGAAAAAGGAAATGTGAAATAAACGGCGAAGCCGCAGAGCCTCCCTTGTGCAAAGGGAGGTGGCAAAAATCTATGATTTTTGACGGAGGGATTGTCAATCCCCCAGTCTGCTCACGCAGACAGCCCCCTTTGCACAAGGGGGCCTTTCAGGGAAACCCACCGTTCTACAATAAGTATTGGAGGACTAACCATGTCTGACGAAACAAAAGTAACAAACGAATACGGCGGAGAGCAGATCCAGGTTTTGGAAGGCCTGGAAGCAGTCCGCAAGCGGCCGGGTATGTATATCGGCTCTACATCCAGTAGCGGTCTGCACCATTTGGTGTATGAGATCGTGGATAACTCCATTGACGAAGCGCTGGCAGGCTACTGCAAGCACATCACCGTTACCATTAACCCCGGTAACTCCATCACCGTCACCGATGACGGCCGTGGCATCCCCGTGGACATCCAGCCCCAGACCGGTAAGCCCGCTTTGGAGGTTGTCTTCACCGTGCTGCACGCCGGCGGTAAGTTTGGCGGCGGCGGTTACAAGGTCTCCGGCGGCCTGCATGGCGTGGGCGCCAGCGTTGTCAACGCCCTGTCGGAATGGCTGCGGGTACGGGTCCATAAAAACGGCCTGATCCATGAGATGAAATTTGCCCGTGGCGCCATCACTCAGGAAATGACCGTGGTGGGCAAAACCGACAAAACCGGCACCGAGGTCACCTTCCAGCCCGATCCGGAGATGTTCGATACCACTGAATACGATTATTCCATCCTCCACGAGAGAATGCGGGAGGAAGCCTTCCTCAACGCCGGCCTCTCCATCACCATCACGGACGACCGGGATGACGAGAAGCAGATCACGGAGACCATGTGCTATGAGGGTGGTATCCGGGAATTTGCCACTTGGAGCAACCGGAACAAGACCCCCATCCACACCGATGTGATTTATATGAACGGCATGAAGGGGGATGCTTCCGCCGAGATCGCCGTGCAGTATAACGACGGATATAACGAGCTGATGCTGTCCTTTGCCAACGATGTCCGCACCCCCGAGGGCGGCATGCACGAAACCGGTTTCAAGACCGCTTTGACCCGTGTTCTGAACGCTTACGGCGTCAGCCATGGCATCATCAAGGGCGATGACAAGGTTTCCGGTGAGGATTGCCGGGAAGGCATCACCGCCATCATTTCCGTCAAGCTGACGGATGCCCAGTTCGAAGGCCAAACCAAGGCAAAATTGGGCAACGCCTACATCCGCACCCTGGTGGAGCAGGTGGTGGGCGAGCAGCTGGCTACCTATTTTGAGGAGCATCCTGCCACTGCCAAGATCATTCTGGAAAAGGCCATGATGGCCAACCGTGCCCGGGAAGCCGCCCGGAAGGCCCGTGAAAATGCCCGCCGCAAGACCGGTTTGGAGAGTGGTGGCATGCCCGACAAGCTGCAGGACTGCAACGAGAAAGACCCCGCCCTGTGCGAACTGTACATCGTCGAGGGTGACTCCGCTGCCGGCTCTGCCATCCAGGGCAGAGATAGCCGTTTCCAGGCGATTTTGGCCATGTGGGGTAAGATGCTGAATGTGGAAAAGGCCCGGGTGGATAAGATCTACGGAAACGACAAGCTTAATCCCTTGATCGTGGCCATGGGCGGCGGCATCGGTGAGGATTTTGATATCGAAAAGCTGCGCTACCACAAGATCATCATCATGTCCGATGCTGACGTGGACGGCGCGCATATCCGGACGCTGCTTTTGACCTTCTTCTTCCGCTATATGCGCCCTCTCATTGAGCATGGCTATGTGTACTCCGCCGTTCCCCCGCTGTACAAGCTGACCCGGGGCAAGAGTGTGCGTGTTGCTTATTCTGACGAGCAGCGAGATCAGATCAGCGCCGAAATGCGGGGCGACAATCCCAATGTGAAGATCGAAATTCAGCGCTATAAGGGCCTTGGCGAAATGAACAAGGAAGAGCTGTGGGAGACCACCATGGATCCCGAGCGCCGTACCCTGCGCCGCATCACCCTGGACGATGCTCGCCGTGCCGACGAGATTTTCACCATCCTCATGGGCGAGCAGGTCGAGCCCCGTAAGGAATGGATTGAAAAGAACGCTAAGTACGCTATTAACATCGATATTTAAGGAGGTGACGAACATTGGCACATAATCGAAGCTACAAACCAGAGGACATTCGCTTCCCGGACCAGGTAATCACGGAATCCAACCTGGTGGACGAAATGGAAAAGTCCTATATTGAATATGCCATGAGCGTCATCGTGGGCCGTGCCCTGCCCGATGTGCGAGATGGCCTGAAGCCGGTGCACCGCCGCATTCTGTATACCATGTACGAAGACGGCCTGACCCCGGACAAGAAGCATAAAAAATCCGCTACCACCGTCGGTTCCGTTCTGGGTAGCTATCACCCCCATGGCGACAGCTCTGTTTATGACGCCATGGTGCGTTTGGCCCAGGATTTCTCCATGCGCTATACGCTGGTGGACGGCCAGGGTAACTTCGGCTCCGTGGACGGCGACCCGGCGGCTGCCTACCGTTATACCGAGGCCCGTCTTGGCAAGCTGTCCCTGGAAATGCTGCGGGATATTAACAAGGAAACCGTGGATTGGGACCCCAACTTTGACGAAAGTAAGAAAGAACCGAGAGTTCTGCCCTCCCGCTTCCCCAACCTGCTGGTGAACGGTTCTTCCGGTATCGCTGTCGGCATGGCCACCAATATTCCGCCCCACAATCTGACGGAAGTCATCAACGCCTGCGTGTGCGTGCTGGATGATTCCGAAGCTTCCATGGTGGATCTGATGGAGCACGTTTCCGGCCCCGACTTCCCTACCGGCGGCATCATTATGGGCAGATCCGGCATTCGTGCCGCTTACGCCACCGGCCGCGGCAAGGTGGTGGTACGTGCCCGTACCGAGTTTGAGACCTTCAATAAGGATCGTACCCGCATCATCGTCACCGAGCTTCCCTACCAGGTCAACAAGCGCCAGCTCATTAAGAATATGTTTGAGCAGGTGAAAGACAAGCGCCTGGAAGGCATTAGTGATCTGCGGGACGAGACCGACCGCAACGGTATGCGCATCGTCATCGAGCTGAAGAAGGATGCCAACCCTCAGGTGGTGCTGAACACCCTGTTTAAGCAGACTGCCCTGCAGTCTAGCTTTGGCATCATCATGCTGGCACTGGTGGAAAACCAGAAGCAGCCGAAGATCCTCTCTCTGCGGCAGATCATCGACGAATATTTGCTGCATCAGATGGATGTGCTGACCCGGCGCACCCAGTATGACCTGCGGAAAGCCCAGGAGCGGGCCCATCTGCTGCAGGGTCTGCTGATCGCTCAGGATAATATCGACGAAGTCATCCATATCATCCGCACCGCCTACGACGACGCTAAGCAGCGCCTGATGGATCGGTTCGGTCTGGATGACATCCAGGCTCAGGCCATCCTGGATATGCGTCTGAAGGCGCTGCAGGGCCTTGACCGGGAAAAACTGCAGGACGAATATAACGAATTGCTGGCAAAGATCACCTACTTTAACGAGCTGTTGGCCGATCCCGAGAAGCTGAAGGCCGTGCTGCGGGAAGAGCTGATCGAAATTCGGGACAAGTTCGGCGACGAACGCAAGACCGAAATTCAGGACGTGGAAGACGAAATTGACATTGAGGATCTGATCGAAGAAGAGGACTGCGCCTTTACCCTGAGCCGTCAGGGCTATATCAAGCGGATGCCGGTGGATACCTACCGCACCCAGGCCCGTGGTGGCCGTGGCGTCAACGCCCAGAATCTGAAGGATGAGGACTATGTGAAGTCCTTGACCATCGCCTCCACCCACGATCACATCCTTTTCTTCACCGACAACGGCAAGGTTCACCACCGCAAGGGCTATCAGATCCCCGAGGCCGGCCGCACCGCCCGTGGCACTGCCATGGTCAATGTGCTGCCTCTGGATCCCGGCGAGAGCGTGACAGCCATGGTGATCACCAGAGAATTCGATGAAAACGAATACCTGATGATGGTGACCAAAATGGGCACCGTTAAGCGTATTCCCTTCATTGCGCTGAAGACCAACCGCAAGGGCGGCATTCGTGCCATTACCCTGGAGGAAAATGACCAGCTGATCAATGTGATCCGCACCACCGGCGATGATAACATCATTCTGGCAACTGCTCAGGGCATGGCCATTTGCTTCAATGAAAACGACGTGCGTCCCATGGGCCGTGACGCCGTGGGTGTCCGTGGCATTCTGCTGAGTGAGGGCGACGTGGTCATCGGCGCGGAAAAGGCAGAGGAAGGCAAGACTCTGCTCACCGTCACCCAGCGTGGCTACGGCAAGCGCACCGAGCTGACCGAGTACCTGCGTACCGGCCCCAATGGCGAAAAGCAGGCCCAGGGCCGTGGCGGTAAGGGTCTGAAGAACTATAACATCACCCCCAAGACCGGTCTGGTGGCCGGCTGTCGTGTGGTGGGTGAAGAGGACGATGTGATGCTGATCGAAACCGGCGGCGTCATCATCCGTACCCCCGCCGCTTCCATTAATGTCTACAAGCGAGATGTGCAGGGCGTCATCGTCATGCGCATCGAGGAATGCAACCAGGTGGTGGCCGTGGAGCGGGTGGAAGCTGAGGAGACGGAGGAATGAAGACCGTAACCCTCTACACCGATGGCGCTTGCTCCGGCAATCCCGGCCCCGGCGGCTGGGGCGCTATTCTGGAATATATGGGCCACCAGCGGGAAATGAGCGGCGGCGAGGCAAGCACCACCAACAACCGGATGGAGCTGACCGCCGTGATCCGTGGCCTGCAAGCCCTGAAAGAGCCCTGCATCGTGGAGCTGTATTCCGACTCCAAATATGTCATCGACGGCCTTAGCAAGGGCTGGGCTGCCGGCTGGCAGAAGAAGGGCTGGATTAAATCCGACAAAAAGCCTGCACTCAATCCCGATTTGTGGGAAATTCTGCTGGAACTGACCGCGCGACACGAAATGCGCTATCACTGGATCAAGGGCCACGCCGAAAATCCCAAAAACAACCGCTGCGACGAAATGGCCGTGGCAGAATGGAAGAAACTTAAGTAAAGATATGTCATCGCGAACCAGCGCGCACGTTGGTGTGGCGATCCCCGAAGGTTTCCGATATGTCCAGGGGATTGACACGGCCCTGAAGGGCCTCGCAATGACAGAATTTTCGGAGGTTTTTATGTATCTGAACATCGGCAGCGACATGATGCTACGGCAGCGCTCGGTTGTGGGCATTTTTGATTTGGACAACACCTCCACTTCCAAGCGGACTCGCCAATTTCTGGAAAAGGCAGAACAGGAAGGTATGGTTGTCCCCTGCGATGACCTTCCCAAATCCTTTGTGCTGACCCAAGAATACGGCATGACCCGCATTTATCTCACCTCCCTGGCCGCCTCTACTTTGGAAAAGCGAATGAAATAAGAAAAATGACGGCCGAAAGGCCGTCATTTTTTCGTTGGTACAGTAAATTATTGTTTACGAGCTTAGCGGCGCAGCCACCAAAGGCCCCCTTGTGCAAAGGGGGCTGTCAAAATCGGTATTTCGGAACCGATTTTGACTGGGGGATTGCCAGAAATTGATACAAAACAATCCCTCCGGCCTTACGGGCCACCTCATCTCCGCGCTAAGAGCCGCCTTCGGCGGTTGCGCTCCGAAACGCGCCTGCGGGCGCAGCCTTTGCACAAGGGAGGCTTTTGCGCCTTCGGAGCTAGAAACAACAATTTATCTTTCTAACATATCCCCGGGTGGCGGCGCATAGGGTTGTCCCATGGAGGGATATTATGCGAAAACGGGATTTATACATTTTGGCCGGGGTGGTGGTGCTGGCCATCTGTCTGGGAGTGGGCATTTTTCTGTCGGAAAGCGTGGAAACTGGCAGTTGGGGGCTTAGTTTCCGCAGTTCGGGACAGCCTCCCATCGGGCCGGCAAATAGCGCGGTATTAAAAGGCTTCGATGCGGCTTACATCGGTGACACCGGAGAAAAGGTGCTGTATCTGACCTTTGACGCTGGGTACGAAAATGGCTGCACCGCAAAAATTTTGGATATTTTGCAGAAGCATCAGGTGTCTGCCGCCTTCTTTCTCGTGGGCAATTACATGGAGAAAAACGCGGATTTGGTACGGCGGATGGTAAATGAAGGCCATATCGTGGGCAATCACACCATGCACCATCCGGATATGAGCAAAATTTCCGATAAAGCGGCATTTTCAAAGGAATTATTGGATTTAGAGTCGCTTTTCAAGAAAATTACCGGAGAAGAGATGCCAAAATATTACCGTCCGCCTCAGGGGACATACAGCGAGCAAAACCTAAAAATGGCCCAGGAACTGGGGTACAAGACTGTATTTTGGAGCCTTGCCTATGTGGACTGGAACAATGACAGTCAGCCCAGCCACGACTATGCTTTCTCGAAACTGCTGCCCCGTACCCACCCGGGGGCGGTGGTGCTGCTCCACTCCACCAGCCAGACCAACGCAGAAATTTTGGATGAGCTACTGACCCGCTGGAAAGAAATGGGCTATCGCTTCGGCACGGTGGAGGAATTGTTTGTATAGATAAATTGTTGTTTATAGCGCTAAAAAGAGATGTCATTGCGAACCAGTGACCGATGTCACTGGTGTGGCAATCCCCAAAGATATGGGACTAGTTTTCGATCGTTCCCCCCTCTATCCGGGGGATTCCCAGGAGGTGAATTGCCCCGAAGGGGCAAGAGAGGCCACTCTGGAGTGCGCCAGTGTGCACTACTCTTCGGAATGACACAAAACTTGTAAACAACAATTTACCGCACCATAAAAATCAGCCCACGGATTGCTCCGTGGGCTGATATCCATATAATTACTTATTTCTCAGAGTGACATCGTGGGCGCCGCCTTCCACGATGGAAACGGCGGAAACCAGGGTCAGCTTGGCACCCTTCTGGAAGTCGGGGATGTTGATGAAGCCGCAGTTGCACATGGTGGCCTTGACCTTGTAGAGGGAAGCCTCCACATTGTCATGCAGGGGGCCGGCGTAGGAAACATAGCTGTCCACGCCTTCCTCGAAGCTGAGCTTAGAAGAACCGCCCAGGTCATAGCGCTGCCAGTTACGGGCGCGGTTACTGCCTTCGCCCCAGTACTCCTTCATGTAAGAGCCGTTCACCAGCACCTTGGGGGTGGGAGATTCGTCGAAGCGGGCGAAATAGCGGCCCAGCATCATGAAGTCAGCACCCATGGCCAGAGCCAGGGTCATGTGATAGTCATGGACGATGCCGCCGTCGGAGCAGATGGGCACATAAATGCCGGTTTCGGCAAAGTATTCGTCACGGGCGGCAGCTACTTCGATCAGCGCAGTGGCCTGACCGCGGCCGATGCCCTTGGTCTCACGGGTGATGCAGATGGAACCGCCGCCGATACCCACCTTGATGAAGTCTGCGCCAGCCTCAGCCAGGAAGCGGAAGCCATCCCGGTCCACCACGTTGCCGGCACCGATCTTCACGGTGTCGCCGTAGTGTTCCCGCACCCAGGCGATGGTCTTGGCCTGCCAGCAGGTATAGCCCTCGGAGGAGTCAATGCAGACCACATCTGCGCCGGCTTCCAGCAGAGCGGGAATACGGGTGGCATAGTCACGGGAGTTAATGCCCGCGCCCACCATGTAGCGCTTTTCATCGTCCAGCAGCTCCTGGGGATTGGCCTTGTGGGAGGCATAGTCCTTGCGGAAGACAACGTACATCAGGTGATCGTTCTCATCCACGATGGGAAGGCTGTTCAGCTTGTGATCCCAGATGATGTCGTTGGCCTGCTTCAGGGTGGTTTCCTTGGGGGCAACCACCAGCTTTTCCCGGGGGGTCATGAAGGTGGAGACCTTGTCGGTGGGACTCATGCGGCTGACGCGATAGTCACGGGAAGTGACGATGCCCAGCAGCTTGCCGGTGGCAGTGCCGTCGTCAGTGATGGCCACGGTGGAGAAGCCGTTGGCAGCCTTCAGATTCAGCACGTCGGCCAGAGTGTGATCGGGGGTCAGATTGGAGGCAGACACCACGAAACCGGCCTTGTAATTCTTTACCTTGCGAACCATTTCAGCCTGGGATTCGATGCTCTGGGAGCCGAAAATAAAGCTGATGCCGCCTTCCTTTGCCAGGGCAATGGCCAAAGAGTCGTTGGAAACGGACTGCATGATGGCAGAGGTCATGGGGATGTTCAGGGTGATGGGGCATTCTTCCTGGCCCTTGCGGAACTTGACCAGAGGGGTCTTAAGGCTAACGCGATCGGGGATGCACTCTTCGGAAGTGTAGCCAGGGATCAGCAGGTATTCGCTGAAGGTATGGCTGGGCTCGGAATAAATAAAGGCCATGGGGGTCATCCTCCTATATAAAATATATCATAAAATGTAGGTAACTGTATAGATATGCTATTATAAAAAATATAACATACTTTTTTCGGAGGGTCAATGCACGAAAAAAGGAAAAATAGACATTTTTTCGCATCTGTTTCTAGACTTTTTGTACAATACAAAAGACCGGCCCAAATGAGCCGGTCTTCTTATGTAAGAGAAATTACACCATTGCGCAGGTAATGATGGCCATCTTGTAGACCTCGTCGGCGTTACAGCCACGGGACAGGTCGTTGATGGGGGCGTTCAGACCCTGCAGGATGGGGCCGTAAGCCTCGTAGCCACCCAGACGCTGGGCGATCTTGTAGCCGATGTTACCAGCCTCGATGCAGGGGAAGATGAAGGTGTTGGCATAGCCTGCCACGGGAGAGCCGGGGAACTTCAGCTGACCGACCTCGGGAGCCACAGCGGCGTCGAACTGCATCTCGCCGTCGATCAGCAGCTCGGGATCCATAGCCTTGGCCTCGATGGTAGCATCGTGGGACAGCTTGACGGTGCCGCCCTTGCCGGAACCGTTGGTGGAGAAGCTCAGCATAGCAACCTTGGGCTCAATGCCGAAAACGCGAGCGGTGCGAGCGGTCTCAACAGCCACCTCAGCCAGCTTGCGGGCAGCGGAAACGGTGACATTGCCGTCCTTATCCACGCTATCCTCGTAGCTCAGGTTGATGGCGCAGTCGCCCATGGCGATCTTCTCGTCGCCACGAACCATGATGAAGCAGGAAGAAACCAGGTTAGCGCCCTTCTTGGTCTTGACCAGCTGCAGAGCGGGACGGACGGTGTCAGCGGTGGAGTAAGTAGCGCCGCCCAGCAGAGCGTCAGCATTGCCCATCTTCACCAGCATGGTGCCAAAATAGTTGCCCTTCAGCAGCAGAGCCTTGCACTCTTCAGCGGTCATCTTGCCCTTACGCAGAGCCACCATGGTCTCCACCATCTCGTCCATGCCGGCGTAAGTAGCGGGATCGATGATCTCCACGCCCTCGATGTTGAAGCCGCCCTTGGCAGCATTGGCCTTGACTTCTTCCACGTTACCGATCAGAATGGGGGTCAGGAAACCGCCTTCCACCAGGCGAGCGGTGGCTTCCAGAATACGGGCATCGTGGCCCTCGGTGAACACGATCTTGCGGGGGTTAGCCTTCAAGGTTTCGATCATTGCATTGAACATATGATATCAGTCCTCCATATACTGGGCTTTTGCCCATAATTTTACAAAATAATTATATCGCATAGAAATTCATAAAGCAAGAGGGTGAAACGATAAATTGTTGTTTACAAATTTTGTGTCATTCCGAAGAGTAGCGCACACTGGCGTGGGAATCCCCCGGATAGAGGGGGGAACGATCGAAAACTAGTCCCATACCTTTTGGGATTGCCACACCAGTGACATCGGTCACTGGTTCGCAATGACATCTATTTTTAGCGCTATAAACAACAATTTTTCGGTGCAGCGGCGGTAAAATGGCCACTCAACCGGCTGTTGAGGCGTTTTCAACCGATGGTTGTGGAGAAATTTTCCTAAAATTAACGGATAATTGATAGCATTTCCACCCTGCTTCTTGTATAATGGAGCCATAAAACAAAGGAGGCGCATACTATGGAAGAAACTTTGGGAAAACGCATTATCTACCATCGTAAAAAAATGGGCCTGACCCAGGATCAGCTGGCGGAAAAATTGGGCGTCACCGCCCAGGCAGTCAGCAAGTGGGAAAATGACCTGTCCTGCCCCGACATCAATATGCTGCCGAAATTGGCAGAGCTGTTTGGCACTTCCACCGATGCCCTGCTGGGCCGGGAGCCTGTGTTTGAGGCGGAAGTGGTGCAGCCCGAGAAACAAAAAGAGGAAAAGGACGGCGGCTGGGAATTCCACTGGGACGCCGGGCACAGAGGGGGTCTTACCACAGCTGTGTACGTGCTGCTGGTGGGCGGATTGCTGTTCGCATCCCGGTATTTCGGCTGGGATGCCGGCTTCTGGGGCATTGCCTGGCCGGCGGCCTTCCTGGTATATGGTTTGTCTGGCGTGCTGAATCACTTCTGCGTGACCAATGTGGCGCTCACCCTGCTGGGCGGCTATTTCCTGGTGGAGAATTTGGGCGTTTTTGAAATTTCTTTGAATAAAAGCCTGATCTTCCCTGCCCTGATCGTGATTTTGGGTGTGAGCCTGCTGCTGGATGCGCTGCGCAAGCCCAAGAAGGGTCGTTTCCACATCCATAAAAAGGGCGACATCAGCCACAAGACCAAGGGCCACTTCACGCAGGAGGGAGAAGGTTTTGACTGCAACCTCAGCTTTGGCGAGGTCACCCACAGAATTACCCTGCCCCGGCTGAAAGAGGGCAACGCCTCCGTCAGCTTTGGCGAGATGACCTTGGATTTGACAGGCTGCGGCGAGATTGTGGACGGCTGCGTGATCGATCTTTCAGTCCGTTTTGGTGAGATGTGGGTGAAGGTGCCCCGGCAGTACCGGGTGGAGTGTGGCAATAGCACCAGCTTTGGGGAGATCGAAACCCATGGCCATCCCGACAGTGAGGTTCGGGGCGTGATCCGTTTGGAGGGTGGCGTCTCCTTCGGCGAACTGGCAATTTATTACGTATAATCCTTTGGGCGCAGGGTCTCCCCTGCGCCCTTGTTAATTGAAATTTAGCGGGCAGTGGGAGGTGCAGCCTGATAAACGCTGTCATTCCGAGCCAGTGCGCACACTGGCGTGGGAATCCCCCAGTTTTAAGGGGGAACCTGCCGAAAAAGTAACCCCATACCTTTTGGGATTGCCACACCATTCTGCGGAATGGTTCGCAATGACACCCTCCTGAGGGATCGGCATCTGCCCGATAAACTCCAATTTGAAACAGGGCAATAAAAAACGGTTCTATAATAAATGTTGGGGTCAGGCTTAATGAGCCTGACCCCAAAGTCATAATCAAATAAGTTGAGCATAGAGACAAAATCCTTTAGAATGAATGTACCCCTACAACACACGAAAGGAGATCCCTATGCTCATGACT
>JBGVMD010000015.1:0-25770 GCA_045124575.1 Faecousia sp.
TGATGAAGGGTGGCTAACACATTTGACTTCGGGCGTGGTGTCCCAACTTGAAATTCCGTTAGACCGGTCCCCTTCATCATATAAGAAAAGCGAAGGCTGTTAAACCCTCGCTTATATATTACCAACTTGAATTTGACGGAGAGATAGTATGGCTATTATTAAAAACGAAATACCGATTTTGGAGTTTGATACAGAGCAGACAGCAGTTCTTAATCCCACTCATGAAAATCTTGGTTTGAACTTACCCAAGAAATGTGTGTTCGCATTTCTTGGTGCTTACATAGATGAATATGCCAGTAAAAGTGATACCAAACAGGTATCCACTTTTGAGAGTGCAACGAAGCATTATCCCATTTACATCACCAAATACAAGGGTGAGGACATTGTGCTTTGTCAAGCACCCGTTGGTGCGGCAGCAGCCACACAGATACTTGATTGGCTGATTGGTTATGGTGTAAGAGAGGTAATCTCGGCAGGTAGTTGCGGTGCTCTGGAAAAGTTCCCCGAAAGTACATTCCTCGTACCAAACAAGGCTCTGCGTGATGAGGGAACATCTTATCACTATGCGCCCCCTTCTCGATTTGTGGAAATCAGCGAGAAGGCAAGAAAAGCAATTGAAGAAACCATTCTTGAGCATAGTATGAAATATCAGGAGGTTATAACCTGGTCAACGGATGGATTTTTCCGTGAAACCAAAGAAAAGGTGGCTTATCGCAAAAGTGAAGGCTGTGCAGTTGTAGAAATGGAATGTTCTGCTCTGGCGGCCTGTGCTGATTTCAGAGGGGCAACCTGGGGTATGATACTTTATACCGCAGACAGTCTTGCAGATGTTGACAAATACGACGAAAGAAACTGGGGCGGTAATGCATACGAATATGCACTTACGCTCTGCCTTGATGCGGTTATCAAATTATAAGAACAGTTAGAATCAATCTTTTTTTTGTGATATAATTTTATTGAGGTGAATGAAATGAGGACTGAAAAAGAAATATACGATTTAGTTTTGAATTTTGCTTTTCAAGATGAGAGAATTAGAATTGTAACTCTTGAGGGGTCTCGCACTAATGTTAATATACCAAAAGACAATCTTCAAGATTATGATATTACTTTTTTTGTTATAGATATGGGAGAATTTTTGAAAAGCGATGACTGGCTTAGTGTTTTTGGTAACAGAATTATGATGCAAAAACCTGAAGATATGGAATTATTTCCTCCAGAAGAAAAAGGATTTTCTTATATAATGCTTTTTGATGATGGTGTAAAGATTGATTTAACTTTGTTACCTGTTTCAATGCTTGAGGAGTATCTTACTCGCGATAAACTTGTAAAAATCATGTTAGATAAAGATAATATGATTAAAACAGAAATAGTTCCCACAGATGAAGATTATTACATTAAGTGTCCAACAGAAAGAAAGTTTGATGACTGTTGTAACGAATTTTGGAATGTTGCAACATATGTATCCAAGGGCTTACTTCGTGGTGAAATACTATTTGCAATAGACCATATGAATGAAGTATTACGTCATGAGCTTCTTAGGATGATTAGTTGGTATGTCGGTACTGAAAAAGGATTTAATTTCAGTTTGGGTAAAAACTATAAATTTTTAGATAAGCATATTTCAAAAGAATTGTGGGATAACTTACTAAATACATATTCAATGAGTTCGTATGAAGAAATGTGGAAATCGTTTGATTTGTGTCTATGTTTGTTCAAAAAAATATCTAAAAAAGTGGCAGATTCACTTGGTTATAATTATCCTGATTATGATGAAAACGTTACAAAATATTTGGAAACACAAAAGAGAATTTCAAATAAATATCTTTATGGTAATAGGTATTGACAAATTCCAATTTATCGAATAGATGAAAACAGCCGCCTCTGTGATGGAGGCGGCTGTTATTTTCGTCATGTTGGGGCAAAATGTGGTTATTTTGAAAAGTAGTATGCGAGTAGGACAAAAGGGGCAAACCCGTTGCAAAGGGTGGTATAGCATTGTATAGCTTGGTATGCCGCGCCTGGGTCAAATCTTGCCGTGACAAATAAAAAGCACCTTATGCATAAAAACACCTCGCAATTTGCCCCTATTATAGCATGGACTGGGACGGATTGCAACAAAGGCTTCTCCTCCCGTCTGCCAGTGTGCAGGCAGCAGGAAAGGTTTGGGCGTGGGGCAAAATGCTTGATTTTCTGTCCACAGGAGCATATAATCGTGGTTAGAAAAATAAGCGAGGTAACCATTATGCAAAAGAAAATTCGTTGGATCACCCAAACCGCCGTGATGTTGGCCCTGCTGGTGGCGATTCAGGCGCTGACCAAGCCCATGGGACAGCTGGTCACCGGTTCCTGCGTGAATACCGTTTTGGCCATTGCCGCCCTGGTGGGCGGCCTCAGCTGTGGCCTTGTGGTGGCCCTGTGCTCCCCGGTGCTGGCTTTCCTGCTGGGCATCGCCCCCCAGATTCTCACCGTTCCCGCCATTATGGTGGGCAACGCCGTTTTTGTGGTACTGCTGGCGCTACTGGCTGACAAAACTGGCAAGAACCTGCTCAAGCAGATGATCACCTGGATCGCTGCCGCTGCTGCCAAGTTCGCCGCTTTGTATGCCATTGTGGTGTGGCTGATCTGCGGCTTGCTGTCCGAGCAGCTGATTGCCGAGGGCATCATGAAGGCGCCCATGCTGAAGGTGCTGCCTGCCACCTTTAGCTGGCCACAGCTGTTTACCGCCCTCATCGGCGGCGCCGTAGCGTTGCTGATCACCCCCGCCCTGCGCAAGGCACTGCATAAATAAGAAAACATACACAGCCGCCGACCGGATGGTCGGCGGCTCCTTTTATACTTTTTGCTGCTGATCCAGCCGATAATTGCGGACATACAGCACCAAATCGATGCCCACCATAAAGCAGTTGAGGATGTAGAAAAACAGCACATACCACTTGCAGTTCGGTGCCAGCAATTTGCCGGCGATGCCGCACAGATAGCCCACAAAGATCAGGATCAAAAATGCCAGACTCTTGCCCTTGGTGGTGCGCATCCGGTAGGATTTTACCACATTCACCGGCCAGGAACAGCCAAAGGCCACGATCATGCACACTTCCAACAGCTCATATGCCTCGATTCCCACAGGCGCACCTCCGTTCACATCTCTTCCAGCTGCTGCAGCAGCTTCTTCATTTCACTGACCAATCTTTCACCCTCTCCCGGGGCAAGGATGGCCGCCATGGCTTCATACCAGCCGTCCTCATAGGCTTGCTTCGGCGCCAGATAGCGATAATAGCCGTTGGCATAGCCGATCACCGCCACTGCCTCCGGTTGCAAGGAGGAAAACAGTTCGCCGGGCACAGAGGCAAAATCCATCCCGCCAAAGCGGAACACCGTCACCGGCAGATGAAGCCGGTCAATCCCCTGCATGGTGCGGGCAAATTCCAAATTGACTCCGGCGCCCTCCACATAGGATCGCAGCAACCGCAGCTGGGTGGCATCTGTGCCGGCATCTGCCGCCTGCTGCCAGCGGGCAGTGGCCTGCTGCAACGCCTGTTCCGCCGCTTCCTCCGTTTCCACCCGGCGGGCCTGCAGCGTCACCCGGGCGCAGTGGCCTTTCAAGGGCGCAGGTTCTTCAAAGGCCTTATCCTCCAGCAGCGCCAATACCTGCCGGGCGGCGATGCCAGCCATCCGTTCACACTCAGAAAAGCTGGATGCCCGACGGGTAAACCGGGTGCTGATGTCTCCTGCCGCGCCATTGACAAAGAGGGCCATGTCCACGCCCAATTTTTCTTCAATGCCGGCTACAAAATCCGCCGACACCTGCAAATTTTCAGCACTGAGCACCGTGGGATGACAAGGGAAATTGTAAAGGATCACTTCCCTACCGCTTTCCGTACGGATATGGGCCGCAGTCATGTCACCGCTCCCGGCATCGCCGGTATGGCGCTCGGAGCCAACGGCAGGGGTCTGCCCTTGGGCCATCCGCATCCGGAAAGGTTCCAGTCTTTCCTTTGCCTCTCGGCAGGCTTCCACCGCCCCTTGGATCACCATCTGCAGATAGTCCCCAAAGGCAGCGTCCTTCGGCGCTCCATCCCCATTGATCGTTCCCAGAGGACCTTCTCCGGCGATGATGCCGCAGGGGGCGGCATGGCTATGGATGGCGCAAACAATCAGTGCCCCTTCCTCTATGCCCAACGGCGCTACCGCCCGGGCGATCCGCCCGCACAGCGCTTCATCCACGCACATCAGATCCAGCACCAGCAGGCCGTACAGCCTGCCCTCCTGCTCCAGCAGCACCGCTTTGCACCAAAGCGGGTCGTGGACACCGCTGCAGGGCCGGTGCCCTGCATAGCCCGACAGGAGCGTGCCCACCGGTGGGGTAATCTCTCTTTTGGCAAAACCAATCCGCATCATCGCACCTCCGATTCAAACATTTCTGCCCCTACTATACACCACCCGGAGCGGTTTTCCAACCCATTTTTCCACAATCCCAAATTTTTGCCGTTTTTCTTCCAGCCCCGCATATTTTTCCCTGGGGCGGCAAACAATAGTGGCGAAATCCATTTTCAGGAGGTTTTTCAAATGTTTCACAAGAAATGGCTGAGCCTTGCCTTGGCGCTGGTGTGTCTTGCCGGGTTGGGCATGGAGGCCACGGCAGCCGAAGTGGCATCAGACAGCATCTATTGCTTCAGCGCCGGGGATTTTTCTGCGCAGAAACTGTCCGGAATCTGTGTCACCGGTCTTCCGGACAGCAGCGCCGGCACCATACTTTTGGGGCAGCGGGTGGTGCGCACCGGCGATATTCTGTCCGCCGATCAGTTGGCGCAGCTCACCTTCCAGCCCCTGCGCACCGAAACAGACACCGACGTAACGGTGACATATCTGCCCATCTATGAAAACAAAGTGGACAAAGAATCCACCATGACCATTTGCATCCGGGGCAAGGAGGACAAAGCCCCTGTGGCTGAGGATTCCATGATGGAAACCTACAAAAACTTGCCCGGCAGCGGCAAGCTGAAAGTCCACGACCCGGAGGGCGAAGAGATGACCTTCACCCTGACCCGGGCGCCCCGGCGGGGCGAGGTGGTACTGGGCAATGACGGCAGTTTCACCTATACCCCCAAGAAGAACAAAGTGGGCACCGACTCCTTTGTCTACACCGCCACCGACCCCGCCGGCAATGTGTCCCGGCAGGCTACCGTAACCATCCAGATTCTCAAGCCCAGCGACAAACCCACCTACGCCGACACTTTGGGCACTGATTGCCGTTTTGCCGCTGAATGGCTAAAGCATACCGGCATTTTTACCGGTGAAACCATCAGCGGTCAGCTTCATTTCCACCCAGAGCAGGCTGTCAGCCGTGGGGAATTTGTGACCATGCTGGTGCAGTCCCTGGAGCTACCTGTGGATAGAAATGCCACCTATACCGGCTTCACCGACGATACCCCCACCTGGCTGAAGCCTTACCTGGCGGCAGCACTGCGTTCCGGTCTCACCGCCGGCTGGCCCGGCGGCAGTGTCTTTGGGGCCGAGCAGTCCATCACCGGTGCCGAGGCGGCACTGCTGCTGCAGAATGCCCTGGCGTTGCCTGTGACCACCCTGTCCTCTGCCCCGGCGGATCGGACGGAGCTGTCCCTGGCTGTATTGGCAGAAAACGGAATCATGCTCAACAGCAACGAAACCTTGAACCGCGGCCAAGTGGCGCAGACACTGTATCACATCAGCAAACTGTCTGCCACCGCACCGGGCTTGCAGGTTCTGTCCCGTCAGAAATAAAGAAAAGGGATGCGCAAAGCGCATCCCTTTTCTGTTCAAATTTCAGTTTATCGGGCAGATGCCGATCCCTAAGGAGAGTGTCATTGCGAACCATTCCGCAAAATGGTGTGGCAATCCCCAAAGGTATGGGGTTACTTTTTCGGCAGGTTCCCCCTTAAAACTGGGGGATTCCCACGCCAGTGTGCGCACTGGCTCGGAATGACAGCGTTTATTAGGCTGCACCTCCCACTGCCCGCTAAATTCCAATTTACCGCACGATGTCCTTGCCGGCAAAGTATTTGCCCATGGGCACGAACAGAGCTGCGGCGATGGCAAGGGCGATTAGTGTATTGGGCAGCATATACACCCCGTTATAGACAATGGAATACAAATGGGGGCTGGTAAACACGCCCAGGCCTTCCATTCCCTCGATCCCGGTGGGCTCTAAAATGCGGTACAGGGTAATGCCGCTGAAATAATGCACCAAAAATCTGCCCAGGCAGCCGATGGCAACATCCGGGAAAATACCCCAGTTTTTCCCCCGGAAGAAGCCGCCCAGCGCCAGCGCCGTGTAGGCAACCAAATAGTCCAGCAGGATTGACTGCCAGCCCCAGGCATAGCCGCCACCCAGCAGCATATCCAGCGTGCCATAGGCAAAGCAGACCAGCGCTCCCCTGCCCACGCCCCAGCGGTGGACATACAGAAGCAAGGGGAACATGGCCAGCGTAATGCTGCCGCCTTGAGGCAGACTGCCAAAAATAATGGCAGACAGGTAGTTCAGCACCACTGCCAGGGCCAGCAAGATGGCACCCTCTGTCAGTGCCCGAACGTGCAAATGGTTTTTGTTTGACATAGAAATACCTCCTATAGGCAAGTTCGCAGAAGCAGATTATCGAGATGACAACGAGAGCTTTTAGGCCAATGCAAACAGAAGAAATGCAGAAATACTTTGTGTATTTCAAGGCTTTTTCTGGGCAGCAGTGGGCAAAAGGATCCGTTGGCAGCCGACAAGATGATTCAAGAATTTGCCCAAAAATAAATTATCGCATTGCAAACCCGTCCAGGTGCAATGCGATACGAAGGTATCCCATATGTGCATCTTTCCCTCCGACGGTATTAGCCGTATCAGGTTCACGGGTCAGGGCTGCAGCCCAATCTCAGCCGGTCATCCGGCACCCCGAAGATTGATTTGTTTTGCGATTGAAAATATTATACCACTTTTCATCAAAAAGTCAAGAAAAAACGCCGGGATTGCTCCCGGCGCTTGTTTTTATGCCATTTCGGTGTTGAGCTGCTTGCCGCCCAGAATGTGGAAATGCAGGTGATGCACAGTCTGACCGGCATCTGCGCCGCAGTTACTGACCACTCGGTAGCCACCCTCCAGCTTTTCAGCCGCAGCGACCCAGGGGATCACGGTGAAAATATGGGCGACGATGGCTGCATTTTCTGCATTCACTTCATTGACAGAAGCGATATGCGCCTTGGGAATCACCAAAATGTGGGTAGGAGCCATGGGGGCAATGTCCCGGAAGGCCAGCACCTTCTCGTCCTCATAGACCTTGGTGGAGGGGATCTCCCCTCTTACAATTTTGCAAAACAGACAGTTTTCCATGTGGTTTTCCTTTCGTTTAATTTCTTCTGGGATTATCCGCAGGGATTTGGATCGCCTGATAGGTGTACTCATACAACAGCGTGCTATCACGGCCCGTCTGTTCGTAGCGCACCAGATTTCCGTTTTCATCCACCGTTTCCGCAATGGTAATGCCACCAAATTGGGTGTAGGTCGTCAAGCCGTCCGCTGAATAAGAGTACTGATAAACCTGAACAACCTCTCCATTTTGATATCGCGTTTGTTTGACGCGACGCCCCTGCTCGTCATACTCTTCAACCTGATCATAAACGATTACCTCGGCCCTTTGCTGGCTGGTAATAATCTCTTGCACGATAATCTCTTGCACGATAACGCCATTTTCGTAGACATATGTATAGGAGGTCTTTACTGGGTTGGATTCAATCACCATGGACAGCAATTTCCCTTCTGCATCATAGATCCACTCTTGCATCCAGTGCAAATCCCCATTGGTCAGTTGCCGTTCCAATGTGAGATTTCCGTACTGATCGTAAGTATACTTCCAAGTATGGGTCTGGTCGCCATCGACCCTGGTCATGCGAACAACACGGCAATATTCATCAAGCTCCGGGATTTGGACGATCATCTTCCCGCCTTCGGAGCCCAGCTCCCGCTGGATCAACTTGCCCTGCTCGTCGTAGGTATTGCGCTCGGCAATATAGAAATGCTTGCTGTTTTTGTAGGATTCGGTACACTTTTTCTCCAGGAGCACATAGATGGTCTTCATTTCCGTTTCAGGCGCGGTGGTCGGTGCAGAGTGGCAGGCTGCCAGGGTCAGCAGAATCCCGATAGCCAAAACAATGGAAAACAGTTTTTTCAACGGCTTTTCTCCTTTATACACTTGCTTCCATGCCGTTGGTAACACTATGGACACCGGGAATGGCAACCAGCGCAGCGAAGAAACGGGCATGGTGCCTTTTATGTCGCCGACCGTAGAACTTGGCCTGGAAACTGACACAATGGCCACCGGCCGTCTGCTCCACCAGCAGATCCGACAGGACCGCATTTTGGCCATGGGCAACCGTGTACAACTGGGTCAGCGCCGTAGATACATCCTCGGTTTCCAGTATATAGTGCTCCTCAGAGCCACCGGCCCGGATGAGACGGTGCTGCAAGCCTTCCACGACGGTCAGTGTCAGGAAAATAAAAACCACACCCAGCAGTGCCAGCGCATAATAGCCAAAACCGGAGGCGATGCCAAGACATGCCACCGCCCACACGCTGGCGGCAGTGGTCAGGCCCTTGACATTGACACCCTCTTTCATGATGGTGCCTGCCCCCAAAAAGCCCACGCCGGTAATAACCTGGGCGCTGAGGCGAGCCGGATCCGGCAGAGCACCCATGGCAGAATACTGATGAAACAGCATTTCACCGGTAATGGACACGGCGCAAGCGCCCAATGCCACCAGAATATGGGTTCTCAGGCCGGCGGGACGATGGGTAAATTCTCGCTCCACGCCAATCAGCGCACCTACCAGCATGGCACAACCCAGACGCAGAGCAATCTCCTGCCATCCGGGAGCAATATTGAAATAAGTGTTCCAAATTTCGTTCCATGTCATAGGAAATCTCCTTTCCGGGGACAAATTATCGTGTTTTACGGAGTCGGCATATACCACAGGGGGCAGGGCACCAAATGGTAGGCCGGGCTTCCCAGGTAGGGCGCATAGTAAGCCATTGGCGCCACATGAAAATAAATGGGGTCCGTCATGCCGTACACCGCATACCGCGCCACAAAGCTGGAAAAACCATGACCCCAACGAATGGCCATTTCAACCTCCGCCTTTGTCAGCTCCCGCTTTTCATAGGTGTATTCCGTCCGGTAATCGCCGCTGGCATAGCACAGCAGGTTGCCGTATTCATCAAAGGTATAGCACTCGTCATCCTTGAGGGTGCCGTAGGATTCCTGATAGATATCCTCTTCGTTGGCGCCGACATAGATCACCCGGCCGTCATCGCCGAAGCAGTAATTGTACTGATGCTCCGACTTGGTCAATTCCATTTCCGGAATTTCCGTTGTACCTTCCGGATAGGTAACACGGCCGCTATATTCTGTATAAAACACATTGTTGTGCTCGCCATATTGATAGCGCATCTGCATTTCCGAGTCCGTCACAAAGACTACAGAATCCTGCGAATAGTACATACCGCTGTATAGGGTCTCCTGAATCAGGCGGCCCTGCTCATCATACGCATAGGTATACCGCACGCCGTGGGTCATTTCCCCCTCTTCTATATCATAATCCACACAGATCAGTCTGCCCGCCTCATCATACCGCAGAGCAAAGCCGGTGCTGCCACCATCTTGATTCACGATGCTGCAATGCATCAGCTTGCCGTCCTGATAGGTCAGTTCATAGTTTTCTTCCGCGGTGTAGCTGGTGTCTCTTCGCAGATCGGTATAGCTGTAGACCTCCCGGCTCTTATTGCCGTATTCATCGTAGGTCAGCTCCGTTTCCAGTTTTAAGGAGTCACCCGCTTCGATCTTTGCGGTCAGGGGACGACCCTTTTGGTCATAGGTAAATTCCGCACTGCTGGTCAGCTTATCCTTCGTATAGTGCTTCTCGGAAGTGAGGACATAATAGCTTTGGGTCTTCTCCTCTTCCTTTTGCGGGTTGTTTCCACAAGCCGCCATGCTCAGCAGCAGAACTGCACTCAGGGCTGCAGCAAACAGTCTTTTCATATTCGCTCCTCCTGATGTTTAGTCTTCGTCCAGTTTCAGCACGGCCATGAAGGCTTCGCTGGGCACGGAAACGGTGCCGAAGGTACGCATTCTCTTCTTGCCTTCCTTCTGCTTTTCCAGCAGCTTCTTCTTACGGGTAATATCGCCGCCGTAGCACTTGGCCAGCACGTCTTTCCGCACCGCCTTGATGGTCTCACGGGCGATGATCTTGCCGCCGATGGCCGCCTGCACCGGGATTTCAAACTGGGCTCTCGGGATGTTCTCCTTCAGCTTTTCGCAGATCTTACGGGCCCGGGGATAGGCATTGTCCGCAAAGAGAATGAAGCTGAGTGCGTCCACAATGTCGCCGTTCAAGAGGATATCCAGCTTCACCAGGCGGCTGGGACGGTAGCCGATGAGTTCATAGTCTAGTGAGCCGTAGCCACGGGTGCGGGATTTCAGGGCATCGAAGAAATCATAGATGATCTCATTCAGGGGCATTTCATAGTGCAGCTCCACACGGCTGGCATCCAAATACACCATGTCCTTAAATTCGCCCCGGCGCTGCTGGGCCAGATCCATCATATTTCCCACATACTCCTGCGGCGCAATAAGATTCAGCTTTACATAGGGCTCTTCTGCCAGCTGGATCTCCATAGGATCGGGATAATCCAGGGGATTGGCCACCATGATCACTTCGCCCGTGTTTTTGGTGACCCGGTAGACAACGTTGGGGGCAGTGGTAATAAGATCCAGATTATACTCTCGCTCCAGACGCTCCTGAATGATCTCCATGTGCAGCAGGCCCAGGAAACCGCAGCGGAAACCAAAGCCCAGGGCGATGGAGCTTTCCAGCTCATAGACAAAGGAAGCATCGTTCAGCTTCAGCTTTTCCAGCGCTTCCCGCAGATCCTGATACTTGGCACCGTCGGCAGGATACACGCCGGAATACACCATGGGCTGCACCGGGCGATAGCCGGGCAGAGGTTCGGCGGCGCCATTTTCCACGGTGGTGATGGTGTCACCCACCTGGGTGTCGGCGACGGTCTTAATGGAGGCGGTAATATAACCCACCTCGCCTGCGCCCAGGGCATCCTTGGGGATCAGACCCATGGGGTTCATAATGCCCACTTCCACCACCTTGTAGGTGGCGCCGGTGGCCATCATTTTAATGTCCATACCGGGGCGGATCACGCCCTGCTTGATGCGGGTATAGACAATGACACCCCGATAACTGTCGTACACGCTGTCAAAGATCAGCGCCTGCAAAGGGGCTTCCCGGTCGCCGGTGGGGGCGGGCACATCCCGGACAATCATTTCCAGAACGGAGTGAATGTTGATGCCGTTTTTTGCGGAGATCTCCGGGGCATCCTCAGCAGGGATACCGATGATGTCCTCCACCTCGGCCTTCACTTCTGCCGGCCGGGCAGAGGGCAGGTCGATCTTATTGACCACCGGCAGCACTTCGAGGCCTGCATCAATGGCAAGATAGGTATTGGCCAGGGTTTGGGCCTCCACGCCCTGGCTGGCATCCACCACCAGCACCGCGCCTTCGCAGGCAGCCAGAGAACGGGACACTTCGTAGTTAAAGTCCACATGGCCGGGGGTGTCGATGAGATTCAGGGCATAGGTTTCTCCATCGTCGGCGGTGTAGCTGAGGGTGGCAGCAGTGGCCTTAATGGTGATGCCGCGCTCCCGCTCCAAATCCATGGAGTCCAGCATCTGCTGCTCCAAAAGCCGCTTTTCCACGGCGTTGCACTCCTCCAGCAGACGGTCTGCCAGAGTGGATTTGCCGTGGTCAATATGGGCGATGATGGAAAAGTTTCTGATTTTGGAAAGATCGGTCATATCGGTTACCTCGATTTCTGTGTCATTCCGAGCCAGTGCGCACACTGGCGTGGGAATCCCCCAAACAAGGGGGAAACTGTCCGCAACCCTCAGGGGATTGCCACACCATCCTGCGGGATGTTTCGCAATGACAGCATTTTGTGTATAGTATCACATTTTCCTTATTATACATAAAATCCGGCCAGTTGTAAACTGTATGTTTTTCAGTTTTCTTGGGGAAACTGACCCTATGGGGCGACAAAAAACGCCCAAAGCCCCTTTTTTGAAAAATTTTTCCCAACAGCCCTTGTCAAAACCAGAAAATCACGCTATATTCTAACAGTTATGCACATAACCAGTACACAAGAAAAAGAGGAACATGCTATGAGCACACCCAAAAAAACCACAAAGCCCAATGAAGACGCCATGGCCGCCATTCAGAACCTGATCGTTCAGGGTCGCAAGGACGGCATGATCAACGCCAGCGATTTGAACGCTCAGCTGGAAAAAATGGATCTGTCTCCGGAAAAGATCGAAGAGATCTACGACCGTTTCGAGGCCATGAACATTCAGATTATCAGCAGCGAGCTGGAACTGGTGGACGATTCTGACCTGGGTCTTGTATTGGACGACGACATTGACCTGTCTGTGTTGGAAGAGGAAGACCTGGTGGATCCGGTGGATCTGGCCGCAGAATACAATTTGGACGATCCGGTGCGGATGTACCTGAAGGAGATCGGCCAGGTGAAGCTGCTGTCCGCCGAAGAAGAAGTGGAGCTGGCCAAACGGATCGCCGAAGGTGATCAGGCTGCCAAGAACAAGCTGACGGAAGCCAACCTCCGTCTGGTGGTGTCCATCGCTAAGAAATACTCCGGCCGCGGTCTGCACATTTTGGACTTGATCCAGGAAGGTAACACCGGCCTCATCCGTGCTGTCGACAAGTTTGACTGGACCAAGGGCAATAAATTCTCTACTTACGCTACCTGGTGGATCCGGCAGGCCATTACCCGTGCCATCGCCGACCAGGCCCGCACCATTCGTGTGCCGGTGCATATGGTAGAGGTCATCAACAAGGCCACCCGCTGCAACCGCAAGCTGGTGCAGGAGCTGGGCCGTGAGCCCACTGTGGAAGAGATCGCCGTCGAGCTGGGTCTGCCGGTAGAAAAGATCATCGAAGCCAACCGCACCGCTGCCGATACCCTGAGTTTGGATACCCCCGTGGGCGACGAAGAGGATACCTCCATCGGTTCCTTCGTGCCGGACGATATGACCCCCGGCCCTGCTGACGCCACCTCCAATGCATTGCTGGCGGAAGCCCTGAAGGAGATCCTGGACACCCTGACCGAGCGTGAAGCAGACGTTCTGCGGATGCGTTTCGGCATGTACGACGGCCGCACCCACACCCTGGAAGAAGTGGGTCAGATCTTTGGCGTTACCCGTGAGCGTATCCGTCAGATCGAGAACAAGGCCATTCGTAAGCTGCGCCACCCCAGCCGCGCCAAGAAAATCAAGGATTTCTACTGCTGATTTTCACAGGGAGGACAGATTATGGGAAAGTGGAAGGTAACGGATCTGGACTCCGGATTGTCTCTGGAAGTCACGGATCAAGAGATTGCAAACCTGAGCGGC
The DNA here is from genome assembly GCA_045124575.1 of Faecousia sp. Taxonomy (GTDB): domain Bacteria; phylum Bacillota; class Clostridia; order Oscillospirales; family Oscillospiraceae; genus Faecousia. Next base: position 13,485 of record JBGVMD010000015.1, read on the forward strand.
GGCATCTTCATGGGGCTGGGCGCAGTGGCAGTGCTTTGCTGGATCATTGCACCCTTCGTCCTGGCTCTGTTCGCCCCCTTCATTACGTTGTTCGTTTTGGACGACTTCGTCAATGGGTTTATTGCGAAAAACGCCCTGTTTTTCCTGATTTTGGGCATCGCCATTCTGGCGCTGAAACTGTTTGGCAAGACCGGACACCGCAAAATTGTCCGATTGGTGTTTGATGCGTATATTCTGGCGGCCGTACTGTATGTCACGCTGTATGTGCTGGGTCTGGCATCCCCTGTGTATGCGCTCATCGCCACCCTGGGCGAATATCTGTCCACCGATTTCTTTGATGCACTCTATGAATGGATGCAGATGAAGGGACTTCTGGCCGCTGTGGAGGGCAGCTGGTTCTACAACCTGTTCGACAGCATTGGCCGCTGGCTTCTGGATGCCGCCATGTGGTGCAGAACTGCCTACCAAAATGTGGACACCACCTGCTTCCAGCAGATGGATATTCTGCTGAGCCTGAAGGCCATCGGCATCTATGTGGGTCTGTTCCTGCTGGTGTTTGTGGGCATGATCGTATTTGGTTTGCTGGGCATCGTCACCTTGGTACTGACCATGACCCTGCCCTATCTGATTGCCTTCGGCATCGTGGTGCTGATCAACAAGCTGATTTCCCGTGTACATACCGCTCCCATCCGAGCCAGCCGGAAAACTGCTGAAACCAAAGCTGTGTTCGAGCAGCAGAAAGCGGAATTTGAAGCCCGGGCCGGCAGCAAATTCCCCAGCCAGCAGCGCACCTTTGAGGCAGCCGCGGAGCTGGCCCCTACGGATAACGCCTACGCCCAGATGCTTTTGGCCCAGTGCTATCTGCATGGTGAGGGTGTCAAGGAAGATGATCGGCAGGCCTTTCTTTGGTATGAAAAGGCCGCTTACCACGGCGTGACCAAAGCCCAGATGATGACTTCTTTGTTCTATTTCAATGGCTTTGGCACCCGAAAAAACAAGCTGCGTGCCAAGGCATGGCTGGATACCGCCATGCAGGACGAAGCATTTGTGGAGAATGTGCGGGGCAAAAAGGACACCATGCAGAAACTGCTGCGGGTGCGCAAAAAGACCCGCTTCACCGATTGCCTGTAAAAAATCACGACCGGGCCAATGGCCCGGTCGTGCTATTTTTCCTCAAACAGGCATAAAAAAAGCGCCCCTATGGGCGAACTGCTATAAAAAGAAAACTAGCCCTTGACTGCCTCATCCTTTGTTCCCGGCAATCAAGGGCTAGTTCTCTTCACTCTTATTATCTAACATCATTGGTTAACCTCTCTTTCTACAGCATTGCCACTGCTTCTCACACATCCGAACACGCAGCCACGACATTTTCTTTTCCTTTTTCTTAGTCCCAACAGTGGGATGGCTTTTATGCTGGTCTGGATTCTTCTGCTTGAAATGCAGCCGCCCGGTGGCTTTTTTCGATTTTGTTGTTCTCCTATGTTCCTACTGCTTTCACTTCTTCTCACACGACCGCGAACAACGAAAATCTAGTTAAGCCATGGTTTACGTGTACATCGGGTATCATCCTTTCAGGTTCTTTTGAATGGCTTCTTACCTTCTTACACTTGAGAGGTGTCCCTCTCTGTATCTATAATATAGCACGGGAAAATGGGTTTTTCAATGCGTAATGTTTCACATAATTGGCGTCATATCTTTGTGCAGAACACAAATATTCACCTTATGCGGACACTTGGATATTGACAAGCCATCCAAACCCTGCTATCATAAATGTGTTGGGCGCGGTTTTCACCGCGCCCATTTTTTATTCACTTTCTTCTTGCCATACCGGCTCCGGCTTGTTTGCATATTTCTTTTTGAAAATGCTCCGGCGGAACAGATATACCGTATACACCACCCACAGACCAAAGAAAATTCCACAGGCAATGCAGGCGTTGGCAAAGGATCCTGCCGCAAAGCTGAGAAGGAACAGCAGCGGTGCGATCATCACCATGGCCGGGAATGTGGACAAAATGTACAGACTGGAAGTGGGCGTCCGCAGGCTGGGGTCAATCTCCTTCATCAGGATCATGCCGTTGGAGGCGGTGCCGGTCATGGTGCCAAAACTCATCAGGAAGAATTCATGCTCAAAGCCCTTGAAGCAGCGCTTTGCCACCTTGCGGATATAGATATAAGTAATGGCCATACCCACAAGGCTGAGAATCACGATGGGCAGGATATAATCCTTGATGTCGTTAATTTCGATGGCGGCAACGCCGGCCACGATCATCAGGTCGAAGGCAAAGCCGGAGATTCGATCCATTTGATAATTGTTGATATACACCCGGTGCATCAGCTTGCCCTTCCGCAGGTGCTTCACCACAAACTTCACCAGCATAGCACCCAGCGCCGCCCACAGGAAATTGAAGCCCCAAGCAATGGAATTGGTGAAATCGGACAGTGCGCCCAACAGGCACATGATGCCAAAGGACAGGGCATACACCACAGCCACAAAGCCCATCTGAATGGTGAATTTATCCACCGATTCATTGTCGGGAATCTCATTTTCCTCGGCATGGGCCTCATTCTCCGGGCCGTTGCCAGCTTCCCGGATCTGCAGGCTGCCCCGGCGGCGGTAAATATTGATATACAGCACGCCGAACACAGACGCCACCACAAAACCGATGGACGCCAGTGCCAAACCGAAGCTGCCGTTGCCGGCAAACATGGTAGCAGGGGTGTTGGTAAAGTTCACATCCCAGGTCAGGGCATTACCGGGACCCTGTCCAAAGCCCAGGGGCAGCAGCAAGCCGCCGATATAGGAAATAACCGTATCAGAATGCCGGGTCAGCAAAAACAGCACGATGGTGATGCCCAGGCCCGCAAAGGCTTGCAGCATATAGCAGCCGCCCTGCAGAGCACCAAACTCCAGCACCTGGCTTTTGGCGGTCTTCATGGTGGTTTTTTCCGTTTTCAGGCCCATGGCCGCAAAACCCAGGGCCAGGCAGTGGTAGGTCACCACCTGCATCACGTGATTATCCACCAGCTCGATGCCCAGCGGCTTCAGTCCCAAATCCACAGCCAGCAGCAGTGCGCCGCCCAGCAGTGCCGAGGGAATCAAACACTTACGAAACAGCGGGATGGTACGGCGGAGAATATTACCGCCCAGCATAAACAGCAACAAGAGGCCCAGTTGCACCATAAAAGACCAAACAGGACCGTAATTGGCCAAACTAAAATCCCATTCCATCGTTTTATCTTCCTTTCCTAAAGGGGTAAATCTTGGGATATATTATAGCGTTTTTTTAAAAACTGTCAAGCATTAGCCATTCCCCCACAATCTACGCGAGGCGTATATGAAAGCGGCAGCGGGTTTTTCCCCGCTGCCGCTTTGGTATTCGGTTTGTTTCCGGATCATTCCTCCCGGCACAGGAGGGGATAGTCGTACAGCTTAAAATCGTAATCGTTCAGCTTCTTATCATAAAGATCGTAGGACAGATCATCCAATAGGTCAAAGTCGCTGCGATCTTCCCAAGAGAACTGGTCCGTAATTCGTCCAGTCACATCCATTTTGGCCCGAATGCCCACTTGGTCGCACTCCACCAAGCAGGGATGCAGCTTCAGATCCATTTCCTTATAAGACCCGGTGGACGCAGCATAGGCATCATACAGGTCTGTATAGCGGAAGCCCTTGACCCGGGTAAACGCATTCCAGCGCCGATGTTCCAGCCAAGACATCCGGTGCAACAGAGCGATATGCGCCGCCTCCTGCCGGGAATCTGTAAACTGGGTCTTACCGGAAACCAGGTCATTATAGGCCGCCCTCGCCTGCTTTAACCCTTGGGCATAGCCCTCCGGGGTGGTGTCGAAGACGGAAAAATCAATCAGCCCCAGAGAGAAGAACTTATATTTTTTGTGCATGGATCTTGCCATATTGGCCCAGAATTTATAGTCATCCTTGCTGCGCTTTTCGTGGGCCGCAGCTGTTTTCTGCCGATTCTGATGGGTCAAGTACGCCTCATAGGCCACTTGGGCAAAGGGATCATACTCGGTCATAAACACATTCCGGACACTGTAAACCTCCCGCAGACTGCCGATGGCCCGGAGGTACACCTGTGCCCCCTGCCCTGCCTGGCCAAAGAACTGCTGCTGGTTCAGGGTATCGGACAGGTCCGCATCATACACCACATAGGCAATCACCTTTCTGCCCGGCGTTGCCGCAGCAAGACTGTGCCGCCCAATGGCCCGCCGTAGCCCATCGGCCACGGAAATATTCTCCTGATCCGAACCGACAGCCACCAGGAAATAGTCGCTTTCCAAAATCGGCACTTGGCCGTCGTCCAGCCAGCCGGCAAATTCCGAGGAATGGACATCCCGCTGCAAATACTCCACCTGACAGTAAACATCCGCCATATCCCCCTTGCGATTGATGCGCAAAATGGGATCACCGGGGATGGTGCTACGACGAATTTCCGGATTCACCCCGTCCATACGGCTCCAAAAACTGTCCTCCGGCTCCAAAGAAACCACACGGATCTTGAGATTGCAGTCCAAAATTTGGCCGAACCAGTAAGTAGACAGGAACATTTCCGTTCCCACCGCACCGGAACCCAAAATCGTCACAGTCAGATCCCGGATGCCGTCAGCCTTCTTCCCTTTCCCAACCAGAGGTTCATACAGGGGCACATCTGCCAGCAGATTGGAAATCAGATTGCGGTCTGGTTTGACGGGAATCAGCACCGGCAGTTCCTCCTGGGAGAAACCATACTGATGCATCAGCTTTTGACGGAGTCTCTGCTCCAGCTGCACATAGGTGTCTGCGTTGGTAAACAGGCACACTTCTGCCTCTTTCAGGTAGGGCGCGTTGCCCGGATCCGTCAATTCCGCCATGGTCTGCAGATTGCGGCTCTCCTGTTCATCCATCAAAAGGAAGGTTCGGCGGCCAAGGCAGTTCTTGCGAATATGCCCCAGATCTTCCCGAATGCAGATGGCCCCAAGGCGCTTCGCCTCCGCCAACAGCTCCGGGCTTTTTTTGCCATTGTCTTCACCATAGGCATCAGTAAAAATCAAAACCGGGTGCTTTCCCCCGCCTGCCTGCAGGCTGTTGGCCAGCGCCAGAGCGGCCGGATTGATCTTGCTGAAATAATACTTTTCCCGCCAAAAGCACCAATAGGCCAGCTGCAGGCGGATGGCAGGGAAAATACTGGCCAGAATTTCAAACAGAATGGCGCCGCCTGCAATGGGCGCGACGATGGTCAGCAAGGCATGATACCAGCTATACAGCGGTACCAGCCAGGAATCACCGCCAAAAACGTAGGCCATCATGTTTCGGCCCTCGGCCACGTAGTATGTATAATCTCCACCCATGGAGAATGTTTGCATGGCGCGCAGCAAGCTGTCGATGATCTCTTCCCACACTGTCAATTTCGCATCTGCCTGCTGGGATACAATAATAAAATAGCCCACAGCATATCGCAGGCACCACACAGCGCCCAGGAGCCACAGGAAAATCCGCAGCATGGCGCTCAGCCCAAAGGCTTTTCGCTGCTGATTGCTATGCTTTCCCATTTTTCCTGCCAGCCAAATAACCAGTGGCGCCAGCAACATGGCCACGGAGGCACACAGCAAGCCAATAATCAATTTCTGTTCCATTCCATAACACGCCCCTTCCAAATTTAGGGTAGCTAGAATTATTATAGCACCTTGTGTTTCTCAATGCAAGACAGCATAGGACGGGAAAATAAAAAGGACCACACCAAACGGTGTAGTCCTTTGGCTCCCCCTGTTGGACTCGAACCAACGACCTGCGGATTAACAGAACCGATTTTCTCCGAATTTGTTCTGCATTTATCCGTTTTTCTTTTATTTATTCGTTATTTTAACGCAAAGAGTTTTATTTCTTGCATATTTATTACATCCTTCACAGTGCGTTTTTTGATTAACGGACAAATAACGGCCAAAACCAATGTATCGCCAACGGCCTACACAGATCATTATTGCTACCTCTCGTGCACTTATCGTCCTAGGAAGCAAATGGTTTCAGCTCCCGACGCAGTTATCAACGAAGAGGTTGCCCGCAAAATATGTATGTGTTTCGACCATTCATCAAAAAGAATCTGCCCCAAATTTTTTCTCTCTCGCAGCTTTTTGCTCTTCTAGTTTCTCTCGCGCCTCATTTTCAGTATGACCAAAATGTTCTCTTTCCGCAACAACATTGCCTTCACCATCAAATACATATCCATATACCTGATCTTGCAACCTTCCAACATAAATCAGATATGCTATCGCGTTAGAAACAACCATTTCCCTCAGTTTTAAGTTCTCCGCTACTTGTTTATGAATCTTGGCAGGCCACGGTTGTTCGGGGAGTGCCGCAAACACTCTCTCAACAATTTCATCTGTTAGAGCATAGCTTGAGAGCAGCATTTCACCAGTCCACAACTCCCTATTTTTTGCTTGTATAGCTTGAATAGCCTGAATGTCGTGTTTTTTTGCGACATAACCAAAACATGTTGTATAAAAAGCCGCGGGCAATTTCCTGGCAGTATGGAAGCAATTCGGATCCACCTCTTTTAGGTCCGATATTGTTGCTTCAAGTTCTTCCCTCGTGTATCTATTAAGATCAAGTGCAATGACTTGCTTTTCCCCAAATGCAAATGTCCCAAGCAACCGCGAAACGGTGATAAATAAAATAATATGCCTGAAATTCTTTAAAAACCGTGCCGTTTTACTTCCTACATAGGGCTTCAATTCCGTAAGTAACGCATCAGTTTTTTTCATTAGGATCGCAAGAGGATACCAAACATTCAAGTCTGCAGTTGGCGAGAAAACTTGTTCATATTTCAAATCGTCACGCATGAATTTCTGTTTTAGCGAAGTTGCTTTATATGGATTTTTGTAAAACAAGCATATATATGCCGCGGCAAGTGCAAGCGGATCAATTATTGCGCTTTCTGGTATGCCCTGATTCTTATAATAATTCGTGCGACGATTATAGTATATCTCATGCAATTTGAGTGCATCTTCGATGTCCTGCTGAATTTTATCTGTAGCACGCAATGCAGTAACATTTACATTGGTTTGGTTATTGGTAGCATAGATTATTGCGTTTCGCGTATTAGCATCATTAGTAATAAGAATCTTCACAAGAACTGATCTTGGATCGGCGTTCCCCTCTCCATCTTTAAAGTAATTGAATATCGATTCAGAAGTTTGTAAGCCATTGACAATTTGCACATTCTGAATCGAGATACTGCTTCCCACAATGTGCGCATGCGTTCCAATAATTGTAATACCGTTATTCATCCACCAAAAATTCGGTCCGTCCGTTTCTTTGAGCGATTTTAGAATATCCTTGTTAACCGGATTTAGTCCTAGATAGTCTCTAACATTTGAGTCGAATAGGTGTCTATTGAGATTGCCTTTGTCGTCAGTAATAAATTTACAATAGTCGCTCAGTGTTGCGACCACAACATACTGCCCTTCTTGATTAATACAGTGTTCATATTTTAGCTCTAGCGTACCATTGGGGCGTTCTCTATATCTAGCAAGGAGTCTGCTATTTCCCCAAAAAGTAAATGTAGCCGTGCAATCGCTAAAGAACTCTTGACATATTGTCTCAGCTTGATCCGCCTTTGTTTGTATGTTGGTTTCAATTACCTCGTCGCCTCTGCATGCGTATACAACATTTATATTAAACTTTACTAGCGCCGTTGCTAGGCGCCTATAAGTTGAAATCAACACTTCTCTTTTCCTTAAAAGAAGTTTATTATACGAATTTGTTAAGTTCGTAGACGGAATTGTAAAATCAAGTAATTCCATCAAACTAGGAATCATTGTTGTAATCGGCGCCTGTTTAAACGAATCATCGTGTTTGCATGTAATAATATATACTTCCAACTCTGCGTTTGATTTGGGCCAATAATCCTCCGGTATTCTCTCTGCAAGATGCCCATTCACCAAAATGAAGAATTCGTCAATCCCTCCATCATTACGACCATCCACGGACCCACTGAGTAATTGCTCTTTTGTAAATGCATAGTCTTTCAAAATTTGTTCCGTAGCTAAATACTCAAACACCTCGTCTGTTTTATTTGAGGGCAAACCCTTTGATAAATACTCGTCTAAAATTCCATCTAGCAATACCAAATCATTTTTGGCCATCTTATTTCTCCTTCTCTCTTTCCTCTTACTCCGCAGAGCACCCAACAAAAACGATATGTTCTTATCCTCACGAACATTTGGCATGACACTTTGCGCATTTCCCATCAGCAGCTATACTACCGTAAATATGGTTGAGCCATCTACCAAAACATTTCCCAGCAACTAAACTTCTGCGGCATGGGTTATCCGCTGCTAACTTCAACGCATATATACCTTCTACACAGCCTTCTCCATTAACAATTATGGCTTCGGAGCGTTTCTGCAGAGTTTGCAATCTTGGGCATTCCTCCGAAATCCGCCTCATACGTTGCGTTATGACCTCTATAGGTTCAAACACAGATCAATACAGAGACTTAACAATTTTGGTTTCCGCAAAGGCTAGAAATTACTGTCCCGCGCAATGTACAAATACTTTGATATAAGTAAGTTTCTATTATAGACCCTAATCAAGCCAGATAAGAATAACGACATCTTCTGTATTGTTTGGAATCCCAGCTCCTCAGAAGTTCTTTCGATGCATTCTCTCACACAGCGAAGCACTCGCTCAATATCGTTTGCACTATAAATCCGCTTTTCCTTTTGCACACCTATTAGATGCTCTACAAAAATAATTGCTTCTTCTTTCGTATGTATCTCTAGGTTCCCTAGATTGCTTGCAATATACCTATAAGAGGTATTTTCGAGATCTAAACCCTCAAGTAAAGTTAATAGCATATCGTAAATTTCGAGTCTTTCCACTCCATAATAATCCTTTGCATTTGGTAAAGAAAAATAAGAGTGTAGAATATTTACTATGTCAAGTAGTTCCTCTTCACTAGTGATCTTGCCCGGAATTCTTTTGTCAAGTGTTCTTATGCTGCTCAGAATTTCATCCATATATACCGCTGTTATTGCGTCGATTGTTTTGTTGATCCCATCTCTCTCTGGAATCTTATTGGATCTTCGCCTCTCAGTGGAGCTTCGAATTGCATCAGCAAAGAGGTTCTCCAAAAGCCATTTCCGCACCTTAGATGGCGACCACAAGCCCTCTCGATCCATAAATGTATTATGTTCAGTATAATACGGCTGTAATATAATCCAGAATTCCGGTTCATTGTACCAGAATGGCATCTTTACATTCTCGAGTCTAGTTGCAAAATGCAATCTCTCATTTAATGAATAGACCCGGAGCATATTTTGACTACATTCCATCTTCACATTCTGATAGCATAACGGATTATTTGCAACAAACTTATATACGCAATCATATATAGATTGACGAACTCTGAAAAGTCGAATTCCGCCTTCAACTAAACAGCACTCCTCAATATCATTTTCCCTTTCACAATTCATAAGTGCATCTATATAGGCCTCCGCATAATCATCAATTATTTCACATAACTCGTTAGACTCACATTCCCCCAGTTTGAAGCTGCTGTTTCCCAGATTCCAATAGTACAACTCATCGGAGATGTCCTTATGCAAATAGCTTCTCAATCTTCCATCTATCGGTGTATGATTACCTCTACACAATGACCCTAGCACTTCTGTTCCTGGTATACAAAGTGTTATTCCTCTGAGTAGTAGTGTTCTAAATTCAATGTTACAGGACGGCATCGGATTATTAAACTCCGGCAAGCAGCCAACCAATCTAACATTTCTTGTAGCTTTTACAAATTGAGTTGGCAAACCACAAAAACGATAGTTTTGATTAATAAACGTTTCTTCCCGAAAATCCTCTATATCGTGCAAAATTATATCAATAACATCTTTGCGCTGTTCCTCGCTAGTAATATTCGCTGCTATTTTAGCAGCCACCTCTATCGCATTAGCATACCTGAAAAAATAGTCGATTTTCTGTTTAATAGTCTCTTTATTTTTCTTAGCAGTCGAGAGCGCTTTTAATATTACCTGATCTCCTTCTAATTTATATTTTTCAACATTCGTTCCACCTCGAGTTGGAACAAAGTTCAACAGATCATCCTTTGGAAAATCTGGATTCAGCCCCAGCTCCTTGAGTCTATCTTTTAATTTATTGGGAGTTTTATACAGGTCTTGCGCGACAATATGATCTATCTCCATCTCGCGAAAAGAAATGACATCCCCATTGTAATAGTCCTTGTGATTATAGGCTTCCCAGATAGCCACCCTAAGCCAGCTGCAATGGGGATCACAATAACGGTTCTCCGGCATTCTCATTTGTACGCTCCTCATCTATTATTGACTAGTTTCACGATCCGTCGTCCACCACGTATAATCCGCCTTCAAGAAAACAAAATAGCACCGCCCTTCATAAGAGCGGTGCCGTCAGGGTTCTTTATTGGCGGATAACATTAGGAGGAGTTACCAGCGGCTGTTGCCCATACGAAGAGGTGAGGGTAGCGATCAGGAAAGATGCCCTACTAATAACATTTCCCAAATACGGATTGTCATTCTCAATCAATTCTTTGCCCCAGTCTATATTTTGGGCCTCCATCGCCAAATCACCATCTCTGAAAGTAAGCATAAAGGCAAAGGTAACATCAATAGAGTATAGTGCCTCCGGTTCAAAGAAAACTTTTCGCCGGAATGTTACTTCCATGTGGTTTTCTCGAACATTGGCATTAACACTATCTTCTATATTGATCCCCAGTTCAGCACCTTGCAAGCTGTTATCTACTTGTGAATACACAGCATTGATCAGAGCAAACTGATATTCATCATTGAAGTATCTTTTGAAGTCAATCATGATCCAACCACCCTTAATTTAGCAGTATTATTTCCAAATATCCATCCATTATAGTTTGCGCTGCTGACATTCGAAGCCTTTTCGCTGTAAGAAGAAACCGCATTCCAGATTTCCTCCACTCTTTTGCTCGTTGTGTCATTCGTGTATGCCTCTATCGCCTTCTCAACAGTACTGTTAAGTGTTTCACCGTTTCTAAATGCTTGCAACGCAACTTTTCTGTGGAGCATAGGATTTATGCGCACATTAAACGTGCCACTGTACGCCTTGTCGGGAACCTCTCCCAATGTTTCACACATCTCCAAATAGTCGTCTACCGCACAATGGAATTCATTTTCAATATTATCTATTGAGTCACTCTCAAAATTGATCAGGTCCCTAATGCCCTCAATTTTTCCGTACAAAACCCTATCTTCCACGCTATACTCAATTCTAGCAAGATATCCTTTGTACTCTAATACATTCTTCATTACAATTCTCCCATCGATTCGAGTTGATCTTTGAGTTGCCGAACTGCATATCGTTTCATCTCATTTCCTGGATGAGGTTTGTGCAACAATATCTTCACTCCAGCCTTCGCAAACATCACTCGTGAACCCGAGCTCTTCCCCTTATTATATTCAGTGTACCCCAAGGTTTTCAATAAACTCCTTGCCTCGTCAAAAGTATAGTCGCTCGGCTCCACTTTTAGCCTTGCCTTTGCTTTCTCGAGTTGACTGCCCAAGTCCTCACCACCTTTGCAACTAATCCCCAGTTGCAAAATAATAATACACATAAAAGTCAAAGTTGTCAACCCCTACATGCTGCGGCAAATACACTCATCCTTCACTATATCTGCCTTCACCTCGGATGAACAAACTGCCACAGCAAAAATGCTTAGTAATTAACTTAGTACAAACAAAAATAACCGTCAAAACAGCACCTCGTCAGGAATTAGATTTCACCTTTTTGACAGCAGAATAACCATCCCGATTTTATTGTCTTTCGAGTCAGCTTGTTCCATCGGTAGCGGTAGACAAAGAAATTTTCTGCCCAAAAGTATATATGTGCCAAAAGAGCCAGATTTCACTTTTCGGTGAAGTCTGGCTCTTTTCCATTTGCTGGCAGAATTTTTTTCCTATTCCTTCGACAGTTGCAATCCGGATTGATATATGTGCTTTCCTCTTTGCGACCTATCCTCCTCCGCCCGGCGCCGAAGGTGAATATAACTATTCCATATAAAAAAGCAATCTTTTCCGTTTCGTTTACAAAATCTTTGTTGTTGATTTGTGCTTTACATTTATGTATGTGCCCACAGCAAGTGTTTATGGTAAATTAGAAATACAGTAAAAGGGCTCGAAAAGTGCATAATCTGACCGGCGTAAAAAAAGCCATTGTCAGCACCTAACAAAATCGCTACCATAGTGGTGTCCAATCACTTAAGGAGGTAGCAGAAAGGTG
>JBGVMD010000016.1:0-15908 GCA_045124575.1 Faecousia sp.
TGACGAGCAAATCATGGATTTGCTGAAAAGGACACAGGATTTGGAAAAGCAAAAAAACTTGCTTTACGGAGTGTTACTTATTGTAATGGGAATTGCATTGCAGGCACTTTCTTATACGCTTGGCGGTTCCAATGTAAAAGATTTTTTCTCAGGACTTCTATTGGGAATATCAATCGCTGAAATGCTGGTTGGTATTTATGTGGTTGGAAAAGGCATAGCTGGTCGATAAATTCCAATATGTCGAATAGAAGCAGGATCTTCGGATCCTGCTTTTTTTATGCCCAAAACAAGGAAATTCAGAAATTTGCTTCAAATCGCCTGTGAAATGTGAAAGGCAGAAATTTTTCAAAATATTTTGTAAAAAGGTTCCGCTTTGCGGTGCTTATTTCTCCCATAGGTAGAGGGACAGCACATTGCGTAGTAGAACACTTGTTCGATAATTATATCAAACAAGAAATCAAAATGCAATAAAAATTCTGTGAACAGGTGGCTGTCCTGACCATCACCTATGAAAGGAGGAACGCAAATGCCCTTAATCATCACACCATCCCAGGCGGAGCAAGTGCGGAAATTGGTGTCCCGCTGCTGTAACTGGGATGAAGGAATCTGCCTGCTGCTGGAAATGCCTTGTCCGCAGCAGCTATCCCTCACCCGCATTAACTGCAGGTATTTCCGGGAAGCGGTACTGCCTGCCAACCAAAGGCTCTATCAATCCATCATGAACAACAACTAAGGAGGAATGAAAATGAAAAGACTGAATGACCAACTGATCATCGGTGTTGACCATGGCTATGGCAACATCAAAACAGCAAACCACTGTTTCAAGACCGGCATCCTGGGATATGATTCTGAACCCCTCTTCACTGGCGATATGCTGACCTATAACGGACGGTATTACTTGATTGGAGAAGGACACAAGGAATTTATCGCAGAGAAAATCAAAGACGAGGACTACTATCTGCTGACCCTGGTAGCCATCGCCAAGGAACTGAAAGACGCAGAACTTACTGAAGCCAATATTGTCCTTGCGGCAGGCTTACCCCTCACCTGGACTTCCGGGCAGAAGAAAGAGTTTGCCGCCTACCTGGGCAAGAACAAAGAAGTAGAGTTCAACTATAAGAAGGTGGATTACCACATCACCATCGACGATGTGCGGATCTATCCCCAAGGCTATGCCGCCATTGCTGAATTTGCTTCCACCATGAAGGGCGTCAATTTGGTTGCCGATATTGGCAACGGCACTATGAATGTGCTGTATATGGTCAACGGCAGACCCCAGTCCGGCAAGATGTACACCGAGTCGTTCGGCACCTATCAATGCACCCTTGCCATCCGGGAGATGTTCATGCAGAGATGTGCGCGGGAGATCAACGATGCCATCATTGAGGAAGTCCTCTGCACCGGTACTGCTTCCATCCCCGCAGCGGATATCAAGCTCATCCGCATGATCGCAAAGGAGTATGTGGACGGCATCTTCCGCAGACTCCGGGAGCACGGTTATGACGAGGGAACCATGATGCTTTATATTACCGGCGGCGGTGGTTGCCTTGTGAAGCACTTTGGTAAAGTCAATGCTGACCGGGTCAAGTTTGTTGACGACATCTGCGCCGCAGCCAAGGGATATGAATACTTGGCTGAATTGCAGTTGGGAGGCAAGGGATGAATGTGTATCGCATCAATCTGCGCTTTGACCTGGATGATGAGCGGGAGCGGATGGCGGCAGAGTATCTGCAGCAGTTTCCGCAGCGGGGAAAGACTACCCGAAACCGCTTTGCTGTAGATGCGCTGTGCGCCTATATCTCCCGTATAGAACAAGATGACAGACCGCTGCTTGAGAGTATCCGGCAGATGCTACGGGAAGAGATTGGTGGTGCAAGCATTGCCCCAACCATTCCTGCTGTTCAGGCGGTAAACACAGAACTGACCGAAGAGCAAAAAGAGGAAAATCGACGCAATGTACTGCAGGATTTGGACGATCTGTTTGGTTGAGCCAAAACCCCGGCTTTTGGCACAAACACAGGAAAATTTCGAAAATAATGTGCCACTGTGGCACAAAAGGAGGCAAAGTGTCATTTTGGCACTTTGGCAACTTGAAAAGCGGGTATGGACGGTCGGAGTTCGACCGGCAGATGCCGGGAGCAGAGCTGTCCTATACCATAACAAGCAGGGAACTTGTAAAGCAAGTTCCAAGGCAGCAGAGGGTCCCGTGCCCTCTGCTTCTCTTTGGGGTGTGCCCCAATCCCCCGATAAGAAAGGAGTCAATATGAATGATAGCAGAAAACTAATCAATATCCGTGTTACGGGAAAAGAGAAGGCACAGTTGGATAAGCTGGCGCAGAAGTGCGGGTTATCCTTATCTGAATATCTGCGTAAAAGAGGTCTGGGTTATGAACCCGGACCTCTTTTGAACGACCGCTTCTATGAGGTGTATTCCAAACTGTGCGAGATCAGCAACCTACCATTCAATACAGAAACTGAAGCAGTACTAACGGCACTACTGAATGATCTGCAGAAGAACCTGTTCCTGCCCCGAAAGCAGGTGCAGAAAGAAATCGTGGAGGAGGTGAGACTATCGCTACAACAGGATTTTGGCCCGTAAAGGGCAGCTTGAAAGATGTCATCGACTATGCGGAAAACCCCGATAAGACTACCGATCAAAAGTATCTGGACGACGATCTGTACCGAGCACTGATCTATACTCAGAACGACGAAAAGACGGACAAGAAGATGTATGTCAGCACCATCAACTGTCCTAAGCATGACCCTTATGGGGCAATGATCGCCACCAAGAAGCAGTTTGGTAAGCTGGGTGGGAATGTTGCCTACCATGGATTTCAGAGTTTCAAACCCGGCGAGGTAACTCCGGAAGAGGCGTATCAAATTGGCATGGAGACAGCAAAGCGGATGTGGGGAGACGAGTATCAGATCGTTGTCACCACCCATTTGAATACAGATTCTCTGCATAACCACTTCGTCATCAACTCCGTTTCCTTCAAGACCGGAAGAAAATTTGAAAACCATGTGTCTGATCATTACAAGCTGCGGGAGATCTCTGATGCCATCTGCCGGGAACGGAACAAATCCGTATTGGAGAATGCCAGCTTCTACGGCGGTGAGAAGGGTGCTTACTGGGCGCATCATGTCGGCAAGCTGACCCACAGAGATATGCTCCGAAAGGATATTGAATATTGTCTTTCCCTTTCCTTTGACAGACAAGAGTTTGAACGTCGGCTTACCACACTTGGCTACACCTTCTCCAGAGATATGAATACCGGTGAACCTTCAGTGAAAGCACCGGGATGGCAACGAGCCGTGCGGCTATCCTCGGTTGGATATTCGAAAGAAAGACTCAACCGTACCGTTTATGATAACCGCTTCAAAGATGAGGTGTATTTTCAAAGAAGAGAACAACCTATCTACCGTAAACGGCAGACACCACTTTACGACCTGGAAAGAACGATGTACCGCGCCCCCTGGATGGGCGCATTGGCATTCCCGTTCTTTCTGATGCTGGAACTGTTGGAGATCAGCATCGTGAAACAAGAATATGGCAAAAGGCCCATCTATCCGCTATCCCCAGAATTGAGAGCAGAAATACGAAAGATGGACGAATATGCAGAAGACATCAAGCTTCTGGCGCAGTACCAAATTGGTACTGCCCAGGAGCTTTTTGCATTTCAGGAGAACATCGAAACACAGATCATCCAATTGGTAGATGAGAGAGAACACATCCGTAACCGCATCCGGCGGGCACCGGAGGAAGAAAAAGCCCAATTAAAAGAAGAAGCAAAAACCATCACCAAGAAGATCGAGCCTCTGCGGAAGCAGCTGCGCAGCGCAAGGCGCATTGAGGAAAGAAGTGCCAAGATAGCAGGACTTCTTGATTTAGAACGGCAGGCAGAGCAGGAGGCTATGGAACACAACAGACGAATTGAAAGGAGTTATGAACGATGAAAGAAACAAGAGCAGAGTATCTGCCTATTGAAAAACTGAAACCTTTTGAAGGGCATCCCTTCAAGGTAACAGACAATGAAGAAATGGACCAACTCACATGGAGTATTCTTACCCAAGGTTTGCTGACTCCGTTGGTGGTCCGACCTCTCCCCAATGATGAATATGAAGTGATCTCTGGGCATCGGAGATTGCACGCATGCAAGAAGGCAGGAATCGAGAAGGTTCCTGCCTTAATTACTGAAATGGATCGTGACGCTGCAGCCATCGCATTGGTAGATAGCAACCTCCACAGGGAGAAAATCCTCCCCAGCGAGAAGGCATTCGCTTACAAGCTGAAGATGGAAGCTATGAACCGTCAAGGTCAGCGGACAGATTTAACTTCGGGCCAAGTTGGCCCGAAGTTACGGTCTGATGAAGTGATTGCCCAAGAAGCGGATGACAGTGCCCGTCAAGTCAAACGCTACATCCGCCTTACAAATCTGATTCCCGGCATTTTACAAATGGTGGATGAAGGCAAGATTGCTCTCACCCCGGCGGTAGAACTGTCCTACCTCACGGATACCGAACAGACCAATCTGCTGGAAACCATGGAGAGCGAAGATTGCACACCCTCTTTATCTCAGGCACAGCAGTTGAAACAACTGAGTCAAGCCGGCCGGCTGAACATGGACCGGATCTTCACTATCATGCGTGAGCCTAAGGCAAACCAACAGGAGAAGATTAGCTTCAAAGTGGCAGACCTGAGACCCTATTTTCCCCGACACTTCAACACGACTCAAATGATGCAGGAAATCGTAATCGCATTAAAGGAACGGCAGCAGCGCCTTGCCCGAATGCGAGATCATTCCCGATAAGCGGTACATTGGAAAAGGAGGATCAACTTGAATAAAATGGACGCAGAATATACTTCTGCGCATTATTTTGCCGCTTTGAAATTGATTGAGCAATTATACAAAGATGGCCATATCCCTGCGCAGATGCTTCGCAGCATCCTGAATGAGTATGCGGATGTTGTGGATTTATCAAAGTTTGCGATTATGGAGGAAAAGGAGGAAGCATCATGATTCCATATTCTATGGATTATCTGCGGCGACATCTACGAGTCTGTATCTATGCCCGTGTATCTACGGAGCATGAAGCACAGTTGTCTGCCCTTGAGAATCAGTTAGATTGGTATAAGCCGCTTTTGGAGTTGCATCCAGAGTGGACATTGGTAGACCAGTATATTGACGAGGGCATCACCGGTACATCCGCAGAAAAGCGAGAAGACTTTATGCGGATGATCGAGGATGCGAAGCAGCATAAATTTGATATGATTCTAACCCGTGAAGTATCCCGCTTTGCTCGAAACACCGTGGATACCTTGCAGTACACCCGTATGCTAAAAGAACACGGTGTAGATGTATACTTCATCAATGACGGCATCAAAACCTTTGACGGTGATGGTGAGCTTCGGCTCACCATCATGGCAACCCTTGCCCAGGATGAAAGTCGTAAAACCTCTATCCGTGTGAAAAGCGGTCAGCAGACATCCATGAACAATGGCGTTTATTACGGAAACGGCAACATTCTTGGCTATACCCGGGTTGAAACCCTTTTGCCGGACAAGACAAAATTGGTTGATTATGTAATTGATCCAGAGCAGGCGGAAACGGTCCGAATGATCTTCGATTTGTATTTGGATGGCTATGGGTTGGTGAAAATCAAAGACGAACTGGAATTGCATGGGCGCAAGACTTCCCAAGGCAAGGACAAGTGGTTCCCCACAGTCATTTCCCATGTGCTGAAAAATTCCTTCTATTGCGGTATCATCACCTACCACAAGGAGTATGTCCCCGATTACTTGAAGCAGAAGAAAGTTAAGAACTACGGTGAACTGGAATTTACGCAAGTAGAAGGCAAGCATGAACCGATCGTTACGGTCGAAGAATATGAAAGGGTACAGAGAATTATGGAGAGTAAAACAAACAACATGCCCTATCTTAACAAGGGCAGTCGCAGAGGCAAGCATGCCAGGACCACAGTGTGGGGTAAACTACTGATCTGTGAGTGCGGACATACCTTTAACACCCGGCGGTGGGATCGCCCCGACCGGCAGCCGGGAAATGCCTATCAGTGTTATAGTTCTGTCCACACAGGCTCCTACGAAAGCCGAAAGAAAAAGGGCCTTCCCTTGGAGGGAATCTGCCAATCTCCCATGATCCCGGAATGGCGCTTGCAGATGATGGCAAATTTGATCTTCCGTAAGTATCTGTCGCAGAAGGATAAAGTGCTGGCGCTGGCCAACTCCATCTTAGAAAACTACAACGAAAACACCGATGAAGACCGCAGAACCGAAGCGGTTTTGGAAATGAAGCAGCGGGAACTGGACCGCTTGCAGAAGCGGATGGATAATCTGATTGAGATGCGGGCCGATGGGGACTTGAGCAAGGATATGTTCCGGATGAAGTCCGAAGAGTTGGAGCCGAAAATGCAGAAACTCCAAAAGGAGATCGAGGAGCTTTCCCAAAAACGCGAACCCAAGGTGATCGAACATTACAAGGAGAAGCTCACGATTCTGCAATATGCCCTATCTCAGTATTCCTGCCCAAAAGAAGGAGAGGATGTTCCGGAATCTGTTATCGAAGCTTACTTTAGCAAAATCGTGGTCAAGAAAGACGGATTTGACTGGTATATTCGCATCAATGGCGATCCGGACAAGCCTCTGCACTGTAAATTGGAAGGAAAACGCAGATCTACTACGAAAATTGTGGTGACACAGGATTTTTCTCCTGCCCTTGATAGTAGCACCACAGGCTGCTATTAAGGGCTAATATCTAACCCCAATAACGAATCCCCTCGGAAACATCCGAGGGGATTTTTGTATATTACTCGTTATTGCTTTTAATTTGATTTAGTGATAAAATAAGCAAAAAAGGAACAACGGGGGTAGAATATGAGTATTCGAAACTATCGTAAAGGTATGGTAGTAGGATTACTTGCTGTACTGTTCATTTTATCGTCGTGCAGCACGAAAGCATCAACGAGGATTGAGCAAGAGTTTGATGAACAAAACAGGCTCGTGAAAGAAATTACAATTGTCCAAGGAGAGGTGGTCGGTACATCTATCTATCAGTATGGAGCAGACGGAAATTGCTCCCGTAAAAACCACTACGATAAGGATAATGTATTAACATACTACATTACATTCGCATATAACTCCAAAGGGCAAGTTATAAAGAGAACCCAATACCAAGACAACAAAATGTTCACAGAAACCACTATGCAATACGACGATAAAGATTTGCTATCTCGTTCTGACACCATTACTTACCAAGGCGGAAAATCCTATAGCTTGTATTTTTATGACGAAAACAACAATTTGACCGAGTGTAAACAATATGCAATCTATTCAGATGGAGATAGCTTAAGATTTTGGGATAAATACGACGAAGCAGGAAACAAAGTGAGCTCCTCGCACTATGTAACAAGCGGTGCTCTGGATTATACAAAAGTATGGGAGTATGACGACGAAGGTCGTGTGAAGACCCTTACAGAATACGACAGCAAAGGCAACATCAATTATGTTACAGAATACGATAAAAAAGGCAATGTAAAGTCAACCAAAAAGAACTGACAAAAGGCAGATAGGACACGGGTGTGGTTCTCTTGGCCCCCTAAAAGTTCCCTCTTTTGTGCATAGCACCACAGGCTGCAATTAAAGAAAGCAAGTAATTGCTGACTTTATAAAACAAAACTATCCGCTCGAGAAATCGGGCGGATTTTTTATGCAAAGTCCTTTTTATTGGACAAAAGGTGTGATATACTATGTTCAAGAGGTGAAGAAAATGAAAAACTCATGGAGATATGCTGTTGCAGGAAACATAAAGAAAACACGAATTGACGAAAATGGTGTTCTACGATATGGCACCGCTGCATTTAAGGGTAATACAAAAGTGTATCTTTGCGGACGACTTTGGGACGAAAGATTACCAGACGAAAACAAAACAGCAATTTCTGTTTTAGGCCTTAGTCGCGGCAGAAGATACTATGTTGATTATGTTCCAATAGAATTAATTGAGAATTTAAGAATTACAAGGGTATATACACCAAAGGTGTTGGATATGATGTCTGATTTTGAGTTCTGTGAAGGTTGGTGGGGCAGCACACAAGAAGAAAGAGACGATGCCTCGGCATTCTTGAAGCGATTAAAAGAAAAGTATGGGGTAGAATAATTTCCCTCTTTTGCTGATAGCAGCACAGGCTGCCATCAAGGACGGCAGGAATTAAGTTCTGATTACCTGCTGTTTGCAACATTCCTTGTGACAAGCAAAGATGCAAAAGCGTATTTGTACAGCTTGAGCAGCAAACGCAGAGTGCATAAGTGGAATGACCTTCAGGTAAACCTTTATATCTAAGCAGAATCCCGCTTGCCTTAACCGGTAAGCGGGAGTTTTTCCTGCGGCCTATATTTTCCTTGACATTCTCCACGCTTGCCAGTATAATCTCGTAAGAATATTGTACTGCCACCGGGTAGTGGGCGAAAGCGCTTGTTTGCACATCGTTAGGTCTTAGAAGATGTGCAGGCGGGTGCTTTTTGTTTTGGAGGACGTATGAAGAAGTTGATCTCTTACTTTTCCAGGAGCGAACAGATCTTATGGAGCGGCTCTGCAGGATTGGTTCTGCTATCCTTTCTGACCTTTGATCAGGAAAATTTTATGACATTGGCAGCTTCACTGATCGGTGTCACTTCTCTCATTTTTAATGCCAAAGGCAACCCCATCGGCCAGGCGCTGATGATCCTATTCAGCCTGCTTTACGGCATCATTTCTTATAGCTTTTCCTATTACGGGGAGATGATCACATACCTCGGCATGACCGCTCCTATGGCGCTGTTCGCCCTCATTTCATGGCTGCGGAATCCTTACAATGGCAACCGGGCAGAGGTGGCGGTGAACCGAATCTGCAAGGGAGAAACTGTGTTCATGTGCGTACTGACAGCCGTGGTGACTGTTGCTTTCTATTTTATTTTGGACTACTTTAATACAGCGAACATACTCCCCAGCACCGTATCGGTGACCACCACTTTTCTGGCGGTGTATCTGACCTTCCGGCGCAGCCCTTACTTTGCGCTGGCCTATGCCGCCAACGATTTGGTACTAATCGCGCTTTGGATCTTGGCAGCGAGAGAAGATATCAGCTATCTTTCCGTCATCATCTGCTTCGTGATGTTCCTGGTCAATGATCTGTATGGATTCATGAGTTGGAAGCGAATGGAAATGCGGCAGCACAACGGCTAAGTTCTAAATAAAAATTCCGCCTGCCAATTGGCAGGCGGAGTTTTTGTTTCTTATCGGGTTCCCTTATCGTAAGGAATGCCCGCAGCCTTGGGTGCCCGGGACTTCTTGGAAGTCAGTGCCAGCACCGCCAGAGAAATGATATACGGCAGCATATTGTAGACCACGCTGGGAATACGCAGCGCCATCAGCAGGTCAAAGCCGGAATAGACATTGCCCAGCGCCCGCAGGAAGCCAAACAGCAGGGCTGCCAGCGCAATTTTCAGCGGGTGCCATGCACCGAAGATCATAACCGCCATGGCCAGGAAGCCAAAGCCTGCCACACCGTTTTCAAATTTCCAGACGCTGACGCCGGCGGTGATATACACAATACCGCCCAAACCGCCCAGCAAACCGGAAAGCAGCACACCGGCATAGCGCATTTTCTGCACATGAATGCCCACAGAGGCAGCGGCTTGAGGGTGTTCACCACAAGAGCGCAGACGAAGACCAAACCGGGTCTTATACAGCGCCACATAGGAGATCACCAAACACAGCACTGCCACCAGCATAAACCAGTTGAACTCAAAATCGCCCAAGCGGACGATGAACAGGTCCTTGGCATGGGTATAGGCAATGTCAGAAGATACGTCGTTGCCACCGGAAGTAGCGGTATTCATGGCCTTGACCGCCACGGTCGCGCCGGCAGTGGCCAGCATATTCATGGCCGTACCGGTAATGGTCTGATCCGCACGGAAGCTAATAGCCGCCACCGCTAACAGCAAAGAGAACAGGCAACCAAAGGCCGCACTGGCCAGCACCGTCAGTGCCACCATAGGGAAAACGCCTGCAGAAACAGGCAGGAATTTCATGACCAAGGCACCGCCCAAAGCGCCAACCACCATGATGCCCTCCAGGCCGATGTTAATGACGCCACTGCGCTCGGCGAAGCAGCCACCCAGTGCCACAAGCATCAGCACGGATGCGAAGATCAGTGTATATTGCAGAAGCAGAATCATTTCTCTTCGCCTCCTTCCTGAGCTGCAGCAGCCAACTTTTCGCTGCGTTTCCGCAGCTGCGCCTGAATAAAGTACTTAAAGAATACCACAAAGGCGCACAGATAAATGATCAGACTGGAAATGAGACTGGAGATCTGAGAGCAGTACACCTGCAGATCCACATTGCCACCACCAAAGGTGATGTACTGAATGAAGAAGGCTGAAAGAATGCTGCCCAAGGGGCTCAGGCCACCCAAGAAAGCCACCGCAATGCCATTGAAGCCCATGGCAGGCACGGAAGCGATGGTGGTTTCCCATTCCTCAATGCCGGTCAAGAACAGCAGTGCCGCACCCAGGCCTGCCAGTGCGCCGGCAATGACCATGGTGAGAATGATGTTTCTATCTTCCTTCATGCCGGCATATTTGGCGGCATGATAGTTGTGGCCGGTGGCCTTCAGCTCATAGCCAAACTTGGTCTTGTTCAGCACCACCCAAACCGCCACAGCCACCAAAATAGCCAAGGGAATGGCAATGGTCACACTCTTTTCATTATTGAAAAACGCGCCAAGGCCCAGGCTGGGCAGGAGTGCAGAGGGATTGTTTCCCATGAGGTTCAGGGTATAGGGACTGGCAGGGCTCTTGACCTGGCCCAAAATCAGGTTGGTCAGATACAGTGTGATCCAGTTGAGCATAATGCCGGAGATGACGATGTTCACATTGCACTTGGTGCGCAGCAAACCGGCGATTGCGCCCAACAGCGCCGCTGCTGCCATGCCAATCAGCACGCAGGGCAGCCACGGCAGTTTCCATGCCAGCGCTGCGTACAAACAGCCGCAGGCACCTGCCACATATTGACCCGCCACGCCAATGTTGAACATACCCACCTTATAGGCAAACAAAACAGAGAGGGCACACATCAAAAGCGGCACCGTACGCACCAGCGTCTGGCCAAAATACTTCAGCATCAGCTTGCCGGGGAAGCGGAAGAAACTCTTCATAACCGCCACAATGGCTTCCAGCGCACCCTTGGGTTCAATGATCAGCAGCACCAGATAGCCCAGAACCAAGCCACCCAGAATGCACATCAGGGACGACAGCAAGGTCTGAACGCCGTCGCTGTGAAGCAGAGATGTTTTGTTGTTTTTCATCACACTTCCCCCCTCTTCGCGCCAGCCATATACAGACCCAGTTCTTCCACCGTGGTGGTCTTGGGATCCAGCTGACCCACCAGCTCACCCTCATACATCACCAAAATCCGGTCGGACACCGTCATGACTTCATCCAGTTCCAAAGACACCAGCAGCACCGCCTTGCCGGCGTCCCGCTGTGCCACGATCTGCTTATGGATATACTCAATGGCACCCACATCCAGACCCCGGGTCGGCTGCACCGCAATGAGCAGCTGGGGCTCTTTGTCGATTTCCCGGGCCACAATGGCCTTCTGCTGGTTACCACCGGACATGGACCGGGCAATCGTTACCGGGCCCTGACCGCTGCGCACGTCATACTGCTCGATCAGCCGCTGGGCATACTCCCGAATATTGTTACGGCGCAGGAAACCGATCCGATCGGTAAAATCCGCTTCATAGTAGCGCTGCAGGATCATATTGTCCTCCAGCGTATAATCCAGCACAAGACCGTGCTTGTGCCGATCCTCCGGAATGTGGCTCATGCCCATGTTGGAACGTTTCCGAATGGGCGCATGGGTAATATCTGTACCACACAGGCTCACCGTACCGCCGGCCACAGGTTCCAGACCGGAAATGCCATACACCAGTTCGCTCTGACCGTTGCCGTCAATACCGGCAATGCAGACGATCTCACCGGCACGCACCTGGAAGGAGACATTATTCACCGCCAGTTTCTTGCCGATCTTGGATTCCACGGACATATTGCGGATATCCAGCACCACTTCTTCCGGCTTAGCATCCTCCTTCTGCACCGCAAATTCCACGTCACGGCCCACCATCATTTTGGAAAGCTCTGCCTTGGAGCAGCTGGCCACATCCACCGTACCGATATACTTACCCTTACGCAGCACGGAGCAGCGATCTGCCACCGCCTTGATCTCATTGAGCTTATGGGTAATGAACAAAATGGATTTGCCCTCATCTGCCAAATTCTTCATGATCTGCAGAAGTTCCTCGATCTCCTGGGGCGTCAGCACTGCGGTAGGCTCATCAAAGATCAGAATGTCATTATCCCGGTAGAGCATCTTCAGGATTTCAGTACGCTGCTGCATACCCACGGAAATGTCTTCGATCATGGCATCGGGATCCACCCGCAGACCGTATCGCGCAGACAGCTCCATC
Source organism: Faecousia sp. (assembly GCA_045124575.1). Classification (GTDB taxonomy): domain Bacteria; phylum Bacillota; class Clostridia; order Oscillospirales; family Oscillospiraceae; genus Faecousia. The sequence continues at coordinate 12,520 of JBGVMD010000016.1, forward strand.
ACTTTTTTCCGGGCCTTTTCCCGCTGGATAATATTCAAAAATCCCCGAAACTTAAGACTTTTTTAACACTTCTCCTCTTTTTTTCTTCATATTTATCCCATATTATAAAAATATAAAATATCCAATTTCATCTTTTTCATTTTTCCTCTCCTCTTTTCTTAATGCAAAATCCGCAGATAGGCTCTGCGGATTTTGCATTTTTTGTTTGTTTCCGGGTATCCTAGCGCAAGAGGTGACGAAATTTGCTATTATCCTATCTTCGTACCATCATTTTGTACCTGATCCTGATCGGGGTCGTCCGCCTTATGGGCAAGCGGCAGATCGGCCAAATGGAACCCACGGAATTTGTGGTGACCATGCTGGTGGCCAACTTGGCCGCCATCCCCATGCAAGATGGCGGGATCCCCCTGCTGTCCGGCCTTGTGCCCATTTTGACGGTGCTGGGTGTAGGGATGATCCTATCGGTGCTATCCATGCGGTTTGTGCTGCTGCGCCGGTGGCTCTGCGGCAAGCCGGTGATCCTGATCGAAAACGGCAAAATCTTGCAGGACAATCTGCGCCGCACCTCCATCACCATGGACGAGCTGACCGGCCATCTGCGGGAAAAGGATGTGCTGAGCATCGAGCAGGTGCAGTTTGCCATTTTGGAAACCGACGGTAATTTCTCCGTCTTTCCCTTCCCTCAGTTCAAACCCATTTCTGCCAAGGATGCCGGCATTGAGGCAAGCCGACAGTTTTTACCCATCACCATCATCGAAGACGGCCACCTGTTTCGGGAAAATCTGGACCTCAGCGGCAAGGACGACAGTTGGCTCAGCCGTATTTTGCAGGAACACCACGCTCTGATTTCCACCACATGGCTGCTGACGGTAGACAAAATCGACCATATCCACTTTGTACCCAAGGAGGATGCCCCATGAAGCGTTTTTGGCTCGGTCTTTTCATCCTTGCCTCACTCTTAGGCGGTAGCTTAGCCATTCACGGGGCACTGGTCAGAATTTACGACCCCATTGCCGCCGATTTGGAGCAGGCTTCCGTTGCAGCCCTCAAGGAGGACTGGGCCACCGCCCAGGACTTGGCGCAACACGCTACCGTCCGATGGGAGAAATTTCACCGTTTCACCGCCGCCTTTGCAGACCATACCCCTATGGACGAGCTGGACGGTCTTTTCCGGGAATTGAAAATTTATGCCGGGATGCGGGAGAATCCCCATTTTTCCGCCACCTGCGCCCACTTGAGTTTTATGGCCACCTCCATTGCGGAAAGTCACCAGCTCAGCTGGTGGAATCTGCTGTAGTTCCCTGACACAGAGTGATCAGCGCTTCTGCCAGATAGGGCACTGCCGCCATGGCCTGTTGCAGTGAATTTCCGGCAGTACCAATTTCCACGATCATGGCCCCATCGGATAGGTCATGGTTATACCGCTGGGCCCGCAGAATGGTGGGCCGGGTAATGCCCGGCACCTGCCGTTCCAGCAGCACCTGCAGTTTTACCGCCGCCGACAGGTTTTCTTCCCACCGGGGATGCAGCATCCCCGAGGCATCGGTACCCACCACCAGCATTAGCTGCGCCACCGTTTCCCCGTTCACCGTCACCGTGGGCGCATACTGGCTGCCATCGGAATTAAGCGCCGCATCCCGGTGCAGATCCAGCACCACCTGAATGGAGGGATACCGGCGCAAATAATCCTGCACCGACTGCCGGGAATTGGTGTAAGCGCTGTTATAGGACGGGTAATCATGAAGCGTGCGATCATGGATCACCCCAATCCCCGCCTGCTCCAGCAGTGTCGCCAGTTTATCCCCCAGGGCCACCATGTTGTATGCGGTGTTCAGGGTGCGAAATTCTGTGGTCTCCTGGTAGTCCTGGGCCGTCTGCTTTGTATAACTTTCACTGGCGTGGGTATGAAAGATCAGCACCGTGGGCGCATCCCCTGTCAGATCCCAAAATAGTGGCTGCTGCAGCAGTTTCTTGATATTCGGGCGGTAACCGCAATCATCCGCATACCGCATGGAGATTTTCTTGGCATCCGATGAAGAAAACGACACTCCCGTTCCCGCCGGTCCCACCGGCACCTGCGGTTGGTTTGGCGGCACCGTCTGGCCCGGATTTGCTCCACTTCCCTGGGGTAGCCGGGGCCAATGCAGCTGGCCAGTCTGCCGGTGCCCCAACACCGTCCCCAGGCACACGCCCAAAACAAGGCCTAAAAGAATGAGCGCAGCACCGAAAACGGTGCTGCGTTTTTTTCTGTTCATATTGGTCTCCTTCCCCTTTGGGAGGATATTCCGCTATTTGGGCAGTGGCTTCCATTTGGGACGGGAGCGTAGCTCCACACGAAGGTTTTGGAAAAATTCCTGCAGCAGCGCCGCCGCTTTTTCCTGCCCCACGCCCTTTTCCACCACCGGATGGTGGTTAAAATCCATGGTGGTCAAATCGCATACCGAGCCGCAGGCGCCGCATTTGGCATCACTGGCACCGAACACCACCCGGGGGATCCGGGCGTTGATGATGGCGCCGGCACACATGGGACAAGGTTCCAGCGTCACATACAGCGTGCAGTCCCACAACCGCCAGCCCCCCAAATTGGAACAGGCATCGTGGATGGCCTCGATCTCAGCGTGGCTCAGGGCGTTGCGTGCCTTCTCCCGGCGGTTTCTGCCCCGACCGACGATCTGTCCATCCCGGACGATTACACAGCCCACCGGCACTTCACCATCCGCGGAAGCTTCTTTGGCCAGCGCCAGCGCCGCATCCATGAATTCTGCGTCTGTCATAAGTATCACCTCTGATGCCTATGATAGCGGAAATATACACCCTTTGTCAAGTTTCATGCGCCCTCTGTCAGCATGGCGGCATACAGCACCGCCAGTTCCTCTCTGGAAAAGCCGCCGCAGCCTCTTTTGGGTCCTGGCAGATTTTTCTCCAACGCCATCTTCATGGCGGCGCTGTCCCCGGCGGTCAGAGGGGTACCGGTCAGCAAATAGTCCACACTGACGCCCAATGCCCGGCTCAATTCCACCACCCCGGCCAGGGACGGCTCCCGCCGGCCCTGCTCGTACATTCCTACCGTACTGGGACTGACCCGCAGCCGTCCGGCCAGTTCCGCTTGGCTCCATCCCTGCCCCCGACGCAGTAGGCATATCCTTTCTCCCAGCAAACGTTTCCCCCCTTTGGCGCTATCATAACATGTCCCTCTTGTAGAAAAAATGGGAAAATTGACGACAGCACAAGAACCGTAAATTTCAGTTTATCGGGCAGATGCCGATCCCTAAGGAAGGTGTCATTGCGAACCATTCCGCAGAATGGTTCGCAATCCCCAAAGGTATGGGGTTACTTTTTCGGCAGGTTCCCCCTTAAAACTGGGGGATTCCCACGCCAGTGTGCGCACT
>JBGVMD010000017.1:0-39133 GCA_045124575.1 Faecousia sp.
GCAATCCCCCGGTCGAAAAGGACAACAAAACGATGCGCTCGGGGCAGGTTTTCCCTCGTTACCGGGGGATCCCCACACCATCCTGCGGGATGGTTCGGGATGACACCGTTTATTTTGTGGCTGCTCCATCTGCTCGATAAACTGAAATTTGAAGATGTGCACTAAAAACCGGCTCCAGGGAAATCCCGGAGCCGGTTTGTTATGGGTTAGCCCAGCTTTGCGCCGGCGGGGATGGCGTCGTCCACCATCAGCAGGTTCAGCTTCTCTTCACCATTATCGGTGTGGATGGCGGAGATCAGCATGCCACAGGACTCCCGGCCCATCATCTTTCTGGGGGGCAGGTTCACGATGGCCACCAAGGTCTTGCCGATCAGTTCCTCAGGCTTGTAGAACTTGGCAATGCCGGAGAGGATCTGGCGGGGATTGCCGGTGCCGTCGTCCAAAGTAAACTGCAGCAGCTTGTCGGACTTCTTCACATTCTGGCAGTCCAGCACCTTCACAGCCCGGAAATCGGACTTGCAGAAGGTGTCGAAATCAACGGTTTCCTCGGAGTAGGGCTCGATCTCGATGGGGGACTTGGGCTTAGACAGCTCTTCCAATTCTTTCAGCTCCTTTTCCATATCAATGCGGGGGAACAGGGGGGCACCAACGGAGGTGTTCCAAACAGCGTTTTCGTCGGCGCAGTAGCAGCGGGCGCTGAAGCTACGGGCATCAACCGGCACATTCAGCAGATCCAGGATCTTTTCGGCGGACTCGGGCATGAAGGGGGTCAGCAGGATGGCGGACAGGCGGATGCACTCGCACAGATTCTTCATGACGGTCAGGAGTCTCGGCTTGGTTTCGTCGGACTTGGCCAAAATCCAGGGGGTGGTTTCGTCGATATACTTGTTGGCACGGTCCAGCAGGCGGAAGACCTCATTCAGCGCCAGGGAGAACTGGAAGGAATCCATCTGCTTTTCGTAATTGGCTACCACTTCCTCGGCCAGGGTCTTGACCTCGTTGTCCAGCTCGGCGTTTTCACCGCCAACAGCCAGTTCGCCGCCAAAATACTTCTGGTTCATGGCAACGGTACGGGAAACCAGGTTGCCCAGGGTGTTGGCCAGGTCGATGTTGATGGTGTTGATCAGCAGTTCGTTGGTGAAGTTGCCATCACTGCCGAAGGGGAAGGTACGCAGCAGGAAGAAGCGCAGGGCATCCACACCGAAACGCTGGCTCAGCAGATAGGGGTCGACAACGTTGCCACGGGATTTGCTCATCTTCTCACCATTGAAGTTCAGCCAGCCGTGGCCGTAGACCTTCTTGGGCAGGGGCAGATCCAGGCTCATCAGCATGGCGGGCCAGATGATGGCGTGGAAACGGACGATTTCCTTGCCCACAAAGTGGACATCGGCAGGCCAGAATTCGTCGAGACCGGTCTTCTTGTCGTTCTGGAAGCCCAGGGCAGTCATGTAGTTAAACAGGGCATCGATCCAAACATACACCACATGGCCGGGATCAAAATCTACGGGAACGCCCCAGGTAAAGCTGGTACGGGAAACGCACAGGTCGTTCAGGCCGGGCTTGATAAAATTATTGACCATTTCGTTGACACGGCTCCGGGGCTGCAGGAAATCGGTGTTTTCCAGCAGGTCGCGGACTCGATCGGCATACTTGGAAAGACGGAAGAAATAGGCCTCTTCCTTGGCATCCTGCACCTCACGGCCGCAGTCGGGGCACTTGCCGTCCACCAGCTGGCTCTCGGTCCAGAAGGACTCACAGGGCTTGCAGTACTTGCCGGCGTATTCACCCTTGTAGATGTCGCCCCGCTCGTACATCAGCTTAAAAATCTTCTGGATGGCTTCCACATGGTAGTCATCGGTGGTGCGGATGAAGCGGTCGTGGGAGATGTTCATCAGCTTCCACAGATCCAGCACGCCCTTTTCACCCAGCACGATGTTGTCCACGAACTGCTGGGGGGTGACGCCTGCTTCCTTGGCCTTGTCCTCGATCTTCTGGCCGTGCTCATCGGTGCCGGTGAGGAAGCACACATCGTAACCCTGCAGGCGCTTGTAGCGAGCCATGGTGTCGGTGGCCACGGTGCAGTAGGCATGGCCGATGTGGAGATTGGAAGAGGGATAGTAAATGGGGGTGGTAATGTAATACTTACCCTTGCAAGTGTTGCACATAAAAATTCTCCTTTACAAAATAGAAAACGCCCTTGGAATACTCCAAGGGCGTGAATTTACGCGGTACCACCTTGATTCACAGAGAAACTCTGCCTCAAAACGCGATAACGGGCGCACCCGGGAATGCCTACCTATCGACACTCCGGCTCCGAGACCATGTTCGCCAAATGCTGCCGTACCCCCTTTGCACCAACCGGGGCTCGCTGAACGGTTTCCTCTGGCTACTCTTCTCTTCGCTGCCTTTTTCCGTATATGAAAGCATTATATCCACAATTGGCTGCTTTGTCAACAAAAAACTGTGTTTCGACAATTTTTGCAGCAAGTTTCAAAAATATTTTTTAAAAAGGTTGCACCTTTGTCTGCAACTATTTTTTGTTTTGCGGGTACGGATGGAAAGGGAGGAGGGTTATGGAACAGAAAAACGGGGCAAAGACCCTGAAAGAGAGAATCCGCAGTGGGCAGATCTGCCGGGAAGACGTGACCCGTCGGTTGGCGGAACTGGCCTTTGGCAGAGCCAATGACTGTGTGCGCTTGGCACTGGAGGATGATCCCAAACTGGACAAGCTGGACTTGTCGTTGCTGAGTGAGATCAAACGCAATGAAAAGGGCACCGTAGAAATCCGACTGATTGACAGGCTGAAGGCGTTGGAGCAGCTGGCCCAGGCGGCTGGGCAGGAGGGGGCTGACCCGGAGGAATTCCTGCGGGCACTGCAAAGCGCTTCTGGGGAGGAACCATGAATTACACCGGATTTTCTGCCAAGCAGCGGCGGGTACTGACCTGGTGGCTGCCCGGTGGCCGGGATGAGGGGATGGAGGCCATCGTCTGCGATGGGGCGGTGCGTTCGGGAAAGACTTTGGCCATGGGATTGTCCTTTTTTCTGTGGGCCAGCGCCTGCTTTGATGGGCAGCGCTTCGGTATCTGCGGAAAGACCATTGCATCACTGCGGCGAAATGTATTGGCAGAGGTGCTGCCAAAACTGGAAGGAATGGGGGCCGTTTGGCGGGAAAAGCGGACGGAAAATCTGCTGACGGTGAAGTTTTTCGGCCATGAAAATCAATTTTACATCTTTGGCGGGCGGGATGAAAGTTCCGCTTCCCTGATCCAAGGCATCACCTTTGCCGGGGTTTTGCTGGATGAGGTGGCGCTGATGCCCCGTTCTTTTGTGGAGCAGGCCTGCGCCCGGTGTTCGGTGGCTGGCAGCCGCCTGTGGTTCAACTGCAATCCCGGCGGGCCGGAGCATTGGTTTTACAAAACTTGGATCATGGAGGCGGAGAAGCGAAACTGCCTGCGGCTGAAATTCACCATGGAGGATAATCCGTCGCTGACACCGGCCATCCGGCAGCGGTATCAAAGGCTGTACACCGGGGTGTTTTACCGGCGCTACATTCTGGGGCAATGGGTGCAGGCAGAGGGACGGGTGTATGACTTTTTTCATGGGGAGATGGTGCAATCGCCACCGGAAGAGCCGATGGAGGAATACTGTATTTCCTGCGATTACGGTACGGTCAATCCCACGTCCATGGGCCTGTGGGGGCGCAAAGAGGCGGTGTGGTATCGAATTGGGGAGTTTTATTTCGATTCCCGGCGGGAACGGCGGCAGATGACGGACGAAGAATATGCCGATGCGCTGAAAAAACTGGCGGGGGGACGGAAGATCACGGCGGTGGTGATCGATCCGTCAGCGGCCAGTTTTATGGAAGTGCTGCGGCGCAGAGGATGGCCGGTGAAAAAAGCCCACAATGATGTGCTGGCTGGCATCCGGATGACCGCGGACGCGCTGAAAAATGGCAGGATCGTGTTGTGTGAAGGCTGTGAGGACTGCCTGCGGGAGATCGAAGGCTATGTGTGGGATCTTAGTTCGGACAGCCGGGAACGGGTGCGGAAGGAAAACGACCACGCCATGGACGATATGCGCTATTTCGTATCCACTATGCTGGGGGAGAGCAAGGGGGGCTTTGCGGTGTGCAGCGTGGCAAGAAAGGGAAGATAAACTGTTGTTTATAGCGCCGAAGGCGCAAAAGCCTCCCTTGTGCAAAGGCTGCGCCCGCAGGCGCGTTTCGGAGCGCAACCGCCGAAGGCGGCTCTTAGCGCGGAGATGAGGTGGCCCGAAGGGCCGGAGGGATTGTTTTGTGCCGATTTGTGGCAATCCCCCAGTCAAAATCGGTTCCGAAATGCCGATTTTGACAGCCCCCTTTGCACAAGGGGGCCGAGGCGCTGCGCGCATCATTTCGTAAGCTAAACAACAATTTACATGATGAAAGGGGAGAATTTTTTGAGGAGAAATCAAAAGGAAAAGCTGCCGGTGACGGTGTGTCAGCTACGCAGTGGGCAGACCCATCCTTTCAGCGCATTGCGGGGGTTTACACCTCTGGGCGGTGGAGAGGAGCAGATCTACCGGCAGATGCGGGAGGCCATTCCGGTACTGGATGCGGCCATAGGGAAATTGGTGCGACTTTCCGGCGGCTTTTCGGTAGCCTGTCCCAATGGGTATGTCCAAAAGAAGTTAGAGGAATTTTTGAAAACCATGCCCTGTGGCTACGGGCAGGTGGGTATTGACAGTTTTCTCAGCTGCTATGTGGACAGCTTGCTGACCTATGGCCGGGCAGTAGGCGAAATTGTGGTGGCGGGCAATCGGGTGGTTGGCCTGTGCTGGGGCGATGTGACGCAATTGGAGGCCAGTGAGGGCGACAGCCCCATGGAAGTGGTGCTGTGGGGGCCGGACAGCGGCGGCATGATGCGCCCGCTGCCTTATCCTCATCTGCTGCTGTTTACCACACTGAATCCGGAGGCCAAGCATCCTTATGGCGTCAGCCTGTTCCGGGGTATGCCATTTTTGGCGGACATCCTGATGAAGATTTACAACACCATCGGCACCAACTGGGAACGGGCCGGCAATCTGCGTTACAGCGTGGTGTGTAAAAACGGGGAGAATCTGGACCCGGCTGTGGTGCAGGAGAGAAGTAAGCAGGTGGCCAGTGAATGGGCCAGGGCCATGGAGGACAACAAAAACGGTACGGTTCGGGATTTTGTGGCCATGGGAGATGTGGAAATCAAGGTCATCGGCGGGGAAGCCCCGGTGTTGGACTCCCAAGTGCCGGTGCGGCAGATGCTGGAACAGCTGGTGGCAAAAACCGGGTTACCCCCATTCCTGCTGGGCCTGAATTGGAGCACCACAGAACGAATGAGCACCCAGCAGGCGGATATTCTCACCAGTGAGATATGGGCTCTGCGACGGACGGTGGAACCGGCGCTGCGAAAGATCTGCCGAATGTTCCTGGCTTATGAGGGACTGGACGACCGGGTGGAAATCGTTTGGAATGACATTAGCCTGCAGGATATCACCCAGGAAGCCCGGGCGGAGCTGTACAAGGCCCAGGCGGAAAAGGCAAGGAAGGAATAAGGAGGAAGAAAATGGAAATCAAGAAAGCAGTGGAGGCCATGGGTGGCGGCGTAGCCACAGCGGCCCAGATGGAGGCCATCAACGCCCAGGCCAAGGGAAAACTGCGGCCGGAGGATGTATATGTGTTCTGCGTGCGGCTGTGCGACGATCAGCCGGACCGGGACATGGACTGCTTTGATACACAGGCGCTGCCAATGCTGGCAAGAATGTTTATCGGAAAAACCGGCGTGCTGGATCATCAGTGGCGCAGCGACAACCAGGTGGCCCGCATTTTTGAAACCCAGGTGGTGCGGGATATGGGCATCAGCTATATCAAGGCCTGGGCCTATATTCGTCGGGGCGGTCATGCCGACGAGCTGATCGCTGATATTGAGGCGGGCATCAAAAAAGAGGTGTCGGTGGGCTGTGCCATGGCCAGCAGCACCTGCTCCATCTGCGGCAGCGAATATGGCACCTGCGGCCATCAGAAGGGCGAGTATTACGACGGGCAGGTATGCTGCGCGATCCTGCGGGAGCCGGTGGATGCCTATGAATTTTCCTTTGTGGCGGTGCCCGCCCAACGGTCGGCGGGCGTATTGAAGGCCATGTCCGGCAAAGCGCCTGCGCTGAAGGCGTTGGCGGAGGAATATGGCGCCCAGGTGGAATACCGGGCGCTTTTCAAACAGGCGCAGCTGGGAGCGAAGTATGAAAAGCAGATTCAGGATGATGTGGTGCGGCTGTGCCTGACCCTGGATCTGGGGGCAACCGAACCGGTGCTGCGAAGCATCGTGGAAAAGGCGGGCAGCGAGGACTTGTTGCAGCTAAAGACTGCGCTGGAGCAGCGAATGCGTCAGATGATGCCGGTGGTGACCCAACTGGGGCGTGCCGCAGATGCCAGGGAAGCGGTGGAGAGCGGATTTTTGATTTAATTGGAAATCTGCGTTACAAAGGGTTTTTCCGGGTTTGGCCCGGTGACCATATTACAATAATATAAGGAGGAAAAAGTATGAATATTTCGTATGAAGGGATCGGTCGTCTGTTGGTGACCTTTCCTGATTGCGGCGCTGGGGAGGGACAGGTGTGCAAAATCAATTCGGAGGGCATGGCAGATGTATGCCTGACCAATGATCGATTCTGCGGTGTGGCCCACATGGTGGACCAGGGCATGGCTTCCGTACAGATGGAGGGCTTTGTCACAGTGGAGTATAGTGGTGCCGCCCCTACACTTGGCTATAACAAATTGGCGGCTGATGGCTTCGGCGGCGTGTACGTCAACACTTCCGGCCAGACGTATCTGGTGGTCAAGGTGGATACCAGCAGAACGACCGTTACTTTTAAACTGTAAGGAGGACAAAAAATATGGCTTTTGACAATCTGAGACTGGAAAAGGGCATGTATCGGCAGGAGGGCATGAACTTTACCCAGGTGCTGGAGAGCTTGGATCCCAGCGAAAACTATCGGGGCACTGCCCTGGAGGGTACTGATGCTTTCCAGCGCCAGCTCAAGCGCTTTGGCATCCACGCCAAGGGCGCCAATTCTTCTCCTGTGGAGAAATTTTTCCGCACCTCTGAATCTGCGGTGCTGTTCCCTGAGTACATTTCCCGCACGGTGCGGGTGGGCATGGAGGAAAACAACATTCTGCCTTCCATCGTGGCCACCAAGACCATGATCGATGCCATGGATTACCGCTCCATTTACTCTGAGGCAACCGATGACGATAAGGCGCTGCGGGATGTGGCGGAGGGCACCAGTATTCCTGAGACCCAGGTCAAGACCAAGGAACATCTGGTGAAGCTTCACAAGCGTGGCCGTATGCTGGTGGCCAGCTATGAAGCTATCCGTTTCCAGAAGCTGGATTTGTTTGGCGTCATGCTGCGGCAGATCGGCGCAAATATCCAGAAAATGCAGCTGATGGATGCGCTGGATGTGATCATGAACGGCGACGAGAATGACAATGCCAGCCCCATCTACACCATTGGCGAGGATCCCATTTCCGGCACTTCCGGTGTACTGAGCTATCAGCAGTTGGTAGAATTCTGGAGCCAGTTTGAGCCCTATACCCTGAACACCCTGATCTGCGGCAGCGGCACACTGGCACAGATGCTGATGATGCCCGAACTGCGGGATGCGGCCGCCGGCCTGAATTTCCAGGGCACCGGCTGCATCGGTACCCCTCTGGGTGCCACTGTCCACCGTACCAGCCAGCTGGGGGACGGTGTTTTGGTTGGCCTGGATAATCGCTATACTTTGGAGCAGATCTGCTGCGGTGATGTTCTGGTGGAATACGACAAGCTGATCGACCGTCAGCTGGAGCGTGCTGCCATTACCTCCATCTCCGGCTTCAATAAGATCTGCACCGATGCCGCCGCGGTGCTGTACGTATGACGCTGGTAGAGCAGACCCTGGCCCAGGCGCTACTGCTGGCCGGGAGTGTGGATACGGCACAGGAACAACTGCTGGAGCTGTTTTGCGCCAGTGCGGTGACCAATATCAGCGCCCGGCTACGGAAGGGTCTGACGCCGGAGGACTGCAGGGCATCCTTTGTGGCTGCCGGTGCGCTGTATGCACTGGCAGCCCTGGCAGAGACGGATCCGGTGGCGGGGATGCAGCGGATGCAGATTGGGGATGTGACACTGGTGCCCGGCGGCACCAGTGCGGCCACCCGATGCCTACGGAAGCAGGCGGATCTGATCATTTCTCCCTACTGCGTGGATTGTTTTTCGTTCCGAGGGGTTTGAGATGAGAAAACTGATGGACGGGATTTTTGAACGCTACGGTATGCCCGCAACCATTCAGACCGCAGCAGGGGAACAACCGATCAAAGTGTTCTTCCACAGCGTCAACAGTAGTTCCTGGCAGAATATGGAGCGTCAGTTTTCGCCCTTGGGAGAAGTGCCGCGGGGACAGTATATCTGTGTGCTGCCCGTCCATGTGGCGGCGGAACCGGAGGATACGCTGACTGTCGCCGAGAAAAAGTATCTGCTGCGGCGCATAGAGGATATGGCCATGTTCACAGGCGCTGTGTATCGCTGGGCGCTGTGCGTGGAGAAGGGAAGTGAGGACACTTGGGGATCGAAAAAGTAACGGAAGTGATTGAGACGTTGCAAAAGGCCGGAATTCGGATTCAGCGGGGCTTTCCTCCAGAGAAAATGCCCTATTTGACAGGGACTGTGGCTGCGGCGGATCTGGAACAAGTGGACAAAGGATTGGTCACGGTGGCAGTGCGGATATATACACCCATGCGCATGGGTAGTGAGCAGTGTGAGGATACCGCCATGCTGGTGGCCCAAGCCATGGCTGGGATGGGGGCCGCGTATTCAATGACGGGCTGTAAGTTTGACAGCAAGATGGGCCTGTTCACCATGACGGTGCTGGCCACCCATTAATCAAAAAACAGCGGGAATATATAGCGGTGCGGCCCGCCTCCTTTTGGAGGCGGGCTGTATTTTTGTGTTATTCCAGGCCAAAGTGGCGGGCGAGAAAACGAGCCACGCCGTCCTGGTCGTTGGTGTATTCAGAAATATGGGAGCAAAGACCGTGTAGCTGAGGATGGGCATTTTTCATCAGCACACCGATGCCGGCCTGCTGCAGCATTTCCAAATCGCCCCAATCGTCGCCAAAGGCGATGACCTGAGAAAGACTGCCGCCCAGCAGCGCCATCAGCTTCCGATTGCCTTGAGCTTTGGTGGCATGGTGATGATTGAAACGCTTGAAAGCGCCGCCAAAATAGGAAACACAGGTAAGACCGTGCTTTTCCGCCAGGTCGAAGGCGGCTTGGTCATTTTCAATGGAGGCGACGATCTTGAAGCTGGGATAGGGAAAGGGCTGGGCAGTAAAGTCAAAGGGGAGGGCATTTTGTCCGGTGTATTTGCCCAGGTGAGAATAGGGCCCGGTCTCCGACTGTACGGTGAAATTGTCGCAGATCTGCAGAAGATCGGCAATAAAGGCTTGGGTGGCGGCCACATCCAGCTGCGCCTGATAGACCGTGCGTTCGTCCTTGTCCACAATCAGGGCACCACCGTTGAGGATGGCATAGTCGGGACGGAGCTGGTCGAAATAATCCTGGTCAAATTGCTTGGAGCGGGCGGTGTTGATCACCAGCTTGTGCCCCATTGCTTGCAGTTTTTTCAGAATCTGCAGCGTGTAGGGCGTGATGCGGCGCCGATCATTGAGGAGGGTATCGTCCATGTCAAAGATAATATAGGCCATAGTCAGTTCCTTCCGATGTTTTTTCTTCATTATGCGATGATGAGGGGAACTTGTCAAGAGAAGGCTTGTATTTGAAGACGCCCCTTGGTATAATGGACAAAAGGCGGTGAGGCTATGAAAAAGAAACTATGGATTACTGGGCTGATATTGGCACTGCTGGCGGTATGCGGCGGTGTGCTGATGTTGGGTGTCAACGGTTATGTGGTGCTCAGTACGAAAAATCAAATATTATTATCTTCGGAGGCGGCAGAACTCCCAGATGTGGACTGCATTCTGGTACTGGGCTGCCGGGTTTATGAGGATGGAACCCCCAGTCACATGTTGGAGGACCGTCTGCGGCGCAGTGTGGAACTGTATCGGGCAGGAGCAGCTCCCAAGCTGCTGATGAGTGGCGACCACGGCCAACGTGAATATGACGAGGTGGGTGCCATGAAACAGTATGCCCTGGCAGAGGGCGTGTCCTCTCAGGATGTGTTTATGGATCACGCCGGATTTTCTACCTATGAGAGCCTATACAGGGCTAAGGAGATTTTTGGCGTGGAAAAGGTCATCATCGTCACGCAGGAATATCACCTGCATCGGGCACTGCAGATTGCCCGGGCGCTGGGTTTGGAAGCTTACGGTGTGTCAGCGGATTACCGCAGTTATACCGGCCAGTTGATGCGGGACATCCGGGAAATCATGGCCCGAAACAAAGATGTGCTCTCCACCATCTTCCTGCCGAAACCCACCTATCTGGGAGAGAAAATACCCATCAGCGGTGACGGCGATGTAACCAATGACGACAAATGGGTATACTAACAAAAACCCAAGGAGGAACGATGAAATATAAGTTTTTATGGATCAGCCTGCTGATTGTGGCAATGCTGCTGGCAGGTTGTCAGGATGCGGTGGAAACTACTGCTCCCACCGAGCCTGTGCAGTACGCGCCGGATTTTACGGTTTATAATGAAAAGGGTGAGCCGGTCAAACTGTCGGATTTTCGTGGGAAACCTGTGGTGCTGAATTTCTGGGCCAGCTGGTGTCCACCCTGCAAGGCAGAAATGCCGGATTTTGAGAAGAAATATAAGGAACTGGGCGACAAGGTGCAGTTTTTGATGGTCAACATCACATCCGGCGATGATTTTGAAACGGCAAAAGACTATATTGCCCAGCAAGGATATCAGTTTCCTGTGTTTTATGATACCACCGGGGAAGCGGCCTATCTGTATGGCGTGCAGAGTATTCCCGTTACCTATTTCATCGGTGCGGACGGACAGATGGTGGCCTACATCCCCCAGACGGCCACGGCAAAACACCTCCAGACGGGTATTGATATGATTTTGGGCCAATAATAAATTACAATAACAACCCCAGGGAGCGACGCTCCCTGGGGTTTTGTTACAAAAATGGGGGCGCGTTTTACAACGCGCCCCGGCGGTTGGTATTTAGTTGTTCATAAGCTGCTGCTTGCTGTACTGCAGGGTGTACAGGTGATAGTAGCGGCCCTTTTGAGCCAGCAGCTGCTGGTGGTTGCCCTGTTCCATGATCTTACCATGGCTCAGCAGGATGATGTTGTCGGCGTGCTGGATGGTGGAAAGACGGTGGGCTACGATCAGCATGGTGCCGATGTTCTTCATCTTTTCCAGAGAATCCTGAATCAGCAGCTCGGTCTCTGTATCGATATTGGCGGTGGCCTCGTCGAGAATCATGACGCTGGGCTTGTGGATGATGGTACGGGCAAAGGAAAGCAGCTGACGCTGACCGGCGGAGAAGTTGTTGCCCCGCTCCCGGACAGGCTCATCAAGACCCTTTTCCAAACGGTTAATGAAAGAGTCGGCGTTGACATAGCGGCAGGCTTCCATGACTTCCTCGTCGGAAATACCCTCGCTGCGCAGCAGGATGTTGCTGCGGATGTCGCCGGCAAAGAGGAACACGTCCTGCAGCATCTGGCCGAAATGGCGGCGCAGGGAAGAAATCTTGATTTTCTTGATATCGATGCCGTCAATCAGGATCTGGCCCTTTTGGATGTCATAGTTGCGGCAGATCAGACTCAGAATGGTGGTCTTACCGGAGCCGGTGGAACCTACAAAGGCCACGGTCTGCTTGGGATCAATGTGGAAGGACACGCCCTGCAGCACCCATTCGTCGGGCTTGTAGGCAAACCACACATCCTTAAATTCGATCTCGCCCTTGATTTCGTCCAGCTCCATGGCGTCGGGTTCGTCCACCACCTGAGGCACCATATCCAAAATGGAGAAGATCTTTTCGGCGCCTGCAAAGCTCTGCTGAAGCATGTCAAACTGCTCAGCCAGAGTCTGAATGGGGTTGAAGAAACGGGAGATATAGCCGTAGAAAGCAACCACCAGAGAAGCATCGATCATCTGACCCATGAATTCGCTCTGCTGGATGTATCCACGGGCTGCAAAGAAGAACAGGCACATCTGGCTGGAGACGAACAGCATATACACCATGGGACGGAAAATGCCGAAGACGTACATTCTGTTCTGCTTGGCCTTCTTCAGATTGCGGCTGCGGAGAGCGAAGTCCTGGAATTTCCGCTCTTCCCGGTTGAAGATCTGGGTGATCTTCATGCCGGAGAGATTCTCGGACAGGTAGGTGTTGATGTCGGTGGTGGCGTTGGTGACCTTGCGGTGGACCCGGCGGCTGAACTGGCGGAACAGCAGGGTAAACAGCACCACAAAGGGCACAAAGCACAGGATCATTAAGGTCAGCGCGTAGTTGAGCAGGAACATGGCCACCAACACGCCGATAATGACCATGGAATTTTTCAGCAGGGTCACGAAAATGTTGGTGAACATGAAGGAAATGCGGTTGGGGTCGTTGGTGACGCGGGTCACCAGCTTGCCCACAGGGATGTTGTTGAGCTGCTCGTGGCTCAGCTTTTCGATGTGGGTGAAGGTGTCCAGGCGGAGCTGGGACAGAATCTTCAGACCGATGCGTTGCAGCAGCAGGGCCTGGAGATAGGTGCAAATCAGGCTGACCACCAAAATACTGGCGTATACCGCCACCAGGGTGTACAGCTCCCGGAGGGCAAAGTCGCCGGCGATTAGCTCCAGTACCCACTTCATCAGCAGGGGAGAGACCACATCGTAGCCGGCGGAGAAGAGCATAATGGCAAACACGGCGATAAAGCTCTTCCAGTGGGGCTTGACATAGTGCAGCAGGCGCTTGAACAGCTCTTTGTCGGAGATCTTACGCTCTCGGTCGTCGCCGTCATCCTTGCGCTTTTTCAGGGCAAACCAGGCAATGATAAAGGCGGTAGTGAAAGAGCCGATGAGGGAAACCACAATGACGATGGGCAAAAATTCTTTCAGAAAATCAAGCATTGTGATTACCTCCTTCCTCTTCCAGCTTCTGCAGGTCTACCATCTTGCGGTATTCTTTACAGGTGGCGTACAGGTCTTCGTGCTTGCCGAAAGCGGCCAGGCGGCCATTGTCAATGAAGAGCACCTTGTCCATGGATTCGATGGTGGAAATGCGGTGGGCAATGAGAATGGTGGTCTTGCCGCCGCGGGTGGTGCGCAGGTTTTCCAAAATGGTACGTTCGGTCTTGGTGTCAACAGCGGAAACAGAGTCGTCCAAAATCAGAATGGAGGCATCCTTCATCAGCGCACGGGCGATGGAGATACGCTGCTTCTGACCGCCGGAAACGGTAACACCCCGTTCGCCCAGCACTGTGCCATAGCCCTGGGAGAATTCCTTGATGTTGCTGTCCACATCGGCCAGGGTGGCGGCATGGCGGACGGCGGTAAGCTGATGGCCATCCACGCCGAAAGCGATGTTGTTTTCAATGGTGTCGGAGAAGAGGAAGTTATCCTGGGGCACATAAGCACAGGCTTCACGCAGATCCCGGATCTTCACGTCGTTGACATCGTGTCCGTCGATGAACAGAGTGCCATCAGGCACATTGTACGTACGCAGGATCAGATCCACAAGAGTGGTCTTGCCGGAGCCTGTCTTGCCCACCAGGCCTACCTGCTCGCCGGGCTCAATCACAAAGGAAACATCTTCCAGTGCGTCAAATTCACCGTCGGGATAGCGGAAGGTCATATTGCGGAATTCGATGCGACCCTTGACGTTGGGCAGGGACTGGGCACCTTCACGGTCCTTCACCGCAACGGGAGCGTCCAGCAGCTCACTGATACGGGCCAGGGATGCCTTGCCTCTGGAGGACATATCGATCAGTTCGGACACGGCCATGATGGGCCAAATCACGCTGTTGAAATAGCCGATAAATTCCACCAGCTGGGGGCCATCCAGAATATCCTTGTATACCAGATAGCCGCCGTAACCCAGAATGATGCAGATGACGCTTTCTACAAACAGGGTCACCATCACGCGGAACAGCACGGAGGCCTTGGTGTGGGTCATGCTGGCCTTTTCGTTTTCTTGGTTCAGCTTCTTAAAGGCCCACAGTTCCTTGGCTTCCTTGACGAAGGCCTTGATGACGGCGATGCCGGAGAAGCTCTCCTGGGAGAAGTCGGACAGGCGGGAGTAAGCCTCCTGACGCGCATCCCACTTTCTGGCAAGGCTCTTGCCAACAATAGTGGCGGAAGCCAGCAGGCAGCTCATGGGAATCAGGCTCAGCAGGGTCAGAATGGGGTTCATGGCCCACATTTTGCTCAGCGCCATAATGCCCAGCATCACGGCGTCGAAGAACATCATAACGCCCCAGCCGAAGCATTCCTGCACGGTGTCCAGGTCATTGGTAAAGAAGCTCATCAGATCGCCAACTTTGTTGACCTGGTAGTATTCCCGGCTCAGCTCCTGGGCGTGGCGGAACATCCGGTTGCGCATATCCTCTTCCAGCTTCACAGCGCTGCCGAAGAAGCAGATGCGCCACAGGAAACGGCCGATGATGATGAGCACGATCACCCGCACCATGGGCATGCAAATATAGTCCAGCACGAAATTCATATCGAAGTTGTACACGACCTCGTCGATTTTGACGAAACCATTTTCCATGCCTTGCAGCACCATACGGTAAAGCGCTGGGATCTCCAACTGCAGGTAGTCCACGCCCATCAGCGCGATCAAACCTAACAAAAGCATGGGGGCATAGCGCAGATAGTAACGGTTGATGTGTTTACCGAGTATCATACCATTCTCCTCTTTTTCTCAAATTACACCTTATTATAACATAAGCCCCAAACCTGTGCAATAGAGAAAAGTAAAAATTATGGATAGGGAAGGGTTGGTCAAACCCAGTTTGGTGGGCAGTGATAAATCAAAATTTGTCCCTTT
Organism: Faecousia sp.; assembly: GCA_045124575.1. GTDB lineage: Bacteria > Bacillota > Clostridia > Oscillospirales > Oscillospiraceae > Faecousia. The sequence continues at coordinate 15,002 of JBGVMD010000017.1, forward strand.
GGGAAAATAGCAGCGAAGATGGGAGAATGTGCCCAAAAAATGAACAGATTATTTGTAAAAAATTCATAAAATATTCATTTGACTATTTGCATTTTCCATGATACAATCCGTTGCGTAAGTTTTGAGGGCAAAATCGGAATAAAAAATCCCCGATTTGTCCGAATCTGAATGAGAAACAATATTTTTAAGGAGAAAAAACGATGAAAAAGCTGTTTGCCCTTCTGCTGGCTCTGGTCATGATGATGAGCCTGGTTGCTTGCGGTCCCCAGGCTCCCACTGAGCCCTCCAAGCCCGCTCTCACCAACCCCACCAACCCCGCTCCCACTAACCCCGCTCCCACCAACCCCGCTCCCACCAACCCCAGCGAGCCCGCTGTCAAGAACCCTGAGTCCGCTGTGGCTCTGCTGAACGCACTGTTTGCCAACATGCCTGAAGAGCTCCTCTATCAGAGGGACTATGAAACCGGCGACTTTTTTGTGAATCCCGAAACCGGTGAAAGAGAGCCTAACTTCAATGGTGGATCTCCTCTGTTTGATGAGGAAGGCATTCCTTACCCCGCTGCTTACAATGCTGCTGCTCTCATCGATATGACTGTTGAATTCGCTCTGAACAATCTGTACGTGCCTGAGGAGTTTTACGCCAATGTGGAAGAGGCCGCTTCTTTGTTCCATGCTATGAACGGCAACTTCTTCACCGCTGGTGCGATGAAGATGAAGGAAGGCACCGATTTGGCTGCAATGGCACAGGGTGTCCGCGATACTCTGGCCAACAACTGGTGGATGTGCGGTTCCCCCGACAGATATGTGGTTGCTACCATTGATAACTATCTGTTTGTTGTTTACGGCCATGATGGCGCTGGTGATGAGAACTTCCGGAATGAAACCCTCGTTACCCCCTTTGTGAAGGATCTGACCACCATCTATCCCTCTGCTCAGATTCTGTTCGACGAACTGGTCGGCATGTAATAAATGAACAAAGGCAGCGGTTTTTAAATCGCTGCCTTTTTCAAAACCGTATGAAAACGGAGGAAATACTATGACATTTTCCAGCATTCCTTTTCTGTTTTTCTTCTTTCCGGTGGTGATGCTGTTGTATTTCGCAGTGCCCGGCAAGCTGAAAAATCTGGTGCTGCTGATCGGCTCTCTGGCCTTCACCCTGTGGGGTAGCCCCCAGTATCTGCCCCTGATCCTGCTGACGGCAGCCATGTTCTACGGCTGCGGTCTGGCCATCCATAAAGCAGAAAAGCCCCAATGGAAGAAGATCTGGATGCTCCTGTCCGTGGTGCTGAGTATGGCGCTGCTGGCAGGATTTAAGGGCCTAAATGCCAGTTCCCTGCGCCTGGCACTGCCCATTGGCATCAGCTTCTACACCTTCCGTGGCATTAGCTACACTGTGGATATTTACCGCGGCAAGGTGGCGCCCGAGAAGAATCCCATTACCTTTGCAGCCTTCCTTTTGATGTTCCCTGTCATGATGTTCGGCCCTATCGTCCGCTACACCGACCTGGCCGCTGCTTTCCAGAAGCGGGAGCATAGCTGGGAAAACTTCTTCCTGGGGCTGCGCCGCTTTATCGTCGGCCTTGCCAAGTCCGTGATCCTGGGCGGTAATTTCCTGCTGATGGGCACCTTCTTGCAGAATTCTGCCGATCAGAGCGTGCTGTTCTACTGGCTGTATGCCTTCGCCCTGCTGATGTATGTGTATTTTGATTGCTCCGGCTGCGCCGACCAGGCCATTGGCATTGGCCGGATGATGGGCTTTACCTTTGTGGAGGATTTTAATTATCCCTACACCGCCCTCAGCGCTCAGGATTTCTGGCGCCGCTGGCGTATGAGCCTGGCTTCCTGGTTTAAGGATTACATGTATATCCCCCTGGGCGGCAACCGGGTCAGCAAGCCCCGCTGGGTGCTGAACACCCTGGCCATCTGGGCCTTCACCGGCCTGTGGCACGGCTTTAAGCTGACCTATGTGCTGTGGGGCCTGATGTTTGCAGTGCTTCTGATGTTTGAGCGCTGGGTGCCCGCGTTCAAGAAACTGCCCACTATTGTTCGCAGAATTTACCTGATTCTGATGGTCACCATCAGCTTCGTGCTGTTCAGCGCCCCGGATTTGGCCACCGCCGGCCAGTATCTGGGCAGTATGTTTGGCTTTGGCAAGCTGCCTCTGGTCAGCGCAGAGGCCTGGTTCCATTTGAGAAGTGCCGCTCTGCTGTTTGTGGTGGGTATAATCGGTGTGACCCCCGTGGTCCGCAACCTGGCGCTGCGGGTGGAGAACACCAAGGTGGGCAAGGTGCTGGGCATCGTTGTGCCGGTGGTCCTGCTGCTGGTGAGCGTTGGCTACCTGGTCAGCGGTGGCGACATCGGCAACCTGTATGCCGATTTCTAAGGAGGAGACCCTATGAACAAGAAATTTACTGCCGTTGCCGCCGGGGTTCTGGCGGTGGTGTGGCTGCTGCTGACGGGCTTTGTCTGGTTTACCCCCGATCAGGAGGTTTCCACCTCTGAGCGACGCCCCCTGGATCAAATGCCGGAGTTTAGCCAGGAAAGCTTTCTGGATGGTTCTTTCCAGAAGGATTTTGAGGCTTATCTGAAAGACCAGTTCCCCCATCGTGATAACTTCCGTCAGCTCAAGGGTATTCTGTACACCTTCCTGCTGAATCAGAAGACCGATTCCAATGGCCTGTTCTATATGGATGGCCATCTGTCCCAGCACAATACCGCCTTCAATGAAGTACAGTTTAATAATCGAATGGAAACGCTGAATCAGGTCTATAACTGGTACCTGAAAAAGGCAAATGCCAATGTGTATGTGTCTGTGATCCCGGATAAGAATTACTATCTGGCCCAGAACAACAATTTCCCTGTTATGGACTATGAAACCATCTTTGCCGAGGTAAAGGAGCAGATGTCCTGGGGCCAGTATATCGACATGACCGATACCCTGAATCTGGATTGCTTCTACACCACCGACACCCACTGGCGCCAGGAGGCCATCCTGCCCGTGGCTCAGCTGCTGAGCCAGGCTATGGGCGTGACAGGGCCTAAGGCGGACGAATATACCGCAGAGAAGATCGATATGCCTTTCTACGGCGTATGGTACGGCAAGGCCGGTCTGCCAGTGGCGGCTGACGAGCTGTTTGTGCTCAGAAGCGAGATCTTTGATTCGGTGAAAGTTTCTGTGGAAATGAAGCCGGGCATGATCTATGATGAGCGTCAGCTGCACTCCAGCGATCCCTATAACATCTTCCTCAGCGGTGCCAAGAAGGGTTATGTGACCATTACCAATCCCAATGCCACCACCGATAAGAAGTTGGTCATCTTCCGGGATTCCTTCGGCAGCTCCATTGCACCTCTGTTCGTGCAGGACTATCAGTCCATCACCCTCATCGACCTGCGGGTCATGTCCCGTATGAATTTGAGAAATGTGGATTTCAAGAATGCAGATGTGCTGTTTATGCTCAGCGCCCTGGTGCTGAACAACACCGCTGAACTGTTCCTGTAAGATCAAAACCCTCCGATCATCCGATCGGAGGGTTTTTCTTGCCATTGGTAGGGAAGTGTGGTATACTATAAAAAATAAAATGGAGGGGTATGCCATGAATTTTACGGAAATTGCTGAAATGAGACAGTCCTGCCGCAGTTACGATGCCGCCCGCCCGGTGGAAGAAGAGAAACTGCAGGCCATTTTGCGCGCTGCCCAGCTGGCACCCTCTGCCTGCAACGGTCAGCCCTATCACTTTACCCTTTGCCGGGGTGAAGCTGCTCGGCAGGTGGCCAAGGCCACCATGGGTATGGGCATGAACAAATTTGCCGCCGATGCCCCGGTGCTTCTGGTGATTTCGGAAAAACCCTATGTCAAGACCGCCGCTTTGGGGGCCAAGGTCAAGGGCAATGACTATCGCTCCATGGATATTGGCATTGCTGCCGCCTACATTACCGCGGAAGCCGCGGCCCAGGGACTGGGTAGCTGTATGCTGGGCTGGCTGGATGATGATAAGATCCGCAGTATCTGCGATTTGGACGGCGCCGTGCGCCTGGTCATTACCATTGGCTACGCCAAGGAAGGGGACAAGCTGCGCCCCAAGAAACGGAAAAACTTAGAAGAATTGGTCACGTTTAAGGAGTAAGAGAGAATGGACAGCCGCGCATTGTATCTGGATACCAAACCCGGCCGCCTGTTTCTGAAAGCGGCGGGGCCCGGCGCTGTGAGCATGCTGGCGTCGTCCTTGTATCAGATTTTTGATTCCATTTTTGTGGGAAAATTCATTGGCACCACCGCCTTTGCGGCGCTGGGCCTGGCATTTCCGCTGATCATCATCAATTTTGCCTTGTCTGATCTGGTGGGCATTGGTTCGTCGGTGCCCATTTCCATTATGCTGGGGCAAAAAGATGACGAGAACGCCAATAATTATTTCACCTGTGCCTGTCTGTGGGTGGTGGTTACAGGGCTCTTCAGCGGCACGCTGATGTACCTGCTGGCCCCGGCCTATATGCGGATGATGGGCGCCAGCGGTCAGTTGCTTGCGGTGGGTGTGCGCTATATCCGCATTTATGCGCTGTTTTCCCTGTTTGTGCCCATCCTGTATTCGTTGGATAATTTCCTGCGGGTGGCGGGGCGGCCGAATGTCAGCATGTGGCTGAATGTTGCCATGACCGTTGGTACGGTGATTTTGGAGTCGGTGCTGATCTTGGGCCTGGATATGGGCATTGACGGTGCGGCCATCGGCGCCTGCAGCGCCATGAGCATCAGCGTCATTATTGGCATGTCCATGTTTGCCCGGGGAAGAATGCAAATGAAGTTTGTCCGTCCCCGGTTTTCCCGGCAGATGCTGGGACAAATCTATAAAAACGGTTTCCCCGTGTTTCTGACCAATGTGGCCGGCAGAGTGTTTTCTATGGTGATCAATGTGCTGCTGCTGCGGTTCGGTGGGGAAGGGGCAGTGGCAGTATACGGCTTGGCCATTGTGGTGTGCAGCTTGGTGGAGATGCTGCTCTACGGTGTCATCGATTCCTTGCAGCCTGCCCTGGGCTATAACTACGGCGCCGGTATGACGGACCGGGTGAAAGCTATTCAAAAATATGTGATGATGGGCGGCCTGCTGATTTCCCTGGTGGGTGGCGGCTTGATCGTCCTGCTGCCCCGGCAGATGGCCACACCCTTCCTGGAGGATCTGAGCCTACTGCCTCTGGCTGTGGATGTGCTGCGAATTTCCTGCGTGGCATATCTGTTTAAGTGGCTCAGCCAATCCATCCAAAGCCTGTTTATGGCGCTGGAGCGGCCTTTGCCCAGTATGATCATCTCCGTGTGCAATGTCAGCGTTTTTCCGCTGTTGCTGATCCCTGTGCTGCTCCCCTGGGAACTGACAGGCATTTGGTGGAATTTCCCCATCACATCGCTGCTGACCACGGCGCTGGCAGTGATCTTGTTGGTAATATATCGTAAAAAACTATTTTCCCCGCTGAAAAGGGGCAAAAAAATACAGGAGAACGGATTATGAAAGATGTCCTTTCCTATGTCATTGACCAAAAAATTCTGACCAAGCTGACGCTCAGTAAGCCCACGGATGAGAAAATCATCCGCACCACCGGCCGGTTGACCCAAATCAAGGGAAAGCTCTATCTGACGCTGGAACAGTTCTGCACCGATGGCAAGGCCATCCATCAGAACATTCCCGCCCAGCAGGCATCGCAGGTGGTTGCAGATTTGATCCCCGGTGCATATCAGGCTCTGAACATCCAAACCCCCGCCGGAAATTGCGAGGTGAAGGTGTCGAAAAAGGGCAAGATCACGGTGCTCGACCGCATCAAGCGCAGCGCTGCCGCGACTGTGGAACTGGATCATAACCGGAAAAAGCAGTATATCATCCCGGATAACCAGCCGGTGGACTTTCTGATGGCGCTGGGCGTGCAGGATGAAAACGGCCGTATTTTTGACAAGAAACGGTCCAAATTCCGTCAGATTAACCGCTTTTTGGAGATGGTGGCCGATGTGGAAGGGAGCATCATTTCCGGGGATGAACTGTATATTTTGGATCTGTGCTGCGGAAAAAGCTACCTCAGCTTTGCCATCTACTACTATTTCACCCAAATTCGTGGCTGCAAAGTGGTCATGGACTGCGTGGATCTGAAAACCGATGTGATAGAGTTCTGCGATGGCGTGGCGAAGAAACTCCATTACACCGGCCTGCATTTTATGGCAGGCGACATCCGCACTTTCCAAATTCGCCGCACACCGGATCTGACGGTGTCGCTCCACGCCTGTGATATCGCCACCGACATCGTTCTGGCCAAGGGCATTGATTCCGGCTCCCGGGTGATTTTGTCCACGCCTTGCTGCCACCACGAGATGATGCATCAGCTGCAGGCACAGGGAGAAAAAACGGATTTCCTACTGGAGCACTCCATTCTCAAGCAGAAATTTGCCGATGCGGCCACCGATGCGCTGCGCTGCAAGGTGCTGCAGATCATGGGCTATGAGGTGGTGGCCATGGAACTGATCGATCCGGAGGAAACCCCGAAGAATGTGCTGATCCGGGGCATCAAACGCCGGCAGATTGGGCAGCAGCAGAAGGAAAAGTGGATCCGGGAGTATGGAGAAATTTGCCGTATGCTGGGAATCAAGCCCTACCTTGCAGATCATTACCAGTTGCTGTAAACAGTGGAAAATTGTGCATAATGCTGCTGTATAGCGGACAAACAGGGGAGAATCCTTGGTTGATTTCTATATGAAAAACCGCATTTCTTTTGCATTGTTCGTTGACAAACCTAGTTTTTCTTGTTATGCTTAGTATAGCGAAATTTTGCTTCGGAACGCCGGAGCAGTACCATAATCAAGCCAGTGGAGAGGCCGTGCTTTGTATAGATGCGGCCTTTGGCGCTGTGCGAAGAATTTGAGGAGGATACATAATTATGAAACAGGGTCATGGATTGCCGGTATTCCCCGGCGTAGCCATCGGCAGTGCAGTTGTCTACCGTAAGTCCGAGCGTAATTTGCCTGTGTCCAGCGGTGATCCCGCACTGGAGCAGTCCAAATTCAATGCCGCCGTAGAGACTGCCCGTCAGCAGCTGAGCGCATTGTTTGAAAAGGCAAAGGTGGAGATCGGCGAAGAGCAGGCTGCTATTATTGAAGTTCAGATGCTGATGCTGGACGATCTGGACTATCTGGATGGCGTGGCCATGGCCATCGAGGGCGGCGCAGCCGCTGCACTGGCAGCACTGGACACCGGCGAAGAATTCGCCCAGGTCTTTGCAGCCATGGACGATGAGTACATGAAGGCTCGTAGCGCTGATATCCGGGATATGTCCCAACGTCTGTATGATATTCTCTGCGGCAATACCGGCTTCCAGCTGCCGGAAGGTTCCTTCCTGCTGGTGGCAGAGGATCTGGCTCCCAGTGAGACCATCCAGCTGCCCAGAGAGCGTATCCAGGCATTTGTGACCCGTCAGGGTTCCTCCTCCAGCCATACCGCCATTTTGGCCCGTACCCTGAGCATTCCTTCTCTGGTTCAGGCCAATATTTCCCTGGATGTGGCAGAAGAGTGCCAGGTGCTGGCCGTTGATGGCTTCACCGGCACCTGGTATGCCGATCCCGATGAAGAGACCATGCAGATGCTGCTGAAGAAGCAGGCCGAGGCTGCCGCCAGCCGCCAGGCTCTGGAGGCTTTCCGCGGCAAGGAAAGCATCACCAAGTCCGGCAAGAAGTTGCTGCTGTGTGCTAACATTGGTTCTCCTGCTGATGCCGAGGCTGCCGTGGCTGCAGACTGCGAAGGCGTTGGCCTGATGCGCAGTGAGTTCCTGTATCTGGGCCGGGACAACCTGCCCACCGAGGACGAGCTGTTCGAGGCTTATAAGCAGGTGGCCATTACCATGGGCGATCGTCCCGTTGTTATTCGTACCCTGGACATCGGCGCTGATAAGCAGGTGGACTACATGGGCCTGGACGAGGAAGAGAATCCCGCTCTGGGTCTGCGCGGCCTGCGTATCTGCCTGACCAGAGAAGAGATTTTCCGTCCCCAGCTGCGTGCCATTCTGCGGGCCTCCGCTTACGGCAATCTGCTGGTGATGTTCCCCATGGTTGCTTCCGTTTGGGAACTGAAGGCAGCCAAGGCTCTGTGCGCCAAGCTGCGCAAGGAGCTGGAGGAAGAGGGCGTTGCGGTTAAGGATGTGCCCATCGGTGTCATGGTGGAGACTCCCGCCGCTGCCGTGCTGGCTCACGAGCTGGCTAAGGAAGCCGCTTTCTTCTCCGTTGGTACCAATGACCTGACTCAGTATACCCTGGCTGTTGACCGTCAGAACGCCAAGCTGGATAAGTTCTACGATCCCTACCATCCCGCACTGATGGCGCTGCTGGCCCACATCGCCAAGTCCGCCAACGAGGCCGGCATCTGGGCCGGTATCTGCGGCGAGCTGGGTGCTGACCCCAAGATGACCGAGAAGTTCATCGAAATGGGCTACACCGAACTGTCCATGGCCGCCGGCCGCATTCTGGAGACTAGAAAGCGCGTCTGCGAATCTGAACTGTGATTAACACGAAAGTGAGGAAATTAACAAATGAAAGAATTTAAGCATGTAATCGCTGACCCCATGGGTCTGCACGCTCGTCCCGCCGGTATGCTGGTCAAGGCTTGCGCTGGCTACGCATCCACCATCACCATCAATGCTCCCACCGGCAAGGCTGATGCCAAGCGTCTGATGGGCATTATGCGTCTGGCTGCAAAGCAGGGCATGGAGCTGACCATTCAGGTGGAAGGCGCCGACGAAGAGAAGGCCGCTGCTGAGCTGCAGGCTTTCCTGGCAGAGAATCTGTAATCCCCATACTTACAAAAACAGCCCTCTTCGGAGGGCTGTTTTTATGCTTATTGGTAACACTTACATCTGTAAGAAAGCTCTTTACGTGGGGGCGGGGGATATGCTATAATCAAGAAAACGAGAAAGGAGGAACAATATGCGGCTGAAATTTCAAAAAGGCGATATTTTTGCTGTGGTGCTGGTGATCGCACTAGCCCTGGCAGTGGGGCTGTTGTTCCTTCCCAAATCGGCAGAGGGGGCGTCGGTGGAAATCTACCACAACGGCGTGCTGGTGAAGACCGTTCCTCTGGCTGTCCAAGAAGAATTTACCCTGGTGGGAGATTACACCAATGTGATTGGGGTGTCGGATGGAACGGTGTCCATTCTGCACTCGGATTGCCCCGGTAGGGATTGTGTGCATTCCGGTGCCATTTCCGCTCCCGGCCGCAGTTTGGTGTGTTTGCCCAATGGTTTGGAAGTGCGCATCGTTGGAAAAAGCGGCGATGTGGACTTTGTAGTGGGGTAATGCTATGGGTAAGACGAAACGACTGGCGCTGTGCGCCGTGCTTATTAGCCTTGCTCTGGCGCTGTCCTATACAGAGCGTTTTCTACCCCTGCAGATGCTTATCCCGCTGCCCGGTGTAAAGCTGGGTCTTGCCAATATCGTCACGCTGATTGCCCTGTATCTCATGGGCCCGGGGGCGGCATTTGCCATTTTGATTCCCCGGTGTATTCTGGGTGCGGTTTTTGGCGGTGGCATTACGGGACTGCTCTTTTCGATGACTGGCGGACTGCTGGCCATGAGCGTGATGGCTTTGTGCCGTCGAATCCCGGCCCTGTCGGTGTATGGGGTCAGCGTTTTGGGGGCGGCGGCCCACAATGTGGGACAGATCTTAGCGGCTATGGTACTGATGCACTCTGTGTATGTGGGTGCGTATTTGCCCTGGTTGCTTCTGGTGTCGGTGTTCACAGGATGCGCCACCGGCGCTGCTGGCGCAGGGGTGCTGCGGGTCATGAAGGACCGTGTGTAAAAATAAAATCCCAGGGAAAGCTCCCTGGGATTTTTTCTTATCCAAAACGGCGGGCGTAACCGCAGCGGCGGCACAGAGGCTCTACCGCTTCCCGCTGGGAAAAACCGTTATAAATGGCCTGCGCCCGGGGTGTGGCCAAAATCGCATCCAATTCCTCGGTGAAAAGGTTACCCAGGGCAATATCACCCTCGTGATCCAGACAGCAGGGCACCACCGTACCGTCGCACAGCACACCCAATTGATCTCGCAGACCGTAGCAGAAGAGCGGGGCATCACTTTCCTGAGCGGAAAGATCAGGCCAATCAAATTTGTCCCCGTGCTCCAAATAGACCTTGTCTCCAATGCGGATTCCCATACGCTCCTGCATCCAGGGGCCGGGGAAAATTTTTTGCAACCGCTGGGTGATTTGGGCGTTCAGTTCGTCTACACCGCCGCCGTTCCACAGCCGGTATACCACGATTTTATTCCCGCCGGCGGCCTTGCCGAAGGCCAGACTATCTTCCAAATAATCATCAAAGGGAACAGCCAAATCATTGGCCTCAAAGGCATGAAGAGAAATGTTCACCTTGTGCAGCGCCGGGGCGGAGAGCAGAAGCGCCTGCTGTTTTTTCAGCAGTGTGCCGTTGGTGGTCAGAATCACCCGGAAACCGAGGCTTCCGGCCATCTCCAAGAATTCCGCCAAATGGGGATGGCACAGCGGCTCGCCCATAAGGTGAAAATACAGGAAATCGGTGTAGGGCCGCAGCTTGGGCAGAAGGAGAGAAAACTCCTCCGGTGTCAGTCGCCGTCCCGGACGATGGGTGCCGGGACAAAAACTGCAGGATAAATTGCATAAATTGGATATTTCAACGTAAATTTTGCGAAAACGCATCTTATTTACTCCTGTTTGATGAGTTTACGACAAGCGGCTGCGGTGTCCGGGAACAGGTGATTTTCCAGTTCCTCTGCCGTCACCCACTTGAAAGATTGAATCTCGCCGGGGCGGACTTTCGGTGTGCCGCTGACTTTTCCGGGGAAAAATACCACCTGTTTGCGGCCAATGGGGCGGAGGGGGTATTCGATGACGGCACTGCGGGAAGTGTCCAGTTGGGCGGTGAGGCCGGTTTCCTCGAACAGCTCCCGGCGTGCGGTTTCTGCTTCGGTTTCGCCGGGCTCCATATGGCCTTTCGGCAGACTCCAGCATTGGGAGAACTGTTCGAAAACGATGAGGTATTCTCGTTTTCCGTTTTCCTCCCGCCAGGGGAAAACGCCGCAGGATTTCCGCAGTAGGCAGAGGATGGATGTGTCAAAATACTGCTCCTGAAAGTGGACGGCCTCGGCAATTTGGCCCTGGTGGAATTCCATGCCCATGGGGGCAACGATCAGCTTGTCTTCCACATCATCCCTGCGGCACACCGCGCCGATGACCCGGCCATCGAAGGAGGAAAGGGGTTTGTCCACGCCCAGAACATAGGCGTCTTGCTCTTCGCCGTCGCCGGCAAGGATACCGGGGATATATCCGTAGTTGACGGGATAGACCATTCCCTTGTGGACATGACCGATAGGGCGGTCAACTTCGATGTGGACGGTTTTGCCGAGCAGATTGTATATATGCTGTTTTCGTGGATCCATGGTCATGCCCCCTTTCTCTATGTCTATTCTAACGCTGAATGGTCGTGGTTGCAAGTAAATTTTACCTTGCCGAGCAACAGGAAAACCGCTATAATGTACATAGAATGTGTTACGGAGCAGGGGGAAGCGGAATGTACAGCGATGTGTTTTGCAAAGTGTATAATGAATTTGGATGGAATTATTATCCCGAGATCTTCGGTCAGCAGCTTTTGCAGTGGCTGAAGCAGGAGAATCTGCAACCTCAAACGGCGCTGGATCTGGCCTGCGGCACGGGCGTGCTGTGTCAGATTCTCAGTGACAGCGGCATGGAAGTTTGGGGCATGGATTTTTCTGCCGGCATGATCGACATCGCCCGGCAGGGAAGGGGCAGCATCCATTATGATGTGGCGGATATGACCACCTATCGCCCGGAAAAGCAATTTGACCTGGTTACCTGTACCGGCGATGCCATCAATCATATCCCGAATCTGGCAGATGTGGAGAAGATCTTTCAAAATGTCTTTTCCTATCTAAGCCCCGGGGGGTATTTTGTGTTTGACATTCTCAATGAACATGAGGTGTCTGACAGCGAGCCCTTCGAGATGGATTTTACGGATACCGTCCGGGTGTGGTTTCAGATGACCCGGCCGGGGGAAAAGCAGGTGAACCTGAAGATCCGGGTGTACGAGGATGGCACGCTCAGTTTTGAGGAAAACATCCGGGAGACCGTCCATGACCCGGCTGCCATTTGCCAGCTGCTTCAAAGGTGCGGATTCACCGTGGAAAAGTGCGCTGACAGCCTGCTTTCCGACGGCAGCCACGGAACAACCTGGTTCGTCATCGCCCACAAGGGATAAAAATTGCGACAACAGAGGTCGAAAAGGGCGAAAATCCCCACTCTACTGCCGGTAGAGTGAGAAAAATGCAGGTGTAGATAGCCCAAACAAGGAAACTATGCTATGGTATGATGGAAAACCTGAAAGGCAGGAACATACTGTTTATGAGAAATATTAAGATTACTGCGGATTCTTCCGCCAATGTCTTGCAGCTGGAGGGATTTGATTTTGCGGCTGCACCGCTGAAAATCATTGCCGGTGAAAAAGAGTTTGTGGACGATCATGCGCTGGATGTCAGCGGCATGGTCCGCTGGTTTGACAGCTACAAGGAAAAGTCCAAAACATCCTGCCCCAACCCCGGGGACTGGCTGGATGCCTTCGGCGATGCGGACGAGGTGTTCTGCGTTACCATCACCAGCGGCCTGTCCGGCAGTTATAATTCCGCCTGCGTTGCCAAGCAGATGTACGAAGCCGAACATCCCGGCAAAAAGGTGTGTGTCATCGACTCTCTATCCGCCGGCCCGGAACTGGTGCTGATCATCGAAAAACTGCAGGAACTGATTGCTCAAGGCCTCAGCTTCGAGGAGATCAGTGAGCAGATTAAGTCCTATCAGCAGCAGACCGGTTTGGTGTTTATGCTGGAGTCGCTGAAGAATTTTGCCGCCAACGGCAGAGTGTCTCCGACAGTGGCTAAGATCGCCGGCGTGCTGGGCATCCGCATTGTGGGCAAGGCCAGCGAAGAGGGAACGCTGGAACCGGTGGATAAGTGCCGGGGTGAAAACAAGTCCCTGAATTCCATTGTGGAGCATATGCTGCACAATGGGCTGAGCAAGGGCAAGGTTCGCATTGCCCACTGTGAGAATGAGGACGCTGCCCGGGAACTGAAAAACCGCATCCTGGCCAAGTTGGGGCAGGTGGATGTGCAGATCCATACTTGCCGTGGCCTTTGCAGCTATTATGCAGAAAAAGGCGGCCTGCTGGTGGGTTACGAGAAGATGTAAGAGCATAAAGCCCGCCGCAGTTTCGCGGCAGGCTTTTTCAATTTGCATCTGACGCATGAGTGTGCTATAATCCAAAAAGAAACGGGGGGATTGCCATGAAACTCGTGGTGGAAGCGCTGACAAAATTTTCCTGTGGCCTGCTGATGGTGGGGCTCCTGATTTTCCTGCCAGCGGGGACACTTTCCTATACATATGGATGGCTGCTGATTGGCCTGCTCTTTGGCCCCATGTTGATTGCCGGCTTTGTGATGCTGGCGAAATCTCCGGATTTTTTGAAAAAACGGTTGGATGCCAAGGAAAAGCAGGGGACGCAGAAAGGTGTTGTTGCCTTTTCTGGTCTGATGTTTATAGCAGGCTTTGTGGTGGCGGGATTGGATTTCCGATTCGGCTGGTCCCGGATGCCCACATGGGTGGTGATCACCGCATCGGTGCTGTTTTTGGCAGCCTACGGCTTGTATGCCGAGGTAATGCGGGAAAACGCCTATTTAAGCCGCACCGTCAAGGTGGAAGAGGGGCAGACCGTGGTGGATACGGGCCTGTACGGCATTGTCCGCCATCCCATGTATATGGCAACGATCCTGCTGTTTTTGATGATTCCACTGGTGTTAGGCTCTTGGTATGGGCTGATTGCCTTTGCGTTCTACCCGGCAATCATCATTGTGCGGCTAAAGGACGAGGAAAATTTGCTGACCCGGGAACTGCCCGGTTATGCCGCGTATAAACAGAAGGTAAAGTACAGAATCATTCCTTTTATTTGGTAAGGAGGTAATTCTATGTTGATCAGCGGATGCCAGGAAGGCAAGGGAACGCCCCGCTTAACGGAAGTGAAATGCCCCAAGTGCGGGGAATGGATTGAGGTCTTTGTGCTGATGGGAGGCCCCATTGGCAAGACCGGTACTCTGGCCGGTGATGAAACCTGCGCATGCGGTCATATCCTGCCGGCTGGCAGTTTCGAGACGGATTATGAGAAATAACAAAGTGGGTTGCAGCAAGCTGCAACCCACTTTGCTATTAGGAATTTTTCAGTAGCTTGTTGAGCTTTGCGGTTTTTCTTCTCTCAACACAGTAAATGATGAGCCAAATGACCGCATAGCCTGCGACAAAAATGCCGGTGAACATCAAAATGGGCACAAGGGAGTTTTGCAGCCAGCCGTTGATCAAGTAGGTGAGGATATAGGCGATATACAGCCCGCCGCCGTGGAGCAGGATCATGGTAGGCAGCGGTAGCTGCTCCATTTGATAGACCGCGGTCATGCCCGCTGCGATGAAGGCCAGCAGCGTGATGGTTAGAATGCCTGTGCAGACCTCTCGGGGGGAGAACGCTTCCACAGCGCCGGTAGCGCCCAAAATGCCGTAAAGAATTGCCAAAACCAGCGGGCCGCCGCTGGCGCAAATCAGCCCCCGGAACAAAAATTCCTTCCAAAACTTCTTCATTTTGCTTCCAACCTCCTTTTGATTTGGGCAAAACACCGCCGGGATACATACTCCGTGTAGCCACATTTGAAAACGGCGTCCACACTGCCGGCGTAGGTAACGGTGAACCGATCCAAAGCGCTTTCGTTGGCAAGGGTGCTTTTGTTGATGCGGATAAAAGAAGAGGGGAGCTGATGCTCCAATTCATAAAGCCTCTGCTTCAGCCGATACCGGCGATTCTGGGAATCAATGGCGTAGGTTTTGCCGTCCAGCACGGTGATGCACTGGATTTCGGAAACGGACAGCATTTTGATGTCGTCCTCGGTGTAACCGGGGATACGATCGGTGCCTGCGTGTTTTAGGATCAGCGCTTCGATCTCGTCAATCAGAGGGCTGCGAGCGTGGACGGTTGCCACCACTTCTTCGTCTTTTTCTTTGTCGATGATAAGCCTAAACTTCATGGGTCCACCTCCAATAATGCTATTGTATCATGGATGCAACTAAAAATGTTGAAAAATATAGCAATCGGTATTCTAAGGGCCTCCAACGGCAAAAAATCCGGAATTGCAGCTGCAATTCCGGACAGTTTATTTGTGACGGAGCCATGTCCACAGTTTCTTGATGCCAATGAGCAGGGCGGACAGCGCACCCATTTTCACGAGGAAGATCACCGCAGTCATGACAGTAATGACAATCAAATCGGAAGACTCCATGGTGCTTATCCCAACTTTTCGATGTAAATGTCTATAACTTCCTTGGCGAATGCGCCGGTGCCGGCACCGCCGGCTTTGTCAATGTTCTCGGTCATGCTGCCACCGCCGGCGTAGCTTTCTGCTAGGGATGCGAAAATCTGGGGCGTACAGGTGTAGAAATGCTCTGTGAAGAATTCCTGCAATTCCATTGCCCAGGCCTGCGCCTGTTCGCAAGCGGGATTGCAGGGGCGCATGTTGCCCAGTTTCGCAAAGAAATCCATCACCTGTGCGCCCAGGTCTTTTTCCTGCTGACTGGTGCGGTTCTTTGATTTTTCTTCAAATTCCCGATAGGCATCGGTCTTGCCGTACAAAGCTTTTGCTTGCACGCTGTACTCGTCCATCTTTCTGGGATCAAAACCTTCAAAATTCATATATTTCACTCCTACTGTCAGAATTCCTTTGGCAAGGGCGATCCGGTCCTGCAGTTTCCCGATTCGCGCCTGCATCAGTTCGATTTGTTTTTCCAAAACTCGATTTCGGTCGTAGTCAGGGGCGTGGAGAATGTCTGCGATTTCCTTCAAAGAAAGGCCCAACTCCCGGAATACCAAAATCATATAAAGCTGTTCCATCGCCACGTCGTCATACAGCCGATAACCGGATTCTGTGACGCAGGTGGGCTTCAACAGACCAATGGTGTGGTAGTGGTGCAGCGCCCGGACGCTGACGCCGGTACGTTCCGATACTTCCTTTACCGTTTTCATTCCAAATCCCTCCTGACAAATATAGTATAAACTATGACGCAACGTGGGAGTCAATAGGTTTTTGAAAATAATTTCGGAGGTGGGGGTATAAGTTCGTTTCTGGTTGAAAGTGGATCCAGGGCGTGGTATAATGATGACAAGAGGTGAGCACAAATGGTAAAAGAACTCATGCACGATCCGATATTTCTGGCGCTCAAGTCGGAAGCGGCAACGATGGAAGATTTGCAGATAGCCCAGGATCTACTGGATACCCTGATTGCCAACAAGGAAGCCTGCGTCGGTATGGCGGCCAATATGATCGGCGTTCTGAAAAGGATCATCGTATTTGATAACGAGGGAACCTACATGACCATGTTTAACCCCCAGATCATCAAATCATCCGGGCCTTACGATGCGGAAGAAGGTTGTCTTTCTCTCCTGGGTGGCCCACGGCCCTGTAAGCGGTTTCAGACCATCAAGGTGCAGTGGCAGAACGAAAAATTCCAAACCCGCATCAAGACCTTTACCGGCTGGCCGGCTCAAATCATCCAGCATGAAGTCGACCATTGCAACGGAATCCTGATATAAAAACAAAAACCCGGCTGAGCCGGGTTTTTGTTCAGACTGTCAAAAAAATGGTGTCATTCCGAGCCAGTGCGCACACTGGCGTGGGAATCCCCCGGATTTTCGAACTTTTTCTCTATAAAAACAGGTATTTTTGCTCTATTTCGGAGATTGCGAACCAGTGACATCGGTCACGGGTTCGCAATGACAGGTTTTTCGACACGCTCAACAAAAACCCGGCTGAGCCGGGTTTTTGTTATACTTTTTTCCTGAAGAGACCATGCTGGTTGCAGTAGAAATACAGATATCCTCTGCCTCGCAGTTGCAGCCGGGTCTCGGCATTGCCTTCGGGGTAGAATTTGACCATTTGCAGCCGATCAGAGGTGGCGAAGGCCAGGAAGGAAATGAAATGCTGCTTGGTCATGGGGTGGGGGATGGAGATGAAATGCTCGTCTTCCACTTTTTCGATGGTGATGTGGTGGTGATCGTCGGCTTCTTCTGCTTCCAATGCGGGCAGGGTGATGCCGCAACAGCTGACCACCGCATCGCCCATGCTGTGGATCGCATTTCCGCAGATGGGGCAGACATAGAATTTGCACCGCAGCATATTGGCAGAGATATTTTTGTTGGCAATGTGCTGACCATTCATCAGTTCGATGACGGAGATGCCCAGTGCTTGCGCCAGCGGCTGCAGCAGAGAGATGTCCGGCAGACCTTTGGCCGTTTCCCATTTGGAAACGGTTTTGCTGCTGACACCGATTTTTTCGGCCAGTTCCGCTTGGGTCAGTTTTCTGCGTTCCCGCAATGCTTTAATGGTTGCTCCGGTCACATAAGTGTTCATAAATGCCACTCCCTTTCTGAGGAAAGCATACTATGAATAGGGAAATAAAGCAACCTATGCTTCGTAGACTTTGGGTGCGAGTGACAGGATTCGTTTGCATCTGCGTCGAAAGACGCAGATAGAGGTTCGCCGCCATCGCACTGGCGGGGGCAATGCTCATTCGTATTGTATTTAGAATGCTCGAATCCTTCTTTGGAAAAAATTCAACCGAGGATCATCTTGAGACGATCCTCGGTTGAATGGTCGGAGTGTAATTATAGGGTTTGGAAGAATTATAGGATTCTTACTGTAATTTCTCTGTATTTTGCTTCTGCTTCTTGCATAACTGCAACGATAGAATCGGCATGTTCTTGAATATCTTGCCATGCTGTTTTTTTCGTAACAGAAATATCAGCAGGTGTGTACATGATGCCGGTTAAAGCATCCCAGAGAGCATCCAAATTCTCTCCGCACCAATCAGGCAATTCCAGTTTCTTCTTCAGCTCACGATATAGCTCACCAATGTATCGGCACTCTGTAAAATTTACATCAAAATGCTTGATGGTATATTCTTCATTCATAGCATATTCTCCTTAAACAATTTCAACAAATGTTTCATAATGATCGTAGGTAACAAAAATCAGCCCATCATTGGAATAAAGGATCCGGTGTCGTGTGCGGTAACCGTCTGTAAAATTAATGTCAGCTTCGTACCAAATTCGGCCAGGTGCTTGGGGAAGATGACCATTTCTGTTTTGGTAAATATCTCCACCAATCATTTTATCCGGTGCAACATCAGCTAGATTGCCAAGGATAGCTTTCCATCCAAGTGCCTTTGCGTCTTCTTTTGTTATATAATAGTCGGGGATCGTTTTGTGCCACTTAAGCCAATAGTCTGCGCCTTCTTTTCCGTTACGAGTAGCAAAACCGGCGCCGATTGCTTTCAGCCTTTCAACCGTACATCTACAGCGATCGTGTATGGGTGGTTCGTCATATATTATTTCATCCATGGCAAATACTTTTCCGTGTGTATCTCGACAATACTTGCAGGTATACAAATCAAGTACAGCGATCCAGCACCGCCAATTTGCACTATCCATAACCAATCCAGGGTCAAATCCGTCCGGCGCATTGATGATATCATCCAGAATGCTTTTTCTCACAGAAGGAACATCAAGGATAATGGTTGCTCTAATGTTTTTGTAAAGATGATTCACATGTATACCTCCTGTAATGTTAAGATAATAATCTCTTTCAACCACAGGAGAAAACAGCATTGCAGTTGCAGCATCTTATGCAACTGTGAGAAATAAAAAATGGGTAAACCCTATAAGGATTTACCCATGTGAGTAATCTAAAATTTTGATACCATTTTACAATGGGTGCAAATTTAAGTATTATGGGTGCATTTTCCTATAGGTGGTTGCACCTATTTTAATTCTACAAATTGAAATTTGTCAAATATCTTTTATTGGATGCAGTTCGATATATCCCCTTGTTCCAATAGGCTCTAATTGAATACGAGGATTGTTGTTATCCCACTCGTATCCAATTGCTGCAGGATTGTATTTTTTGATAGCAGTCCAAACCTCTTCAATCGCCTCGCAAAAATCCTCTTCTTCAAAGGGTTCACCTTGGAACATGATATATTTGCACCTCGGCAATTCGATAATGTCGAATCCTTCAGGAATTTCACCCGAGTAATCCATCGCAATCTCCACGCCCTGCACGTATTCGGATGTTCCTTCAGCGATATACTTCTTCGGAAGCCATAAGCATACAGGCTCACCACAGATAGATCTCATACTGCAAAGTAGCCCCCATACGTCACAGCCGACTTCCTCGCTGTATTTGAAATAGTCTGTTGCCTCCCTGCCACGCTTGATAATAACCTTTCTTTCCGGTTTCTCGATTACTTGTACAAAAACACTTTTTACTTCGCTCATATCCGTTCTTTCCTTTCTGTTTGCGTACTTGATACCGTAAGGCTTAAACAGATAGATTGGGGTCGGGCGTATAGAATACTCATACGGATGGCACCCAAACTCTTTGTAAAATGCTCTCTGATAACCATCCACGCTCTCAAAGCCAGAATCTAATGCAACGTCAATAATCTTGACTTTTTGATCTCGTAATCGGAGTGCGGATTTGGACAATCTAAGACGCCTGATATATACAGCAGGTGTCATGTGCAAAAGATCCGCAAAAAGCCTGTATGAATACCACGGAGAATACCGCGATACATTCGCAAGATCGGCCGTGGTGATATTGTTATCAAGATTTGCCTTGATGTAATCCTGCATTCTTTGAACCGCTTCTATATGCTCATCCATTTCTGTTCACCTCCTTACTCTGATATTGTAGCAAAATACAAAAAGATTTTCTCGACTTTATTTGCTGAAATTGTTCATCAACTCAAAGACTTTGAGTTTTTTGCTGAGTAAATTCTTATTTATCTTCGAGTTTATTATAACATAAATACTAACTTAAACCAAGGTTTTTATTAAGTGAATCAAAAATTGAACGATACCCTATAAATTGAACGAAAGGGTGATAAATTGAACGATTTACCTTTTATCATTAAAACGAAAAAGGCTTACTGGGACAAAAACTCCTCTGACAAGCCTACTTTTGTGCTATAAAATTTAGTAATAAAGCAAAATATCTCCATTTAGGCAATAAAAAAGCCATAATACCGATATTTTTCGTATCAATATTATGGTTTCTTTATGGTCCGAGTGACAGGATTCGAACCTGCGGCATCCTGCTCCCAAAGCAGGCGCCCTACCAACTGGGCGACACCCGGATATGATTTGGTTTCTATAAAAATCGGCGACCAAGCAGGCGCCCTTCCTGTTGCGGTGCCCGGCAGTCGCTGCGTCCGTCAAAGCGGACTTGCGCCATGCCGACCGCGGCCACGCGCTCGCCTCGCTGCATCTGCCACCGGCAGCGCTCGGCTCGCTCCCCAACTGGGCGACACCCGGAAATTCCAAAAGCATTATACACGAACAGGAAAGAAAAAGCAACCGAAAAATGTCAAAAATCGGGTTGGCCCCATTTCACGCTTTTTCAGATTCCGGATGCATAACGCCGGCTCAATTGCGTCAAAATAGTTCCAAATGCGACGGGAAGTGGGAACATGGGGAAGATCAGAGCGTGGCTGTGCCTGCTGGTGCTGGCGCAGGCGGTATATGGGGCGGCAGTGCCGGTGGGAGCGGATGATATGCCCCAGCAAGAGAAAGTGATCTACCTCACATTTGATGATGGTCCCAGCGCCCATACACCCCGTTTGCTGCGTCTGCTGGATCGTTACGATGCTGAGGCCACCTTTTTTCTGGTGGCTACGCCCCAGTGCACAGACGAGATGCTGCAGACCATGGTGATGGGCGGTCACAGCATCGGAATTCACTCCCACAGCCATGATTTTAAAACCATTTACAGCAGCGAAGATGCATTCATGGCGGATATCTATGCCATGCAGAATCTCATTTGGGAGAAAACCGGCATCACCACCACGCTCATGCGTTTTCCCGGTGGCAGTTCCAACACGGTCAGCCGCCATTGCCGGGGGATTATGCGCCGGTTGGTGGAAGTGGTGACGGAGAACGGGTTTCAGTACTTTGACTGGAATGTGGACAGCGGGGATGCGGCAGGCTGTTTGGATGCGGAACGGATATATCGGAATGTGATTGCCGGTGTGCGGGGCAAGGAGCAGGCGGTGGTGCTGCTGCACGATGTGTATCCCTGCAGTGTGCAGGCGGTGGAGCGTATTTTGGTCTGGGGAAAAAACAACGGATACAGCTTCCGGGCCCTGACGGTACACAGTGGGCAGTTCCATCATACTGTGCAGAACTGAAGTGGATTTTTCTTGCATTTTCGGCCTGGGAATGATATAGTGAAACGGTAAAGTAGCTGCGCTTTTTGCGGCATGGAAATGTGAGCATACAGAGGAGAACTATGGAAAAATTTACCAATTGGTTGAGAACCTATTTTACCAAACGAAATACCTTTAAAATCGTGGTCATCGAGCTGCAGATCATCGGTCTGCTATTGTGTGCCGTGCTGGCGATGAGCGTGCAGGTGGATGTGAACCTGCAGGGCGATGCGGTGATGACGGTGGAGAAGGGCGACATTTTTGAAGATCCCGGTGCGACGGCTCTGGCAGATGGGAGAGCCGTCAAAGTGAAAGTGACTGGAGAAGTGGACACTCACACCCCCGGTACATATACCCTGTGTTACCGGGCCAGATACCTGCTCAGCAGTGCGGAAGCTACGCGGACGGTGCATGTGGTGGATACCCGTCCTCCTGTTCTGACTTTGGTGGGGCAGGAACAGATCACCCTGACCCTGGGCAGCGAATTCAAGGAACCGGGCTATACCGCAATGGATAACAATGGTCAGGATCTGACCGCGCAGGTACAGGTGACCGGATCGGTGGAAACCATGGAGGCTGGCACCTATACCTTGACCTACACCGTTACCGATGACAAGGGCCGTACTTCTACGGCGCAGCGTACGGTGGTGGTAGAGGCTGCCAAGCAGCCGGAGGTGGTGCAGCCCAGCGGGAAGGTGATCTACCTGACCTTTGACGATGGCCCCGGCGTCTATACCGATGAACTGCTGGCCGTTTTGGAAAAGTACAATGCCAAGGTTACCTTCTTTGCGGTGGGCACCAATACGAATCTGGAACGGAATCTCAAAGCCATTGCCGCCGCCGGCCATAGCATCGGCATCCACACAGTGACCCATGAATATGCGGAGATCTATGCCAACAAAGACGCTTTCCTGAAGGATATGTATGACATGCAGGCGCTGATCCAGAAGCATACGGGCATCACCACTACACTGATGCGCTTCCCCGGCGGCAGTTCCAACCGGCTCAGCGACAATAAGTGCGACATGAAGCAGCTGGTTAGAACGGTGACGGATCTGGGCTTCCAGTATTTTGACTGGAACGTGGACAGTGACGATGCCGGCAGTGCCAGAAATGCGGACAAGGTGTATGAGAATGTCATCAGCGGCATCGGAAATAGGAAGACTGCCTGCGTGCTGATGCACGACATCAAGGGCTATAGCGTCGATGCGGTGGAAAAAATCATCCAGTGGGGTTTGGCCAATGGCTATACCTTTGAGGGCTTGACATCCACCAGCCCGACCTTCCACCATCTGGAACCCTAACAGAACTGTATACTATATTATATATAATGTATCCGCAGGGGAGGAGCCATGCTCTTCCCCTGTATTTTGTTGTGAAAATGAATTCTCTGTTATGACTGAAAAACAGTAGAAAAATTTGTGATTTTTTCTAAAAAAGTTCTTGACAAAATGCGTCAATGGTGGTAAGATAATCGAGCGCGTGTAGGGAAATTATGCGCGCACTGCGATGATGCAGGAGATTGCTCGGAAACGAGGTAACTTCTGCGGAGTATGTCCGGTCATCGGGCGGCTGAACTGTGCTCGTTTGCGCTTGCGTATATCGCTGCGCCAATGGGAAAAGGTCGGCCTTGCGTCGGCCATTTTTCATGGGCTGGAATGATACGCACGGCGGCGTGAACAGAACAGTTCGACCGTACCCAGACACCAAGCAAACTGAGTACGAAATTTTAGGAGGAAAACAAACCATGGCAAACCAGATGATCCGCATTAGACTGAAGGCTTACGATCACCAGCTGATCGACTCCAGCGCGGCAAAGATCGTGGAGACCGCTAAGCGCAACGGCGCTCAGGTTTCCGGCCCCATTCCGCTGCCCACCAAGAAGGAGATCGTGACTATCCTGCGTTCTCCCCATGTCAACAAGGACAGCCGTGAGCAGTTCGAGCGCAGAACCCACAAGAGACTGATCGATATTCTCAACCCCAACCAGAAGACCGTCGAGGCCCTGATGAGCCTGGATCTTCCCGCTGGTGTTGAAATTGAGATAAAGCTTTGATCCTTATACATTAAAATATAAGGATCACCGCTGCCCGCACTGAAAAGCATCGGGCGGACGGGTCATGTTGGCATCTGTTCCCAATGCAGAAGTCAACCAATAACCTATTAAAAGGAGAAAACAAACCATGCAGAAAGCAATCATCGGCAAGAAAGTGGGTATGACCCAGATCTTCGATGAGGCCGGCAAGGTGATCCCTGTTACCGTTGTGGAAGCAGGCCCCTGCGTCGTCACTCAGAAGAAGACCGTTGAGACCGACGGCTACACCGCCGTCCAGCTGGGCTTCGGCGATGTCGCCGAGAAGAAGCTCAGCAAGCCTGAGGCTGGCCACCTGAAGAAGGCCGGCGTTGAGGCTAAGAAGCACCTGAAGGAGTTCAAGCTGGACAAGGCTGCCGAAATGAACGTCGGCGATGTTGTCAAGGCTGACACCTTCGCTGCTGGCGACTGGATCGATGTCACCGGCATTTCCAAGGGCCATGGCTATCAGGGCGTTATCAAGCGTCACGGCGCTCACCGCACCGACATGACCCACGGTGGTGGCCCTGTCCACCGTCACGCAGGTTCCATGGGCGCTACCTCTCACCAGTCCCGTATCTTCAAGGGTAAGATCGGTGCCGGTCAGATGGGTAACGAGCAGGTGACCATTGAGAACCTGGAAGTTGTTAAGGTTGACGCAGAGCTGAACATGATCGTCATCAAGGGCGCCATCCCCGGCCCCAAGGGCGGTCTGGT
>JBGVMD010000018.1:0-5661 GCA_045124575.1 Faecousia sp.
CATCCCGCAGGATGGTGTGGGGATCCCGTGGTAACGAGGGAAAACCTGTCCTAAACGCATCGTTTTGTTATCCCTTTTATCCGGGGGATTGCCACACCAGTGTGCGCACTGGTTCGCAATGACATACTTCTTGTGGTGCGCTAAACAACAATTTACATTACCCTACATTTTACAAGGAACTTACCACTATGGCAAATGAATTTTACGCCCTTTTGGGGCGCATGCGCTACATCACCCGCTGGGGTCTGATGCGCAATAGCTTTTCCGAAAACATTCAGGAGCACTCCCATCAGGTGGCGGTGCTGTCCCACGCTTTGGCGCTGATCCGCCGGGACATTCTGAAGCTGCCGTCTCCGGATCCCGACCGCTGTGCCGTGGCGGCCCTGTACCACGATGCCTCCGAGATCCTCACCGGCGATCTGCCCACCCCCATCAAATATCATTCCGCTACCATCCGGGATGCCTATAAGCAGGTGGAGCACCTTGCCGGCGAACAGCTGCTGGATATGCTCCCTCAGCAGCTGCGGCAGAGCTATGTGGATTTTATCCATGAAAGCGACGAGGCGGTTACGCCCATCGTCAAGGCCGCCGATAAGCTCTCTGCCTATATTAAGTGCGTGGAAGAGCAGAAGGCAGGCAATAAGGAGTTTGAGTCCGCTGCCGCCCAGACCATGGCTTCGATGCACGCTATGGAGCGCCCGGAACTGGAGTGGTTCATCTACCACTGCCTGCCGGCCTTTAGCCAGAACCTGGACGAATTGGGTATCTGAATCACAAAAGGGCGGGTTAATCCCGCCCTTTTTGCATACCGATTGTTCATTTTCGACAAAACAAGACGGAAAATAGGGGTTGACAATCCCCCTTCTCTGTGCTATACTATCCAAGCAATCAAGGTTGCACCCCATATCGCGGAGTAGAGCAGTTGGCAGCTCGTCGGGCTCATAACCCGGAGGTCGTAGGTTCGAGTCCTGCCTCCGCAACCATATCGAGTGTTCATAACGGATTTGACCGTTGTGGACACTCGATTTTTTCATAGATATGCATAGAACAAACGTCCATTGTATTGCTTTGGACCTCGTGTATTGAAAACTGACAATTATTTGATATAATGAGATTGCGATGGTTCTTCGTATTATACTCCAAAGAAAAAGTCTTCGTAGGGAGATGTAAAGTATGCTGAATGATGATTCTATTCTCTACCACTATTGTAGTGTCGATGCATTTGTAAATATTTTAAAGACTCATTCTATTTGGCTCACTCATGCACGTGAAATGAATGATTTCCGCGAAGATATCCTTTTTAGAAAACCACTAAAAACAGCGTTGCAATCATTTGAAAACCGGAGTGAGCCAGAGAAACAATTACTGCAACATATTGTGGACGAGTATACGAGTCGCGTTGATTTCCCCTATGTGGCATGTTTCTCAAGAGATAAGGATATGTTGTCCCAGTGGAGAGCATATGCTGACAATGGAAAAGGTGTTGCAATTGGGGTTAAGCTGGGGGAGTTGCCGCACATTGATTTGTTGATGCAAAAGCATGGCGAGTGTATTTCAAAGCCTGTAATCATTGACGAAGTATCGTATAACCAAGAAGACGATGAAGCAGAGTTCATGAAGAAGATCCTATCCGCCTGCCTTATCAACTATCAAAAAGTAAAGAACGAAGCCGAAGTGATTAGACAAGGAATTATCGCTCTTAATAGGCTTTCGATTTTTGCCAAAGGAAAAGGATTTGAGGAAGAACACGAAGTTCGTTTGGTATACCAGCCTTGTTACAGAAATTTGTTGGCAAATTTGAATTGTGAAACACCTAAGGGTCACGACCATGATGATATAGAATTCCGCGTAAGGGATGGCAGTATCCTGAGCTATTTTACATACCAACTGCCTAAGGAATCTATCCACTCTGTAATACTTGGCCCCAAATGTACTGTCGACTTTGCCCAGCTGACACTCTTCCTTAATCGTTATGCACCCCATGTTCGCATAAACAATGAAATACACCATTCAAAAATTACTTACCGCTAATTGCATCTATGTCACATTTGTTGTAGCAACACAATTTTAGTACTAAATATCCTTAGCAGCTTACAATTACGTTTTTTTCCTTACTCATGAGCAGGCAAATTGCCTGCTCAGTTTTTATGCGCTCTTGGTGACATACTCAACGGCTACGCCTTTGCGGGTGTCGGCGGTGTAATTGTCACGGTCGTCCGGGATCTCAATGACACCCACAAATTTGTAGTGGATCATAATGCGCTGAGTGCGGTTCTTGCCGGTGCCCTCCGTTTCATACACATCAATGTGGTCAATCAGTTCCCGGAGCAGAGGTGCGGTTAAGATCTGCATTTCCATGAACTTACGGATGGCATGGATAAACTGATCCTTGTTGGTCTGCATGGAATCCAAGTCAGAGATGCTACCACGCAGTTCCGCGATTTTCTCTTTTAATTCCATGCGCTCCACTTCGTACTTGTGGGATAGCTGCAAAAACCATTCGTCTGTGACCTTGCCTTCCACATTGTCCTCATATAGTTTCTCAAAGAGTTCTGCCACCTTGTTGTTCCGGGCAATGCACCGCTGTAACTCAGCCTCCATATACTTCTTTTCTGCAATCATATCCGCGTTGGTTTTCTGTGCCAACAACTCCGCAAAGACATCCTCGTCGCTTCGCAAAAATGTTGCCATCCGCTGAAGCTCCCACATGACCACCTGTTCAATGGCATCCGCACGGATGTAGTGCCTGGTTTCACAACTGCCTCTGGTGTCACTTTTGTAGTTAGAACAACTGAAAAAGTGGATATCACGGTTGATCGTATTGATGTGATACCACAGCTTGCTGCCGCAATCAGCACAGTATAATAGATCTGCAAACATATTCTTCTCGCCGTTCTCCGCTTTTGGGGCGCGGCGTTTTGTTTTGCCCACCATCTTCTGTACCTGCTCATAAGTCTCCCGGTCAATAATCGGCTCATGGACATTTTTGAAAATGACCCAGTTTTCTTCTGGGTTCTCCAAGCGGGTCTTATTCTTGAAAGACTTGGAGTAGGTTTTGAAGTTGATAATGTCACCGCAGTATTCCTGGTTGGTAAGGATCTTGGCAATGCTGGATTTGCTCCACTTATAGGGGTCAGGCTGCACCCGCTTTCCACCTCGCTTCAATCCAAGGGAATACCAGTAGGCCATTGGGATTAAAACTTTTCGTTCCTGCAAGATACGGGCAATGGTTTCCTGCCCTTTACCCTCCAGGCACATCCGAAAGATATCCCGAACAACATCTGCGGCATAAGCATCTACGATCCATTTCTTTTTGTTCTCCGGGGACTTCAGATATCCATAGGGCGGTTGGGAGAGAGGTTCTCCTGCGTTGCCACGGAGCCGGTGCGAGGACCGCACTTTGCGGCTGATGTCACGGGCGTACATTTCGTTCATCACATTACGGAAAGGTGCCAGTTCGTTTTCTCCGTCAGCGCTATCCACACAATCGTTGACGGCAATGAAGCGAATGTTTCTGTCCGGGAAGTAGGTGTCAGTATAGTAGCCCACCTGCAGATAATCTCTGCCTAAACGGGACATATCCTTAACAATCAGCGTGGTCACATATCCCATGTCCATATCTTCCAGCAGCTTTTGAAAGCCGGGACGATTGAAGTTGGTGCCGGTATAGCCATCATCCACATAGTAGCGGGTGTTGCCAAGGCCATGCTCTTTTGCGTATTTCTGCAACAGTTTCTTTTGATTGGTGATGGAATTGCTGTCGTTATCAGTGCCGTCATCACGGGACAGACGGCAGTACAAGGCAGTAATCCCGGTTTGGATTTTCTTTTTCTTCGACTGCATTCAAGTTTCCTCCTTTCCGGCAGTCGAACACACATATTCCGCTGCCATTGTATCATCCGTACTTGCTACAGACAAAGGTACGGTATCACCGGATACGATCCGTTTGAAACGGTCGTGGATGGTAGTGCTTGTGGGCACTTTACTACTCTGAAAAGAAGAACCGACAATATAGCGAACACCGTTGACCGTGTATTCCTGCTCGCCAAATCTTTCTGCAAGAAAAATGTGTTTCATGATCATTCCTCCTTACCGGGCATCCTTGGATCTGGCTCGCTGCTTTCTCAATAGTTCCAAACCTTTCATGATATCGTTTGTCATTTGGATGGTTGTATAATTCTGCGGGAAATAGCGGCGGATATCATTTACCTTCAATACGATTTTCTCCTGCTGATTTGCCTTTGGCTGGCGCAGAATGGCGAAGATCATATCCATGTTCAGTGTCTTTTGCAGACTGGCTTGCTTGAGCTGGATCGCCTGCGTTAAAGAGGGCGTGCAGTCCTCACTCTCCATAGTTTCCAGCAAATCCTTCTGCTCTGCTTCTTTAAGGTAAGATAGTTCCACCGCCGGGGTAAGGGCGATTCTCCCCGCATCCACTTTTTCCAAGATACCGGGAATAAGGTTCGTCAAGCGGATGTAGCGTTTCACTTGAGATGCACTGTCTTCACTGGATAGTGTCGCAGCGGTTAACTTCGGTCCAACTTGGTCCGAAGTTAAATCTGTTCGCTTTCCTTGTTTGCTGAGGGCATCCATTTTCAGCTTGTATGCGAATGCTTTTTCACTGGGCAAGATGCGTTCTCTGTGGAGGTTGCTATCTACCAAAGCGATGGCAGCTGCATCCCGGTCAATGGCATAGACTAAGGCAGGAACCGTTTGGATTCCCGCCTTTTTACATGCGTGCAATCTCCGGTGCCCGGAGATCACTTCATATTCGCTGTTGTCCAGCGGACGAACAACCAATGGCGTCAAAACACCTTGTGATTGGATGCTCTGTGTGAGTTGTTCCATATCCTCATCATCCTGCACCTTAAAGGGATGGGCCGGGAACGGATGCAGCTTGTTCGTAGAAACCTGCACGATGGTTGGCTGCGTTTTTACTGTCAGTTGGTCTATCAACATATCAATGTCATTCATGTTCTTTCTCCTTTCGTTGCATTAAATGTACTGGGAAATGATCAGTTTCTCCACTTCTCTCAAATCGTCAATCGCCTTGCGAAGATCCGGAATGTTCAAAATCCCTTTTGCGTTGGCAATCGTCAAGATTTGATCAATGTTGTTACCCACACGGCGGATCTCCCAAATCAGCTTGTGAAGATCCGCAGGAGGGTTTTCCTGGATAGCAACACCTTGGATTGCATTTCTGCAAAACTGCTCCCGGGATATCCCAGCTCTTTTCACTTGCTCACTCAGTGTCGCGAGTTCATCCGGAGAAAAGCGGATTTTGATTTCATGGATTCTTTTCTTCATGTTCATCTCTCCTTTCAGGCGGGGTATCAGGGGTGTCAAACCCCGGACAAGTTGGATTGTGTCCCCACAATCCGTTGCTTGTAAAGGTAATGCCGTGCATTGTGATATCACAATGCGATGCTTGCCAAGGCAATACCAATAAGCGAATTTGCACAAGCAAATTCAGTGCTTGCTGAGACTGCAGCATTCTTTTTGCAGGCTTCAAGGTCTTTCACTGCCCCGGTGATTTGCGTGGCGTTACTGCCGGTTGGTGCGCTACATGCGGCACTTCTCCCCGGCAGAGGTATCTTCATCCTTGTCTGCTCATTCAATTGTCAAAGTACAGTTACAGCTTTGCAAATCACCCTGGTGGCC
>JBGVMD010000019.1:0-31966 GCA_045124575.1 Faecousia sp.
GTTGGTAGAGTACCCGGTTCATACCCGGCCTGTCACCTGTTCGAGTCAGGTCGCCGCTACCAGGCCCGTTGGTCAAGCGGTTAAGACACCGCCCTTTCACGGCGGTAACATGGGTTCGATTCCCGTACGGGTCACCAAAAAAGAAAGACATCCATCCGGATGTCTTTCTTTTTTATTGTTTCGAGGGAATCGAATCATCTAAATGCAACAGTCCGGTGGACTGTTGCCGGCGACGGCTAGACGGAGCCGAACCTTTATTTTCGCTAACGGCGAAAATGCAAACGATTCCCTACGGGTCACCATTTTTCCTAAAGAGATTCCTGTTTCTTCAGAGTGCAGTCCGTCAGGACTGTGAAATGAAGAAGAAACCAGATTAGGGAAGCCCATACGCTAGGGGTCACCTTCTCCCCATGAGAGATTCCTTTCTTCCTCCTTGCAATATTTTCCTTTTTATTGTATAGTAACAGTGAATACCCCTATATGACCCATTGATTGGAGGAAAAAATTATGGTAACACTGGTTTTATTGGCCCTGCTGGCTGCCATTGTGGCAATCAGCGCCCTTGTGGGTCTGGTACGTGGACTCAACAAGTCCGTCATTCGTCTGATAACCCTCGCTTTGGCAGTGATCCTGACGTTCGTCATCGCAGGTCCTGTCACAAAAAGCATCGTGAGCAGCATCGCCATCGATGGACAGCCCTTGGGCGAAATGCTGCTGGAAAGCCTCCGCAGCACCGAAATGGTGGGCGATATTTTGGACGCCGCTCCTTTGATGCAGGAAGCAATTCTGGTGATGCCTGCATTTGTTATTGCCATCGCCGTTTTTCCCGTTGTGTTCTTCCTGCTGAGTTTTGTCTCCTGGATCGTTTTCCTGTGTGTCCAGAAGCCCCTGCGCCGCTTGATCTTTAAAGACAGTTGCCAGAAACAGGATGCTGCCGCACAGCCCATGGGTGTGCGGGTAGGCAAGCGGTTTGCCGGTCTGGGCGTGGGCATCGTCACCGGCCTGGTGATTTTTGCCATGATCATGGCCCCCGTGTGTGGCCTATTCAGCATGCTGCCCACCGCCAGCGCCATGCAGGAGTTGCTGGATCCCATGGTGGAACAGGACATTCTGGCCGCATCCGACGCAGAGGTCATTGAGGAAGTCTACGCAGTCACAGACAGCGGCCTCGTGAAGATTTGCAAGACCTTCGGTGTCACCGCCGCCGGCAGAGGCTACTTAAACGCTGTTTCCAAAATCGAAGCCAACGGACAGGTCACTTATCTGGGCGATGAGCTCAATTCCCTGCTGGCTGTGCTGCAGACCGCCACAGAAGGCGGTTTGGTGAACGCACTGATGACCCCCGACGATCAGGGCGCCCTCTATGCCGTGCTGGAAGACAAAGTCTTCATGAACCAGCTGATGCAGGACATGTTCCAGTCCAAACTGCTGCGTTCCGCTGCCCCGGAACTGATGGCCATCGCCATGGAGACCGTGGCCGAAAGCATGAACGTGCCCGCCACCAAGGAAGTGGTCTACCACAAGATGATGGACAGCATCGCCCTGGCCGTCAAAACCGCGGACATCGACTATGCCGGCATCGAAGCCTATGAAAAGGCCCACGGCATTACCAGCACCAAGTTCCGCTCTGCCAGAAGCAGCGACGAACTCATGACCGAAGCAGAATACAACGCCGAGGTCCAAAAGCTGGGCCTGCTGGCAAAGACCATTTCTTCCATTCTGGACACCGCCGTTTCCGGCGACAACGCCGTGCTAACCGATTGTATCGCCGATCAGATCATCACAGAAGTGAAGACCCTGGTGGTCACCGGTCAGACCGCACCGGAGGATTTTGATGAAGCCGGTGTTCTGTCCGTCATCACCAACCTTGACGCTGCCAGCATCGAAACTGACGCCGGCAACGCTGACCAGCTGCTGCAGCAGCTGACCGACCCCCAAAAGTTTGAAACCGATGTGGCCACCGTGGAAACCATCAAGGAATCCATTCGTCAGACCCTGACAGATGCCCTCAGCGACGATGCCAAGGCGCAGGAAACCGCCAGCACCCTGGCAAATGTTGTTTCTGATCTGATCGGTGTCATCTCTTCCGCCGCAGACGAATCCGGCGATTTTAGTGTAGAAAGCCTGGACTTCGAGAAAATCGGCAATGTGGTTACCGAATTGCAGGGCTCCACGCTGAAGGATGTGGGTTCTTCCGTTCTGGACATCGTGATCAGCGGCGATTTGGGTGGCAACGACATGGTCACCGATATTTTGGGTGCTGTGAAGGAAGGCTATGACAAGGGCGAGGATGTTGGCGGTACCATTCAAACCGCCGGCGATCTGATCAACATCGGCTCTGCCATGAATGGCGACCGGGAAGATAATCAGGAAGCCTTGGTCACTTCTTTTACCAGCCTCATTAACAACCTGAACGAATATACCCTGGAACTGCTCCCCTCCATTTTCACCACCGATACCATTACTTCCATGGGTGTCCCCACCGAACTGGCAGATGCCACCTACAATGTGGTGGAGACCCTGCTGACGGAGCTGATGAATCTGCAGGGCGCAGAGGACTACACCAACGAAGTCAACGCCATTTTGCACCTGTATGATCTAGCCACCACGGGTGTTGAGAACTTTACGCAGGAGGACATTCCGGAACTGGTGGACTGCGCCACGGAATCCGATGCAATCTACAACACCATCGTCAGCATTTCCGTTTCCAATCCCTTCGGCATCGAGATCCCGGAGGAATCTGCTCGTGCAGATATCGCCGACAGCATTGAAGATCTCTATGCCCAAAGCGGCAAAACCCAGAAAGATCGCACCCTCTACAATGCAGTGGCTACCCTGCTGGGTGTGGATGAGGAAGTGAACCTGGGCGCATAAGGCACCAGCATTTTGGACACGAAAAAAGGAAGGCACCTGTGGGTGTCTTCCTTTTTTAACGCCATTCTTTCATCCCCCCTGGGGGGTTGCATCCCGGGCAGAAATCGGGTAAGATATTATCAAAATACATCCAATTCAGGAGAAAAATATGGAAAAGAAAGCCGTTATTGAATTTTTTGACCGCTGCGCCCCTTGGTGGGACAGTGATATGATCCGCAATGAGGATATTATCAGCACCATCCTGACGCTGGGCGGCATCCGCGCCGGCATTGATGTGCTGGATGTGGCCTGCGGCACCGGTGTGTTGTTCCCGGATTATTTCCAGCGGCAGGTAGCCAGCCTCACCGCCATTGACATCTCCCCGGAGATGGCCAAAATTGCCGCTTCCAAATTCCCCCAGGCCAATGTGATCTGCGGCGATGTGGAAGCTGTGGACTTCGAAAAACAGTTTGACGCAGTGATGGTGTATAACGCCTTCCCCCATTTCCCCGATCCGGCAAAGCTGATTGCCCGGCTGGCAACACTGACCAAACCCGGCGGCCGGCTGACGGTGGCCCACGGCATGAGCCGGGAGGCGCTGACAGCCCATCATAACGGCAGAGCCAGTCAGGTATCCATCGATCTAATCCACGAGCAGGAGCTGGCGGCCCTGTTCGCTCCCTGGTTTGATGTAGATGTGGTGATATCCACCGACCGGATGTATCAGGTTTCCGGCGTCCGCCGGGATGGAACCACTCACAGCCACGGTGCTCATGTCCACAGCCATGAGCACGGGGAGCATGACCATCATCATGGTGCGGGAGATACCCCCATGGATGAGCTGCTGGCGCTGCTGAAATACACAGTTCAGCACAATGATGCCCACGCCCAGGAACTGGCAGAGCTGGCGGATCAGCTTCGCAGCGCAGGCAAGAGTGGGGCATACAAAAAGGTGATGGATGCGGTGGCGGATTTTGATATGGCCAACGCCCGGCTGGATGCAGTATTCAGTGAACTGAAGACAGAAGCGTAAAAAAGAGCGTGGGAAACCACGCTCTTTTCTGATCTGTTTTTACTTCAGCGTTGCGCCGGCGATTTCGATGATCGCTTGTCCATTGGCGGGAACATATTTAGTAATGACACCGGTGACGGTGATGGTGTCCCCTACCTGAGGCGGATTCTTCATGTCATCATAGCGGGTACCAGCCGCATCATAGAGGCCATATAGATACAGTTCGTTGCCCTGTTCGTCCTGAATGTAAAGATTGCCGTAGGTAGTGCTCTTGATGTACTTGATCGTCCCGGTGACTTCATAAGCCGCCTGGGTGCTCTCGTTGTCCTTCAAAGCGCCGCCAATGGAAAGCGCCTCCGAAATTGTGATAGCCTGTGCAGGCGTGCCCCAGCCGCCGTCCTCCACAAATTCTGCCAGCAGGTCTCTGGAGAAAGTGTTGTCCAACCGGGCAACCTCGGTGAACATATTGTACTCATACATGGAGGTATAGGTGTCAGTGACGATGTAGTACAGCTCGTTATCCTTGATGGTGTTCACCAGACCCGGGTCATACGCACAGGTATTTTTGGAACCAATCAGTTTCTGCCGCAGCTGCTGGCCGGTTACCTGACACAGTACCACCGTGTTATCAAAGGGCAGCAGGGCGAAAAGCTGAGCATAGGTCACCTCGCCGGCGGACAATTCATAAGGATCACGAACATTGATCTTACCACCGCCCAAAACGATGTTATACTGATCGCCCCAAACTTCCTTGCCCTTTTCCAGATACTGTTGGGCAACAGCCTTGGCAATTTCATCACTGCTGCGGCGCACATTGTTGTAGCCCAGCACATCGGCGTAGGGATCATAGTCACCAAAATACTGGCGGTACAGTTCATCAATGATGGGATCATCCGCCAGAGTGGAATCTGCAAAGGTATCCTTTTTCAGCACATCCACTTTCTGCACCTCATAGGTATTGGTCACCAGATTGTAACACAAGCTGGCGTAGCTCAAACCTTTGTTGGAGCCGCCGGACTGCAGGTGATACACACCATGCTCGTCCCGGATGATGTAACGATAATGGGAATGGCCTTCAAAAACCAGGTCAATATAGCCCTGGGACAGGCTGACATCATAGTGACCCATATTGCCGATAACATCTGTAACACCGGGATAGGCCTTTTCCGTACCCTCGTGAATGCTGTAAACGATCAGGTGGCAACCCTCCTGGCGCAGGCGGACAGCCTCTGCCTTCACCATTTCCGTCAGTGCCTTGCCGGAAGCAAAGCTGATGCCGGCAGAAAATTCGTCGGAAATAGAGGACTGAACGTTGCCCAGAGCGCCGATGATGCCGATCTTGACGCCGCCCCGCTCTACAATCACAGAGGGCTGGCAGTAAGACTCGGATACATTTTCATCCGTCACATTGATGCCCAGGAAGGGAAATTCCGCAATTTCAGCATTCTTGGCAATATACTGGCTGCCCCAGTCATACTCATGATTGCCCAGGGTCATGGCCACAAAGCCCATGTGATTCATCCACTGGGTCATCAGCTGACCCTTGTTGGCACTGGATTCCGCCGTGCCCTGCCACATATCACCGGCAGAGAGGAGAATTTCATAGGCAGAATCATCGGCATAGGCATTTTTCAGGAAAGTGGTCATCTCATCCAAGCCGGGATTTTTGGAAGTATCCATGAATACACCGTGCAGATCGTTAAAAGAGTAGAAATCCAGTTCCACCGTCACATCGATGCCACAGTGGTCGCAAATCTCGTCGCCATTATCATCCAGGTGATTGCTGTCGGGTGTCACCGGCTGGGTAGGCTGGGTAGGCTGGGTAGGCTGCGCAGGTGTGGTAGGCACCACAGGGGTGGTGGGCGTAGGGACCATCGGCCCTGCTTCGCAGGCGCACAGCAGCATGATCAGTGCCAGCAGCAGTGCCACGAAGCGGAATTTTGTCTTTTTCATAGGGTTTCCTCCGGAAAGGCAGATTTTTTGTGTGGATATGATAGCACATCTTTCGACAATTTACAAGCGATGCCGCAAGAAAAGCCCCAGGGCAGATGCCCCGGGGCTTGCTTGGTTTATTGGTGCGTATTATGCACAGTTACTTAGTGCTTCTTAGGCCTTCTTGCGCTTGTCAATGATGTTCAGGACCAACAGAGCCACGCAGCCGCAGGCAGCGATGCTTGCGATCACGATAGCCACAGTCACCAGCTTGCTCAGCTGAGCGGCCTGTGCAGCCAGCTGATCGTCCTTAGCGGCCAGTTCATTGTCCTTAGCGGCCAACTGATCATCCTTGGCGTTCAGTTCAGCCTTGGCATCATCCAGATTCTTCTGAACCTGAGCGATGGCAGCATTCAAAGTAGCCACTGCGTCAGCGATGTTCTTGTTCAGTTCGGCCTTCAGTTCCTCATTGGCGGCGTTGGCAGCAGCGATAGCAGCTTCCAGCGCAGCGATCTTGTCAGCCAGAGCCTTGTCACCGGCGGCGATGGCAGCTTCCAGAGCGGCCACTGCCTCGTCGATCTCAGCCTGCATAGCCTCTTCGGCAGCATCGGAGACGGCGATAGCAGCTTCCAGAGCGGCGTTCAGTTCAGCGATCTTGTCATCCAGAGCCTTATCACCGGCAGCAATAGCAGCGGACAGTTCCTGTTCTGCTGCTGCCAGATCACTGGACACCTGGGAGACCAGAGCACGCAGAGTTGCGTTGGCGCTGGCGATCTGAGCGGACAGAGCAGTATTTCCTGCCTGGCAATCGGCGATGGCCTGTTGCAGGGCGGTGCTCAAAGCAGCGAT
Source organism: Faecousia sp. (assembly GCA_045124575.1). Taxonomy (GTDB): domain Bacteria; phylum Bacillota; class Clostridia; order Oscillospirales; family Oscillospiraceae; genus Faecousia. Next base: position 6,647 of record JBGVMD010000019.1, read on the forward strand.
CTTCTCGTCCAGAGCCTTGTCACCGGCAGCAATCGCAGCTTCCAGATCCTCAAGCGCCTGCATCAGCGTGCTGGGCTGCACTTCCTCTTCGTTATTGAGATCGTAGCCTTCGTTGATTTCCTTGTACTCGACGGCGACATTGACAGAGGATTCATCCATCACATCAAAGATCAGCGTAGCTACCACATCGCTGGGATCGAAGCCGTCCACCTTAACATACGCAAAGGTAATGGCACCTTCCTCCTGGGTCACAGCGTAGTAGTCACCATGGACGATCACATTGCGCAGAGTCTGGGCAGCGGGATCGTAGTTGACAGTAATGAGGCCGTTGGTAGTAGCAACATCCTCACCATTGACATCCTTTGCTGTGATGGCCACGGTCACGGTGTCCTTCTCGGTGTCCAGGATTGCGCCGCTCATGGGCAGTACGGGAGCAGTTTCCCGCTCGATCTTCTGGATCTCGTAGTGTTTGGGCGCAATGGTCTTGCCCTCCACGGCAGCCTTCATTTCCTCTAGGTTCAGGGCATTTTCCTCAGAGGCAGCAGGAATGACGGACTGGTACAGACCGGCAACGGGCCATACGCCGTCAGCAAACTGGCCAAGGTTATGGACAGCAAAGTCATTCATCTCATCGATGGCATACAGCGTAACATTGTTGTCCCTTTCTTCGTCAAATGCAGACCAGAAGATCATTGCGTTTTCTTCATCATAGTAGAGAGAGTTGAAGCAGAGTGCATCGCCCACGCTGATACCGGTTTCCATGCTAGATCTCTCTCCCAGGAACAGGCTGTAAGGAACAATCATGCCTTCATAACCAGGCACAAGCAAACCTGCATCCAGGTAAATTTCCTGGGTCACAACACCATTGGACTGAACCAGATAGACTGTATTGCCATATCCAAACTCAGAATAGCAGTTTGCAATACCCACCAAATAATTATCGCCTTCAAATTCATCAATAACTTCAATGGGCGCACCGGTAGCAAGATCAATGGTAATGACATATGGACCGTAGACACCCATTAGGGCACCAGTACCATAAATGCCAGGAGCATAAGTCAAATCTGCATAGAAGTGTTGGATGCCCAATTCCGTACAATCGCTCAGCTTGGTAGCTTCCCAAGTCTCAGTATTGATTCTGTACAGTGCGCCGACACCGGTCTGAGTATCCAGGCTACCGGCATACAGAGTGCCATCAGGTGTCATGGCAGCGGACACAAAGTAGTCAGTCTCCAGCATATCGCCACTAACCTTAACATATTCCGGCAGAGTAGCGGTATTGAACTCAGAGAACCAGATGGAGCCTTCCTCGTCCCAAACGATAGCGTTCATATCGATCGCAATGTCGATAACCTCAACATTACACACAGCAGTCTTGGTGTTGTCCAATACAGAGGTTGCGATGATCTGTGCCTCGCCTTCTGCAACAGCAGTTACAACACCGTTGGCATCCACGGTAGCAACGGCCTCATTGCTGGAAGCCCAGGTGTAAGAACGGTCGGAAGCATTGACAGGGTAAACAATGGCCTGCAGCTGTGCCTTATTGTTCTTCTGCATGACCAGAGAAGACTGGGAAATGGCCATGCTCTCAACCTCATCCACCACATCGCCGATCTGCTGAGAGATTTCGTAAGTAGTGCAGTTCATGGCGTAGTCATACACCTGCAGCAGGAACTTGGCGCCGTTGACTTCGGACAGATCCAGGGCATACTCACAAGCCACACCGGGCTGGGCATCGGCCTGGGAGCCGGCCACCACATAAGGATGCTCACCGAACTGATCCAGCAGCACGACGGCGGCAATGTACTGGTTGTCAGTCACCTTGATATTCAGGGTAGACTCATCAATGCTGACATCTTCTTCATTCAACACGGGAGCAGTGTTATCTACGGTCATGGACATGGAGAAGGTAGTGCCATTGCCCAGAGCAGCCCAGTCCACATAGCCCTCGGCATCCACATAATACTCGGGAACCAAGCAGATGCCCACATCCAGAACAGTATTATCCTCCACAAGGGTGGGACACAGGTTGGCATTGAGCGTCAGATAGGTCTGTTTCCAGACACCGCCATTGACATAGTAGTATGCAGAGCTGACAACACCCAAAGGCTGGTTGGCCAGCACCTGCTGGTTGGTCAAATCCAGCACCTGGAAGAAGGAAGCGCCGGCATTACGGATGGCAGTAAAGCCAATCTGGCTGATCATATCGCCGTTGGCGGCGCTGATGGCATTACGCTCAGGCTTATACTCATCATCGGGCACTAGGGGGTTGCCGCCGAAGTAGTATGCGTTGGCAGGATCGTTGGCGTAAGTAACAAACAGACCGTTCATCAAACGCTGCATAAAATTACTTTCGAGCAGGTAGGGTGCACGGGTCTCCTCTTTGGACAGGTAGTAATCCTCATAGGAACCCTTGTCGAACATAGAAGCGTCGGACCAGTTGCCGTAGAAGCCCAGCACGGGGATGGAGTGGGAAGTACCCATTACGCCTTCCTCGGTAGCTACGGTCTCAGCATAGACGAAGCCTTCCAGATAAGCGCCGTTTTCATAGTATGCCAGATACTCTCTGTCGCTGTCGCTCAGAGCAATGGCCACTTCCACAGTGACGGAGCCGTTGGCGGGCACCACAGCGGTGCTCTCGCCCAGTTCCTCGAAGAACAGGAACGCATCATAGGAAGTAACAACTTCGTTGCCATCCAGATCGGCAGCCGCAGAAATCTCGGCACCGGACAGGATGCACTCCAGCAGGTAGTAGCCGTCAACAAAGTCGACAACCTTATCACCGTTAAAGTCCAGCGCAGGATCCATATCCTTCAGTTCCTGTCCCTCGGCAACAAAGGCGACGATGGGATTCAAAGGAGTGGTCCAAGTATCCAGATACAGGGTATTGTTATAAGGGAACGCACCCTGCGTGAAGAAGTCTGCGGACAGGGCATAGACCTTTTCGGTATTAGTCAAGTTATTGATAGTGAAAGAGAAGGTATAGACGCCTTCCTTAGCGGGGTCGTCGCCCAGCTCTACCTTGACCTTGCCGTCAGCATAGGAGGCGGTGGCGTCTTTGCCCATCAGAATGTAGGAGTCTGCCATGATGGCAGCGCCCACATTGGCAAGGCCAGCGCCCTGCTTCAACACGGAATAGTAGTAGCCACCATTATCGCCCTCCAGAACGGGCACAGCCGTGGACATCAACAGGCTCTGAGCCAGCGTACGGGCATCCAGACCGGTCTTGGCTTCCAGATCGTTTTCACGGATGTACTGAGCCAGGAGCGCCGCCATACCGGCCACCTGAGGGGCAGCCATGGAAGTGCCGCCCATCACCTCGTAAGAGGCATGATCGCCAAATATAACGCCATACTCCTCATTATAGTAGAAAGCACCGCCAACAGACAGGATGTCACCGCCGGGGGCAGTGATCTCAGGCTTCAGCTCCAGGGAACCGGGAACACCCCAGGAAGAGAAATCGGACATGGTGTAATACTCATCGGGATACATGCTTACCTCTGCGCCGGCAGAAACTTCCATGGTACCAGTCCAATACAGGGGATCTCCGGTGGTTTCGTCCATCACAGCGTTCAGCTTAAATTTCTCACCTTCTGCCTGAGTAATAGACACAACGGGAGCAGTATAGGAGTACTTGGAAAGATCCATACGGATGAAACCATCCTGGTTGTTTACGATGATCACGCCAATGGCGCCATTCTTAACAGCGGCCTCAGCCTTCTCATGGAAGGAGTTTTCACCACGGTAGCACAGAGCAATCTTGCCCTTCAGAACGCCTTCGCCCAATGCAGCGAACTGCTCTTCCGTGCCGATATTATTCAGGAAAACAAATTCTTGCGTACCGGCCAAGGTAGCTATGGGCGCATTTGAATAAGGTGTACCATCGTTAGCGGCAAGCGCTTCGGTATAGTAAATATTTTCACCACCGATGGACACATAGGCAGCAACAAAGCCCGCATTGTCCACCGAGGCAACGGACAGAGAATTGGTGTAGGATCCGGGAGAGCCGTTGGTCTGCATGCTCACATCATCCAGATACAGGAAGGGAACGCCATTTTCAGCGGAATCCATCCATGCACCGGCGTTGCCGGCAGAAATGCTGACCACAACGCCGCTCTTCTCCAGGCTGTTGAAGATGTCATTATAGGCATCAGTAGAATCCTTGGACATACCGGGGTTGCCGCTGCCCAAAGACAGGTTGATGGAATCAGCGCCCAGCAAAATGGCGTCCTCGATGGCTGCCATATAGTCGGCCGGATAAGCACCGCCGCCGGCGCCGAAGACCTTCATGACGATGACCTGTGCATCAGGGGCAACACCCTGAACGTACACTTCTTCCAGAGCGCTGGCAAACTCGCCTTCGCCCACGGGAACATAAGCGTTTGCAGTGGCAATACCGGCAACATGAGAGCCGTGCTCGCCCTGCTTGTCATTCAGATGGGTTACATCGTAATTCTTGTCGATATAGTTAAAGCCGAAGGGGATCTTGCTGTTGATGTAGACTTCGTCAGCATTGATGGACACATGCAGCTGATCAACTACCAGAGCGATCTCTTCTGCATCCAGCAGATCCAGGGAAGCAACATACTCTTCGTAGGACATGCCCAACTGCTCTGCACGCAGGCTCAGAGAGTACTCATATGCTGCAGCGTCAAAGGACAGATGTTCGGTATCCAGACCGGTATCGATGATGGCAACACGGGAACCTGCGCCGGTATAGCCAGCGGTCCATGCCAGGGTGGAACCGGTCTGCTTGCCGGAGGTAGCCATATTGGGGTCGGCAGCGCCGGAGGAAACCACATCGGGCTCATAAGGAGTCTCGATGACCACCTTGCGAACGCCGGCGATCTTCTCGATGGCGGCGATCTGGCCGAACTTCACATTCGCAGAAATCAGGTTGGTAGCCAGGGTCAGCTGCCAAACCACATCCAGCTTTTCGCTGGTGGCTTTCTCGATCTTGGTGATCAGAGAAAGCTGCTGATCCTGCAGCTTTTCACGGTAAGCCATGGCTGCCTTGTTGGTAGCCAGACCGGTAACCTCATAGCCGGCATCGATCACACCGACGCGATCCACAAAAATGGATACACGCACGATTTCATCGTCTGCATACCGGGGTTTTTCTTCCTCCAGATGCACAGGATCCTTACCAAACAGGTTGGCGGACACACGATCGTTGCTTACCTGCGTTACGCTGATACCGGATTCATGAGCGCTGGCGGGCAGAACCCACGCACACACCATGCACAGTACCAGGAATACAGAAAGCAGTCTCTTCGCAACATTGTTACTTCTCATACTTCTAACCTCTTCCATTGGATTTTTACCCCCGCCACAGCAGGGATTTTGCTCAGCAGATCACTCTGCCGCTACAAAGGATAGGAAAATTGTACCATGTCCACCTTCAAAATACAAGTGTCTTTTTGATGAAATCATTTCTTTATGCTGTTTTTATGAAGTTTTTTTATTTTATTTTTATTTTTTGTTAATTATGTACAATAAAAGGGTGCGCCGCAGCGCACCCTAAATAATATGTTATGTTTTTCAAAATTATGCTTCAAAAAAGGCCAGCACATCGGCAGCCAAGCGGTCCGGGCAGTCCACCATGGGGCTGTGGCCGCAGTTTTCATAGGGCAGCAAGGTAGCATTGGGTTTGAAGGTATTGTAGTTGTCCAGCACCATGTAATCCGGCACCACAATGTCCTTTTCGCCCATGGTCAGCGCGATGGGGCACTGCACGTTCTTCCAAGTGCCGTCGCCGGGGCCGTAGGGGGTGAACTCATCGGACATATTGAGGTTAGCCAGGGCCCAGTCCAGATCCACCAGATTGCGCTGCTTCAAGGTTTCGGCGATCCAGCGCTCATTCTGTTCCTGGGTAGGCTTATTCACGGTGTAGATGGTGGCATCCCACACGGCGGTCATCATGGCGGCGTCCTTCTTTTCAAAGACGGGAATCATGGGAGCGACGCTCAAGGGATCGGTAGCCAAATGTTCCTTGTTTTCATAGGCCCTGCCGGTGGACTGGAACTTTTCATCCTTGACATACAGGGGGTATCCCTTCAGGCTTGCGCCCTCGATATCGAAGAACTTCTTGATCTTTTCCGGATGCTGGGCGCACAGCTTCAGGCTGACGCCACCACCATTGGACCAGCCAACCAGATATACGGACGAAATCTCCAGCTTTTCCAGCAGCAGGTTCACATCCTCGGCCAGTTCCCCCAGGGTATCGAAACGGTTGTTATAGGAGCTGTCGCCAAAACCGCGCAGATCCACGGCGATGCAGCGGTACTGATCCTTGATGCGGGCGATCAAGGGCTCATAATGAACAGAGGAAGACATATTGCCGTGGATCATCAGAACCACTTCGCCCTGGCCTTCGTCCAGATAGGCAAGGGTCTCATGACCGATGTTTACAAATTTCTTTTCCATAATTACTCCTTTCTCAGGGGATTGCCACACCAGCGTGCGCGCTGGTTCGCAATGACACATTTAGATGGCAATGCCGGCGTCAGGCAGGTTGGCAAAGCCCATGGTCAGGGCCGCAAAGGCCTCCGGCGCTTCGTACATGCTGGCGTGGCCGCTGCCGTTGATGGTAACATAGACGCTGCCCTTAATCTTCTGGTGCAGCAGCTGCTGCTCGGTAGGAGGCACCAGGGCATCCTCAGAAGAAGAAATGATCAGCGTGGGGCAGGCAATTTCCTGCAGCCGGTCTACCACATTGTAAGTCACAGAGCTGTCGGTGAGGCGGATCAGCGCCTGCAGCACTTCCGGCTTGGAGAAATGCTGGGTTAGGAAGCCTTCCCTACCCTCCATCCAAGCGGCACGCTCTTCAAAGAACCGGGTGGAATAGATGACGGGGATGGTGGTGAGGTAATAGGCATAGCCAATGCCAGTCTTGGCCACTTCGTTCCAGCCGTCGCCGATCTTCTTCAGCCAGGGAGAAGTGCGGCCGCAGGTGTTGGCAAGAATCAGTCGGCGCACACGGCTCGGGTGGGCCAGGGCATACTGGATGGCCACCTCGCCGCCGTAGGAAATGCCCATAATATTGAACTTTTCATACCAGATCTGGGCGGAAACTTCCTCCAGAACAGCGTCCAGCAGGGCGACCTGAATGGAATGATCGTAGCTTTCCGTCATGCGCTCGCTTTGGCCCTGGTCGAAGAAATCCACCAGCACCAGGGTGTTATTACGGGTCATGGGCTCAATGAAGTTTTTCCAGCTGGCGGTGGACATCATGATACCATTGAGCAGGACGATGGGCTCTCCCCCGCCGCCGTGAACCTCATAATACACCTTTTTGCCCTGAAAAATCAGTTCAGCCATGGCTTATTCCTCTGCAGGCAAGATGCCCAACTTGATGGCCTCCTGGGTCAGCTGCTCCCGGAAATTGGGATGGGCGATGGAGATGATGAGCTTGGCACGCTCGGACATGCAGGTACCACGCAGGCAGACCGCACCGTACTCGGTGACCAGCCAGTCCACATCGTTACGGGACAGGGACACAGCTGCGCCGGGCTTCAAAGTAGCAACAATCTTAGAGGTCTCTTCCCGCTCGCCGGTGGCCTTATTCTTGACCATGGCGGTGGAATACAGGGCGATAACGCTGCGGCCGCCCTTAGACTTTTGGGCGCCGATGGCGGTATCTGCCTGGCCGCCGGTGCCGGAGAACTGGACGGGGCCGATGGACTCGGAGCAGCACTGACCGAACAGGTCTACTTCGATGGTGGAATTGATGGAGATTTGGTTATCGTTCTGGGCGATGACTGCGGGGTCATTCAGATAAGAGCCGTCCATGATGCAGATGGCGGGGTTATCGTCCACGAAGTCATACAGTTCCTTGGTGCCCATGGCCATAACTGCCACAGACTTGCCGGGCAGCAACTTCTTGCGGGAGTTGTTGACAACGCCGGCCTTAATGAGCTTGACCATACCGGTGGTGAACAGCTCGGTGTGGATGCCCAGGTCCTTCTTGTCCATCAGGCTATCGGCAACAGCGTTGGGAATACCGCCGATGCCCAGCTGAATGCAGTCGCCGTCGTGGATCATGTCGGCGATGTATTTGCCGATGATGCGATCCTTCTCGTTGGGCTCCACATCTGCCAATTCGGGCAGGGGGTAATCCACCTGGATCATGTAGTCAATGTCGGTGGAGTGGATCTGCACATCGCCGAAGGTACGGGGGGCGTTGGGATTGCACTCCAGAATAACAGTCTTGGCGTTCTTGATCATCTGCTTTTCGTAGGTGTTGCTGACGGACAGGGACACATAGCCATGCTTATCGGGCATGGAGCAGATGCCGACGTAAATGTCGGGCTTGCGATAGCACAGGCGCTTATAAGCGGACAGGTGCAGATGGTTATAAATGAAGCTGACATTGCCGTTGGCCTGAGCTTTGCGCAGGGCGGGGGTATAGAACCAGCTTTCGGTGCGGAAAGAATCCTTATAAGCAGGGTTGACCATGAAATCGTAAGCACCCATGCTCAGGCAGTTGGAGACCATGACATTCTTGACACGGTCGGCAATGGTGTGCAGTTCGGTAAGGAAGGCTCTGCCTTCAGCGGCGCCCAGGCCAGTGACGATATAGTCGCCGCTCTGAACCAGGTCGAGGGCTTCTTTAACGGTAATAAACTTTGCCATAAAATTGCTTCCTTTCATCTATGGTATTTTATGTCATATATGGATCGTCCCAAAAAGGGGCGGAGTATTCAAAGTAATGGGATGTGAGGGATTGATATTCGGACTAGGGGGTCTCCCCTGCCCCCGCAAAAGCGGAGGCAGGGGATGTTAAATTAGAAATTGAGAATTAGCCTCTCAGGTCTTCCAGAGAAGAAACGCCATTGGTGACGGAGGTGCTGGCAGCAACACCGTTGGTGGCATAGAACATGGTCAGGGAGAAAGCCTGTACACCGGCACGCACGCCGTTGGCGAAGGAAATGGAGTCGGCCATGGCAATCTTGAATTCCTTGGTTTCCATGATCTCCACGAAGTTGGCGCGGGTCAGTTCCTTGCCCTGTGCCTGCAGCTCTGCCAGGCCCTGGCAGAACAGGTCGCCTGCGATGTAGCCGGCCAGTGCATAGGCGTCATAGCTCAGCGCAAAAGCGGTGGCAACATCATCACCCTGGGCAACCGCATAGTTATACAGAGCCTCAGCTACCTTCCAGTAGTCCTCGGTGAAGCCAACGACATAGGGGTCCACAGCCTCAGTGGCGGGATCATCGGCCAGAGCGCTGCCCAGAGCCTGGTAGAAAGGAACCAGGGCGCCCTTGTACTTGTAGGCAACATCGGGAGCGTAAACAGCGTTCACATCGGAGATGTTAATCCAGCCCTGGGAGTAGATCTGCATGGTGGCCAGAGCGGTGGCGTAGGTAGCATCCATGATATTGACAGTGGTGCCGTTAAACTCGAAGGGAGTGTTGTTAAAGACAGCGGCAGAAGCGTTGTTGTAGGAAGTCAGAACCTTCCAGGTGCAGCCAGTATCCACCAGCTTGGCAATGGCGGTGGTGAAGTCTGCACCGATGACGGTGAGGATGACCACATCGCAGCCGGCGTTCTTCAGCGCGTTGATGGCAGCGGTGGGATCTTCGGTGGCCACTTCCTGATAGACAATGGCATTCTTCTGTGCATCGGGCAGGCTCTCAGCCTCGGCCTTGATACCAGCCAGCATGGACTGGGAGGCTTCGTTGGAGTTGGCAATGACGCCCACCTTCGTGCCAGCCAGGCCGTTGGGAGCAGCAGCAAATGCACGTAGGATCAGGCTACGGCCTTCGGTCTTGTTCAGGGGCTGGACAGGGAAAATGCCCTTGTCGCCCAGCTCGGTGGCATTCTCATTGAGCAGGACATCGTTGCCGGCTGCGGCATAGACCATGGGAACCTTGGCGTCCTTGATGATGTCCAGGTTGGTGGACACGGCGTAGCTGCCGAAGTTACCGACGATGGCGAACACCTCATCCTCATGAATCAGCTTTTCAGTCAGGGTGGCGGCATCGGTACCAACGCCCTTGTCGTCATAGTGCTTCAGCTTGACAGACTTGCCATTAAAGCCACCGTTGGCGTTGTAGATGGCGAAGGCAGCCTCGATGCCCTTGTTGAACGGTGCACCAATGGAGGCCAGCGCACCAGTGGTACCGGCGGTGTTGCCGACCCAGATGGTGTCTTCGGTCACGCCCTTTAGTTCTTCAACGACGGGACCAGTAGGGCCACAGCCTGCCAGCAGGCCAAGGGCCAAAACCAGGGACAGTGCCAGTGCGAGAATTCTGTTGAACTTCTTCATGTTGTTTTCTCCTTTTCTTATTTATTGACTCGTTATACACGAGTAAACTACTGTTTCTCAGCCGCCCAGGTAGGCAGCGATCAGCCGCTCATCCTTCATCAGGTCTTCGGCCTTTCCGTGCATGCTGATTTTACCCAGCTCCAGCACATAAGCATAGTCGGCGATCTTTAGGGTCGCCAGGGCGTTTTGCTCTACAATGAGGATGGTGGTTCCCTCCTGCCGGATCTTCTTTAGGGTTTCAAAAATATCCTTAATCAGCAGCGGTGCAAGACCCAGGGAGGGTTCATCCAGCAGTAGCATCTTGGGACTGCCCATTAGGGCTCTACCGATAGCCAGCATCTGCTGTTCGCCGCCGGAGAGGGTGCCGGATTGCTGCCGAGCCCGCTCCTTGAGCCGGGGGAAGAGCTGATAGACCCGCTCAAAATTGGCGACAACCTCCGCTTTGTCCTTGAGGACGTAAGCGCCGGCTCTCAGATTTTCTTCCACCGTCAGGCCCAGGAAAACATGTCTTCCCTCCGGCGACTGCATGATACCCCGGCGGGCGATCTGGTGCGCCGGCTTTCCGGTGATGTTTTTTCCCTCGAAGAGAATCTCTCCCCCGCTGGGCTTCAGCAGGCCAGAGATCACCTTCAGCGTAGTGGTCTTGCCTGCGCCGTTGGCACCCAGCAGAGCCACAATCTGTCCCTGGGGAACATTCAGATCCACGCCTTTCAAGGCAGCGATGGGGCCGTAACTCATTTTCAGATCCTTGATCTGCAAAATATCACTCATTACCCATCCTCCTCTACGCCCAGATAGGCTTCTTGCACGGCCTTATCGGCCTTAATCTGCTGGCAGGTTCCGATGGCCAACATCTTGCCAAAGGAAATGGCGCAAACCGTATCGCACACATTCATCACCAGGCTCATATCGTGCTCCACCAGCAGGATAGTCACGCCAAATTCATCCCGGATGCGGCGGATGGTTTGGGTCAATTCTGCGGTTTCCGTGTCATTGAGGCCGGCGGCAGGTTCGTCCATGATGATGAGCCGGGCATCCGACATCAGCGCGCGGGCAATCTCTACCTTTTTCAGAATACCGTAAGGCAGGCCCATGGCCAGCCAGCCGGCATAACTCTCCAATTCCATAAATTTCAGAATCCGGTTGGCCTTTTCCTTCAGCCGCTGTTCTTCCCTGCGCAGGGACGGCAGTCCCAACGCCTGCACCAGCAGGCCGGAACGATGCTCCCGGGTGCAGGCCACCAGTAAATTTTCCAGAACGGAGATTTCCTTCACCAGTTCCACATTCTGGAAGGTTCGGGAAATGCCCTGGGTGATGATGTCATGCACCTGGAAGTTCCGCAAATCCACAGTTTCACCCTGGTTATTTTCAAAATACATATCGCCAGCGGTGGCATCGTAAAAGCGGGTGATGCAGTTGAACACGGTGGTCTTGCCGGCGCCATTGGGGCCGATGAGGCCGAAAATCTCACCCTTTTTCACATCAAAGGTCAGATCGTCCACCGCTTTCAGACCGCCGAAGTACATCTTCAGTCCCTTGACCCGCAGTAGCACATTCTCCGGCAAAGTGGACTCCCCGGCTGCATTGCTTTTTAGCCGCCGGATCTGGCTGTCAATGGTGGCCAGCCTGCTTTCCAGCTTCTGCCGCCGCACCCGGCGCTTTTCCGCAGCACGGGCATCCCACGCCTGCTCCTTGACGGCGTAGTCCGCCTCCAGCTTTTTGGAAAGAGCGTCATAAGAAGTGCTGTTCGCCGGGCCATGCTTGGCGACAAAGGCATTCCTTTCCGCTTCCAGCTTACACCGATAGGCTTCCCGTTTGGCATTCAGCGCTTCCATTTTCTGTGCGTGCCGCTGCAGCGTAGCCTCATAGGTTGCGCCTTCACGGATCGCCTTGAAGATGGCTTTGGCTGCGCTGTGGTTTACTGCCCGCTGATCGCGGTAGGCACGGACATCGTAGGAACGCAGCTTGTCATTCATAACGCCTTCCGCATACTGGGCCTTGTCACAGGCTTCAAACGCAGGCTTTGCCAGCTTTTTGTTGGCAGAGTGCAGGAAGCGGTCCATTTGACGCTGCTTCTTTCGGGCAAAAGCGGCATCCAGTTCGTCCAGCTCCTGCTGCGTCCATTTTTTCTCCCGGTAGAGTCGGGCCAATTTCTTTGCGTTGGAGGAGCGATTTTTAGCCAAGTTCTTTGCCATACTTCTCCTCCTTTGCGCGTATATACAACTTTTTCAGCTTCAGTTTGATCTCCTGCAGCAACTGTGCCAGGCCGCCGGGGTAGAACATCACCACCAGCACCACCAGAATGCCAGAGACAAAGGTGATGATGACCGGGTTTTCCTGTAGAAACTGAATGCGGTTGAACACCGTGGTCTGCAGGCCGTACATCACATAGCTTCCGAAGACTGCGCCCCAGATGGACTTGAAGCCGCCGATAATCACTGCCGCCAGAATGTTCAGGCTGGTGATGAGGGCGTAGAAGCCAGTGGAGTCGCTGGCCATGGCACTACGGACGGTGACCATCAGCATCACGCCAGATAGTGCAGCGTAAGCCGTGCAGATCACGAAAGCCAGCAGGCGGTATTTCATTAGACTGATGCCCATGGCCTGAGCAGCGGCGGTACTGTTTTTCATCGCCAGCATGGCACGGCCCGTTGGGCTGTTGATAATATTATGGGTCAGATACATGACCACCACCAAAGTGATGGTGACCACATAAATGGCCGCGTTTCTGGGAATTTCCATGCCCAGAATGCTAAGACCCGACAGCGCGATCCGGTCCGCCAGCACCACATAGAGGTTTCGCAGGATCTCCGACAGGCCCAGGGTCAAAATCACCAGATAAATGCCCTCGATCCGCAGGGAGATGAAGCCAACAATCAGGCCGATCACCACAGCCACCGCCAGGGCTGTCAGCAGCGCCACGCCAAAAGGCAGGCCGGCTTCCGTCATAATGTAGTGGACACTGTAAGTGCCAATGCCAATAAAGCCGCCAGTACCCAGAGAGGCCAGACCGGAATAGCCCATCAGCAAGCAGAAGCCCACTGCCGCAATGGAGTAAGCCAACGTGGTAGCAAAGGCCGACTGCCAAGAATAGGGCAGCACCTTGGCCACCGCCAGAGCGCCGACCACGCACATCATCACGCCAAAGACCAGATAGTGCAGCAGCGGATTCTTGACAACCGCCCGCAAAGCGGCCGTCAGACCCGGGCGGCCATCCACCCGTTTGCCCATGAAGGCGTATTTTTTTAATAAATACTGATCCATAGGCTCACACCTTCTTTGCAATTTTCTTGCCGAAAATACCCTGAGGCTTGAAGAAGATGATGGTCAGCGCAATGGCGTATACAATGACCATGGACCAACCAGTCAGCTCAGGTTTTCCGATCACATTTACGAAATACTGGACAAGATTGTTTGCCAGAGGGATCATCAGTGCCGCCACCACAGGGCCATAGAAGGTGGAAAAACCGCCCAGAATGCCTGCCAAAAAAGCGTACACCTGATAATTTGTCATAAAGTAGCCATTCATCGTGGCGCCGGTGGAGGCGTTGATGGATGCGGCCAACGCACCCAGCGCACCGGCCAGGCCCCAGGAAATGGCGGTAATCCTATGTGTGTTAATGCCCATCATGCCCGCCACATACTCATTGGATGCGGTGGAACGAACTGCCAGACCCCATTTACTGAACCGCAGCAGGAGAAAAATTGCCGCCAGAACAACAATGGTGATGCCCATGCAGACCAGGGCGTTTTTGGTGATGGTCACATCCTGTCCGTCTACCAGAAAGGAAATATTTCCCTCAATGAATTTGGGGAAGGCCGGCGTGGCAATGCCAAAGACCAGCGGAATGGCTCCCACCACAATAGAGATCAGGCCCATGGTGATGATCTGCTTGCCCAGGGCGTTGACATATCTACCCCGCCGGAAGATGCCCACATCAATGGCCATGGCAATCAGCATTGCCGCCAGCATACCGCCCGGCAGTGCCAACCAGATGGGCAGCCCCCACTGGTTCAGTCCCTGCGCCACCACATACGCACCGAAGGCGGAAACAACGCCCTGGGCGAAGTTGGTGGTGAAGGAGGTCTTGAAGATCATGGTGATGGCCATGGTGACCAGTGCTGTAACACACATGGAGGCGATAGACCCCAATACTGTGTTCAGTAAGTATGCCATAGAGGTTTACCCCCACTGGATAATATTGGCAGCCCAGGTATAACCGATACCGGCAGCGATCATGCAAACAGTGCTGCCTTCCTTGACTTTGCCTTCCTTCAGTGCCAGTTCCAGAGACAGGATCTGGTCAATCTGGCCGATGTGGCCATAGTCTTCCAGGTAAATGGACTGGTCTTCCGTCAGGCCCAGATCAGCCAGCATACCCTTGTGGCCGGAGCGCTTGATATGCAGGATATCCAGGTAATCAATATCGGCCCGGGTCTTGCCGGAGCGGCGCAGGGCCTCATCGATGCAGTGATACCAGTTGGGCATGGAGGTGGTGTTTAAGAGGCCCTTCATCTTGGGGCTGTCCATCAGGCGGAGCATGTAGTTTTCCTTGATGTTTTCCGCGGTGACAGGCTCGGTAATACCACCGATCTTAGAGCCGCAGGTGTGAACCACAGAGCCATCGCTCATAAGGCCCGTGCCCAGCAGCAGATTCTTGCCGTAATTCTTCTTCAGGATCATGGCACCGCCGCCCGCACCCAGATTGAACATGAAAGACACGCCGGAATCGGTGTAGTCGATCAGGTCGCAGTTGCGGTAGCCGCCACAGATGAGGACGGTGTTGATCTCATCGTCAGCGATCAGCATATCCTTTGCGATCTTCATGGCAGAAACGCAGGTGCAGCAACGATTCTGCACATCGATGCCCCAGGCTCTCTTGGCGCCGATCCGGTCCTGCACATAGCAGGCGGAAGTGGTCAGGGGGTATTCCTTATATTCCTCGGTGATGCACAGGATCACATCGATCTCCATGGGATCGACACCGGTGTTCTTCAGACATTCCAGCGCGGCCAAAGCGCCCATTTCCTGGGTGCCGTCGCAAGCTTCCTCAGAGGGAACGTACTTCTGGTTGATGCCCAGCTTGGCGCGGACAGCATCTTCACTCCACACGCCGCCGGTGGCGTCGGAGATTTCTTTTGCGGTCATAATCTTCTTGGGCAGGTAGGTACCCAGGCCCACAATACCAACGTTCACAGACATAGTATATATCTCCTTTTGGCTAGTGTATCATTGCGTGCGAATGTGGCAATCCCCCGGGCGTGAGAGAGAACAACATGAAGAAAGGGTGTTGGATCGAGGGATTGCCACGCCGGAAAAGCCGGCACATTCGCAATGGCTACTTACAGATGTTTACGAATAGTTGTCGTAAAGCCCCTTTGTTTTAATACGGGGAATGCAACACTTTTTCATAAATTTTGGAAAAAAAGTTCTTTGTTTTTTGCAACCTTATGCTATAATAGATATAGAACAAACGGTCGCAAAAGGTGGTAAATTCTTGGAATATTCCTATAAGTTTCGGCTGTACCCAAATGTGGAGCAAATCAACTTAATAGAGCGTACTTTTGGGTGCTGTAGATACGTGTACAACTACTATCTGGCCATTCGCCAGGATACCTATCTAACATCCGGCACAACCTTGAGCTACTACGATTGCTGTCGTGACATGACAGTTTTGAAAAGACAAGAGGGTACTGTTTGGCTACAAGAAGTAGACTCGACAGCGTTGCAGGCCTCTGTACAAGATTTGGATCGTGCATTTCAGAACTTTTTCCGTCACGTGAAAAAGGGAGAAACGCCCGGCTATCCGAACTTCAAAAGCAAGCATAGCCATAAGCAATCCTACAAAAGCAAGTGCGTGGGTTCCACTATTAAGGTTTTCGATAATGCTGTACAACTTCCCAAACTAGGCAAAGTTAAGGGCCGTATCTCCCGCCTGGTAGAGGGTCGCATTCTTTCCGCAACGGTCTCTCGATCTGCAAGTGGTAAATACTATGTTTCTCTTTGCTGCCGTTTGGATGACGCGATGCCGAAGCTACCGCCTACCGGTGCTGTTGTTGGACTGGATATGGGCATCAAGTCCTTTGCAGTATCGTCGGACGGCGTGGAATATGCCAATCCCAAGTACCTGCAGCAATCTGAGAAGAAGCTAGCTAGACTCCAGCGGCAACTATCCCGAAAAACAAGGGGTAGTGCAAACTGGAATAAGGCTCGCATAAAGGTTGCCAGACTCCATGAGCATATTGCAAGCCAAAGACTTGACATGCAACATAAGCTGTCCACCCAAATCGTACGTCAGAATGATGTCATTTGTATTGAGGATCTTGCGCCAAAGAACATGGCACAAAATCATCAACTAGCAAAAGCAATCTCTGATGCATCGTGGGGTGAGTTCCGCAGGCAGCTTTCCTACAAAGCAGAATGGTACGGCCGGAAAGTAATCCCCGTAGATCGATTCTATGCTTCCAGTCAGACCTGCAGCCGTTGTGGTGAGCGTTGGCCCGGAACGAAAAATCTCAGCATACGCGAATGGGTTTGTCCTAACTGCGGGGCGCTCCTAAGCAGAGATATTAATGCTACAGCGAATATCCTTCGCGAAGGACTGCGGCAAGTAGCTTAAAACACATAATTATGGTAGGGTGGGACACACCCGAACCTATACGCTCGTGAAGATTGTGTAAGTCTTATCCGTTTCGACAGATAAGCTGTAATCGCAGAAACGAGAATCCCCTCGGTTTTTAGTTGTGGGGGAATGTCAAAGGCGCATACCGCCGTTGACGCTCAGCACATGGCCGGTGACGTAGGAAGCATCGTCGGAAGCCAGGAACAGTGCGGCCTTGGCGATCTCCTCGGGCTGGCCCAGACGGCCCAGCATGGTAAGAGAAGCGAACTTCTTCAAAAGATCCTCGGGAACGGTCTTCATCATGTCGGTCATGATGTAGCCGGGAGCGATGGCATTGCAGCGGACGGGAACACCCTTCCGGGCGAACTCCTTGGCCCAGGTCTTGGACAGGCCGATGACGCCGGCCTTGGAGGCAGCGTAGTTGGCCTGGCCGATGTTGCCGTACTCGCCAACGACGGAAGCGATGTTAATGATGCTGCCGCCGCCCAGTTCTTCCATCAGAGGGCCAACGTAGCGGGTCAGGTTAAAGACGCCCTTCAGGTTGATGTCGATGACCAAATCCCACTGCTCGTCGGTCATCTTGCGGGTCATGGCGTCACGGGTGATGCCGGCGTTGTTAACCAGCACGTCGATCTTGCCGTACTTTTCCTTGGCATACTCGGTCAGTTCCTTGCAGGCTGCGCCGTCGGTGACGTTCAGCTTGTAGAACTCCACATTCTCAGCTTCATAGGTCAGGGGCATCATATCCACAGCGATGACCTTGGCGCCCTCCTGGGCAAACAGCTGAGCCATGGCACCGCCCAAACCCTTGGCAGCGCCGGTAACGATTGCAACTTTATTCTCCAGTCTCATGCAAATATCCTCCCTATTGTTTTTTTGATTTATATTACAGGCTTTTCAGAACGATTGCAGTGCCCATGCCGCCGCCGATGCACAAAGATGCCAAACCGTACTGTTTGCCGCTGTGCTTCAGTTCATGGGCCAGGGTGACCAGAATGCGGTTGCCGCTGGCACCCACGGGGTGACCCAAGGCGATGGCGCCACCATTGGGATTGGTGCGGGTCTTGATTTCTTCCTCACTGAGATCATGCTGCTCGGCCAGCAGCTTCACAACACCCAGGCTCTGGGCGGCGAAGGCTTCGTTCAGTTCCAGCACTTCCATTTCGCTCAGCTTCATGCCGGCGTCCTTCAGGGCAGCAGCCACAGCAGGAACGGGGCCAAGGCCCATCACATCCGGCTCCACGCCGCCCTGTCCCCAGCCAACGACCTCAGCCATGGGGGTCAGGTTATACTGGGCAACAGCCTTTTCGCTGGCCAGAATCACAAAGCTGGCGCCGTCGTTAATGCCGGAAGAATTACCGGCGGTAACGGTGCCGTCCTTCTTGAAGGCAGGACGCAGAGTCAGCAGCTTCTCCAGGGTGGTCTTGCGGTTAATGTACTCATCAGCTTCGAAAACCACTTCATTTCTGCCCACCTTGACGGTGACAGGAACGATCTCGTCAACGAACTTACCGGCATCCTGCGCGGCGATGGCCTTCTGCTGGGAGGCAATGGCAAATTCATCCTGCATCTGTCTGGTCAGGCCGAAACGCTCCGCCACATTTTCAGCGGTGATGCCCATGTGCATACCGCCGTAGGCATCGGTGAGAGCATCGAAGATCATGTGATCCACCATCTTCATATCACCCATCTTGCAGCCGCCGCGGACCTTACCGGGCACCAGATAGGGAGCGCCGGACATAACCTCAGTGCCGCCTGCGGCAATCAGGTCTGCCTTACCGGCGGCGATGGCGGTAGCCGCATTCATCACGGCCTTCATGCCGGAGCCGCAGACCATATTCAGGCTGTAGGCAGGAATCTCCACAGGAACGCCTGCGCCAATGGCAACCTGACGACCGGGGCCCTGGCCGGCACCGGCGGGCAACACATTGCCCACTACCACTTCATCCAGCCAGGCGGGCTCTACCTTGGCCTCAGCCAGGGCAGCCTTCAGCACCTGCGCACCCAGCCAGGTGGCAGATACATCCTTCAGCGTACCAAGCATAGAGCCGATGGCACTGCGCTTGGCACTGACCAAATAAACCTTGCTCATGGTAATGCCTCCCTTATTCTTTATTCAACAGTTTGTTTAGTTCCTTCATGGTGGCGGCGGCGTCGGAAACGATGCCGAGGTTGGCCACCTTGAAGATGGGTGCTGCCTTATCGGTGTTGACAGCAACGATAAATTCAGAATCCTCCATGCCAGCCAGGTGCTGGATGGCACCGCTGATACCGAAAGCCAGATACGCCTGGGGACGAACGGTCTTACCGGTCTGACCCACCTGACGAGCCTGCTCCATGACGCCCGCATCCACCAGGGAACGGGAGGAGGAAACAGTACCGCCCAGATTCTTGGCCAGTTCAAAGGCCGGCTCTACATTCTTAAGGCCTCTGCCGCAGGAAACCAGGAGCTTTGCATCTTCGATCTTGTCAACGGACTGGGTTTCCTTCACTTCCTCCACGACCTTCACGGCAAACTTGGCAGTATCCCAATTCACGGTGACAGGAATGATCTCACCGCCACGGGCGGCGTCCGGCTCCATCTTCTGCATGACGCCGGGACGGACGGTGGACATTTGGGGACGGGAATCGGGGCAGATGATGGTGGCCATCAGGTTGCCGCCGAAGGCAGGACGAGTCATAAAGAGGTTGCCTTCCTCATCCATTTCCAGCTTGGTGCAGTCGGCAGTCAGGCCGGTGTGCAGCCGGGCGGACAGGCGGGGGGCCAGGTCACGGCCGATGGAGGTAGCACCAAACATCAGCACATTGGGGTCGCCCTCCTTGACGATCTGATGCACCGCCTGGGCATAGGCTTCGGTGGTGTAGAAGGCCAGCTGTGCATCATCCACCAGGTACACTTCGTCAGCGCCGTGGGCGATCAGTTCGCCGGCGCGGCCGGCCACATTGTGTCCCAAAAGCAGGGCGCCTACCTTTTCGCCCGTCTTGGCAGCCAGTTCTCTGGCAACACCCAGCAGCTCCAATGCGACGGACTGAAGTTCGCCGTCCCGCTGCTCACAAAATACCCAAATATTCTTGCTCATAGAGGCACCTCCTTAAATCAGATGCCGCTGCTGCAAGGCAGCGAGAATGGTCTTGGCAGCTTCCTCAGGGGGCAGCTCCTTGGTTTCCACCGTCTTATCCAGCTGCTTTGTAAAGGAGGTCTTAACCTTGGTGGGAGAACCGCTGAGGCCACAAACTGCCTTTTCCAGCTGCAGATCCTCGTTGGTGATCTTGCCCACTTCCTTTTCATCCTGAGAAACGATGTCCCACACATTCATATAGCGGGGCTTTACCATCGTAGAAAGCATAGTCACGAGGCACATACCGGACACCTGCAGGGTCTGATAGCGGTCCTCAAACTGGCGCTTGACGGTGAGCACGCCGGTGGCTTCATCAAAGGAAAGGCCAGCAGCATAGGTGATCTGAGGAATGCCCAGATGCTCGGCGATCTGAGGGCCAACCTGGGCGGTATCGCCGTCGATGGCCTGGCGACCGCAGAACACCACATCGCAACCCAGCTTCTTAATGGCGGCGGCGATGATGGTGGAAGTGGCCAAAGTATCGGAACCGCCGAAGGCACGGTCGGTGATGAGGAGCGCCTCGTCAGCGCCCATGGCCAGGGCTTCACGCAGGGCCTTTTCGGCCTGCGGCGGGCCCATGGAGATGACGGTAACCTGAGCGCCGCCACTCTCCTTCAGCTGCAGGGCGGCCTCGATAGCGGCCTTGTCATCGGGGTTGATGATGGAGGGCACGCCGTCACGCTTCAGGGTATTGGTCACGGGATCGATCTTGATCTCGGTGGTGTTGGGGACCTGCTTGATACAAACAATAATCTTCATATCGCACCTCACTTCTTCAGCAGCGCGCCGGAGATGACCATGCGCTGCACTTCACTGGTGCCTTCGTAGATCTCGGTGATCTTGGCATCGCGCATCATGCGCTCCACAGGATATTCACGGGTGTAGCCATAGCCACCGTGGAGCTGAACTGCCTTGGTGGTGACTTCCATGGCGGTCTCGGAGGCAAACAACTTTGCCTGGGCCGCATTGACGGACAAGGTGGGGAGTTTCCCCTGCTTGGCATCGGCGGCAATATAGACCAACGCACGGGCGGCGGCACACTTGGTGGCCATATCCGCCAGAACGAACTGGGTGTTCTGGAAGGCGGAGATGGGGCGACCGAACTGCTTACGCTGCTTGGTGTAGGTGATGGTTTCATTCAAAGCGCCCTCGGCAATACCCAGAGCCTGAGCAGCGATGCCGATACGGCCGCCGTCCAGGGTCTTCATGGCGATCTTAAAGCCTTCGCCACGCTTACCCAGCATATTTTCCTTGGGAACCTTCACATTTTCAAAGATCAGCTCACAGGTAGCGGAACCGCGGATGCCCATCTTCTTCTCGTGCTTGCCGAAGGTGAAGCCCTCCCAGCCCTTTTCCACGATGAAGGCGGTCATTTCCAGACCCTTGGGGGTACGGCCGGTGCCGGCGATCACCACATAAGTTTCAGCCTCGCCGCCGTTGGTGATGAAGATCTTGGAGCCGTTCAGGAGCCAGTGGTCTTCCATTTCCACAGCGGTGGTCTGCTGATTGCCGGCATCGGTACCGGCATTGGGCTCGGTCAGGCCAAAGGCGCCCAGCTTCTTACCCGTGGCCAGGTCCGGCAGGTACTTGACTCTCTGCGCCTCGGTGCCGAACTCCAGGATGGGAGCGGCGCACAAAGAGGTATGGGCAGAGAGGATCACGCCGGTGGTGCCGCAGTGTTTGGAGATCTCCTCCACGGTGAAGATATACTCCCGGTAGTCGGCACCAGCACCGCCGTACTGCTTAGGGATGATGATCCCAAACAGGCCCAGCTTTGCCATCTTCTCCACAGTTTCCTGTGGGAAGCGCTCCAGCTCATCCACTTCCAGCGCCAGGGGCTTCACTTCGTTTTCCGCAAATTCGCGGACCATTTGTTCAAAAAGAACGGACTTAAATTCTGCCATAGAGCCTCCTTAGCCGTCAAACTTGACGGTGGCCAGACCGGTGATCACCTTTTTGCCGTCCTGATTGACGCAAGTGGTGTCCAGCTTGATGATCTTCTTATCCTCCCGGATCTCCACGATCTCCACGGTAGCGGTGATGTCGTCGCCCAGGTAAACGGGTGCGGTGAACTTCAGCTCCTGACCCAGATAGATGGTGCCGGGGCCGGGCAGCTTATTGGCCAGCACGGCAGAGATCAGACCGGAGGTCAGAATGCCGTGGACGATGCGCTTGCCGAAGATGGTTGATTTGGCATATTTGTCACTCATATGGATGGGGTTCACATCCAGGCTGATGCCGGCAAAGGCCGTCACATCTGCGGCGGTGAAGGTCTTTTGTACCGATGCTTTCTGTCCGATTTTGAGTTCGCTGAATGTCATAAAATATACCTCCCACTCGAACATGAATAATGTTCACATTTCATCGTTATGTCATAGTCCGTGATTATTGTCAATATATTTCCACAAAGTGCACAGAATTTTGTCTCTATTTTTTAGTCTTGCGTTTTCCTGGGGGATACTGTAGAATAATTTTTGTAGTTTAGAGGACGGAGGACGCCACATGGCAGAAGAAAAGCAGCTTAAGGAAAAAGGCCTTCACGCCCCCAAAACCAGGCAGGGTATCAACAAAATGCAGCTTTTACTGGACTCGGCGGAAAAGCTATTCAGCCAGTCCAGCTTCTTCGAGGTGTCGGTTTCCGACATCTGCAAGGAGGCCCACACCGCTGTGGGTACCTTCTATATTTATTTTGACAGCAAGACCGATGTGTACCGCTATCTAGTGGAATACTATAAGCAGCAGATCAAGCAGGTGCTGAGTCAGAGCATCGCCGGCTGCACCACCCGCGCAGAAATGGAGCGGGTGGGCATTAAGTGCTTTGTTCGTTACGCCGTGGAGAACCCCCATGTTTATAACATTGTCTGGGGCTCTCTTGCAGTCGAACGGCAGATGTTCCAGGATTACTACGTTTCCTTCGCTGAAAGCTACGCCCGGGCGCTGACCCGCGCAGCGGACGAACTGAAGGTGAAGGACGTGACCACCATGGCCTATATGCTGATGGGCATCACAAATTTCCTGGGTCTGCGGGCTATTTTTGAGAACATGACAGAAGCGCAGATCGACGAGGCCCTGGACAAGGCCATCATGCCCATTTTGGAAAAGGGCATGTTCCGCTGATTGTGCCCAACGAGAAAACCAGTTTGCCCCCGAAAGCAGACCGTCTTTCGGGGGCTTTATTTTTGAGAAACCGAGGAACAGGTATGGATCTGAATTTGAAAGCCATGACCACGGAGAGCCGCAACGCCGCCACCATGGAGCTGGACAAAATGTCCGCCCTGGAAATCGTCACCGTGATGAACCGGGAGGATGAAAAGATTCCCCAAGCCATCCGCCCTGCCCTGCCCCTGATCGCCCAATGTGCGGAGCAGGCAGCGGGCGTATTGGAGGCCGGTGGCCGGATCATCTATATGGGCGCCGGCACCAGCGGCCGTTTGGGTGTGCTGGATGCGGTGGAGTGCCCCCCTACCTTCGGTGTGCCCTATGGCACCGTGGTGGGTTTGGTGGCCAGCGGCGCCGCCGCTTTTGACCGTCCCATTGAAGACGCCGAGGACAGCCCCGCCGAAGGTCGGAAAGATCTGAAGGCAATTGGTTTTTCCAAAAAGGATATGCTCATCGGCATTGCTGCTTCCGGCCGGACTCCCTATGTACTGGGCGGGCTGGAATATGCCCGGGCGTTGGGCTCTGTCACCGCCGCCATTGTCTGCAACCCCAATTCCCCCATGGCTCAGGCCGCGCAGCTGGCCATTGAGGTATTTCCCGGCCCGGAATGTCTGACCGGCTCTACCCGTCTGAAAGCCGGCACCTGCCAAAAGCTGATTCTGAATATGATTTCCACCGCGGCCATGGTACGCTGCGGCAAAGCCTACCAAAATCTGATGGTGGATGTGGAGCCCAGCAACGCCAAACTGGTAGTGCGAGCCCAGCACATTGTAATGGAGGCCACCGGCTGCGATCCGGAGACCGCCCGCAAAACCCTGGAAAAAGCCGACGGACACGCCAAAACCGCCATTACCATGATTCTGGCCGGCTGCGGCCCGGAGGAAGCCCGGGATCGGCTGGAAAGAGCCCGGGGCCATGTGCGCCAAGCAATTCAATAAAAATAATGGTAGGCATCAATATGCCTACCATTATTTTATCGTTTCATTTGTTCTTACAGACCGGGTGGTATTGGACTTTCTCCAGAAAGCAATACCACACTTCGGCCAACTTCTTACCTCTGAATTCTGCCGGAGCCGTCGCCGCCGGCCAGCTTTTCAACCTCGGAAACAGTAACCATGTTGTAGTCGCCGCCAATGGAGTGCTTCAGGGCAGATGCTGCCACTGCGAACTCAACCGCTTCCTGGGTGGACTTACCGCTCAGCAAGGAGTAAATCAGGCCACCGCCAAAGCTGTCGCCGCCGCCCACACGGTCAATGATGTGCAGTTCATACTTCTTGGAGAAGCAGTAGTTCTCGCCGTCATACAGCATGGCGCTCCAGCCGTTATCGAATGCGGAGTGGCTTTCCCGCAGGGTGATGGCCACCTTCTCGAAGCCGAACTTATCTGCCAGCTGCTTGGCAACGGACTTGTAGCCCTCGTGGTTGAGGGTGCCGCCGTAGATATCGGTGGCCTCCGCCTCGATGCCGAAAACATCCTTGGCATCCTCTTCGTTGGAGATACAAACATCGATGTACTGCGCCAGTTCCGTCATGGCCTCGTTGGCCTGCTGACGGGTCCACAGCTTGCCACGATAGTTCAGATCGCAGGAAATCTTGATGCCCTTGGCCTTGGCGGCCTGGCAAGCCTGCTTGCAGATTTCCACGCAGTTGGCGCCCAGTGCGGGGGTGATGCCGGTAAAGTGGAACCAGTCAGCACCTTCAAAGATCTTGTCCCAATCGAAATCCTCAGGCTTTGCCAGGGCGATGGCAGAATTGGCCCGGTCATAGATGCACACAGAGCCACGCTGAGAAGCGCCCTTTTCGTTATAGTAGATACCAACGCGGTCGCCACCACGGACGATCAGGCTGGTGTCCACACCGTAGCGGCGGAGGCTGTTGACTGCGGCCTGACCAATGGCGTGGGCGGGCAGTTTGGTGACGAAAGCGGCATCCATGCCGTAGTTGGCCAAAGACACAGATACATTTGCTTCGCCGCCGCCGAAGGAAAATTCCACATTCTGGGCCTGGACGAAGCGCTCATAGTTGAAAGGCTGCAGACGCAGCATCAGCTCACCGAAAGTAATGACTCTTGCCATGATCATTCTCCTTTCGCTGCCTGCCGGGCTTCACGGCAGAGCGTTGTAATTTTGTCCCAGTTGCCGGCGGAAATATCC
>JBGVMD010000020.1:0-2208 GCA_045124575.1 Faecousia sp.
TCCTGGATCGTTAAAATGCGTTTGTAGGCCATTCAGTCCACCACATCCATATCCAGACCCAGCTCCCGGGGCAGGAACCGGGGGCACACGCTCTCCGTCGTCACGATGACCGACGCCGCCAGCATGGAGCCGATCTCACAGGCTTCCTTCAGGCTCTTGCCGTAGGTCAGGCCAATGGCCGCGCCGGCACAGAAGGAATCTCCCGCACCGGTGGTGTCCTTGACCTCCACCTTTCGAGCCGGGCAGTATCCTTTGTCGCCATTCAGATCCGCATAAATTGCACCTTTCCCGCCCATAGTAACGATCATGCTGGGGATCTTGGCAGCTTTTACCTTTTCTGCAAGAATATCCACCATTTCTTCGGTGGATTTTTCAGAAAAATCGTCGAAGAACAGCATTCCTGCCTCCTGGATATTGCATACCAGGCAGTCGATGGATTTCAGAAAATCCCGCCGTTCCAGAGCAATGCTCATATTGCCCACGGCTGCATAGACCTTCTTGCCGTGTTTTTTTGCCAGCTTGAAGACCCGCTTGATGATCTCCTTATCCAGATCGATCTCCACAATGATGCTGTCCGCATTGGAGAAGATCTCATCCCCCTGCTCATCCAGGATATCGATAATGGGCATCAAGTTCGGCCGCTGGGAAATGGATGCCGCCACATCGCCGTCATTATCAAACACTGCCAGCCATGTACCCATGCCATCCCTGGTTTTGCGAATATAGCGGGTATCGACCTTATGGTTATTCAGCTTCCTCACCACGTCCTGACCATCGCCGCTTTCATCGACCAGGCTGACTAATGTAGGCCGAAGCTCGCAGTTGGCGATGTCCTCTGCAATGTTGCGGCCCACACCGCCATGAACGCGCTCCACCCTGCCCACATTTCGCCCGGTGGGAATAAACGCTGCCTCCGGATATCCTTTCACATCTACAAAAATCATACCAATAATGACCATTCCCACTGCAATGCCCTCCATTTTTAATATTGTGCCTATTATACCACAATCCAGATAATTTGCAACAAAATGCGCAGCGTTGATTCCTGTTTCTTGTTATCCCGACAAAATTTTCACTACAAAAAAAGGATGTATTGCATTATAGGAAAAATGTGTTTATAATATCTTTGTTAAAGTCTCAATTTGATTTTAATTTAAAAATTGGAGGAAAACGCAAATGTCTACGAATGTACGTCCCGAATCTATGGAGCGTATCACCACCCCTGAGCTGGCTCAGAAGTTCATCGACGAGCAGATCGCTGAGATCCGTGCCCAGGTCGGTGACAAGAAGGTCCTGCTGGCTCTGTCCGGCGGTGTCGACTCCAGCGTTGTGGCCGCCCTGCTGATCAAGGCCATCGGCAAGCAGCTGGTCTGCGTCCACGTCAACCATGGTCTGCTGCGTAAGGGCGAGCCTGAGCAGGTGGTCAAGGTCTTCCGTGACGAGATGGATGCAAACCTGATCTACGTTGACGCTGTTGACCGCTTCCTGGACAAGCTGGCCGGTGTCTCTGACCCCGAGACCAAGCGCAAGATCATCGGCAAGGAATTCATCGAAGTATTCAACGACGAAGCCAAGAAGCTGGAAGGCATCGACTTCCTGGCACAGGGCACCATTTACCCCGACATTCTGGAGTCCGACGGTGTCAAGGCTCACCACAACGTCGGCGGCCTGCCCGAGGGCATGACCTTCGAGCTGGTAGAGCCCGTCAAGCTGCTGTTCAAGGACGAAGTCCGGGTTGTGGGCGAAGCTCTGGGTCTGCCCCATAACATGGTTTACCGTCAGCCCTTCCCCGGCCCCGGCCTGGGTGTTCGCTGCCTGGGCGCCATCACCCGCGACCGTCTGGAGGCTCTGCGGGAAGCTGACGCCATTCTGCGTGAGGAGTTCGACAGGAACGGTCTGGCAGGCAAGGTTTGGCAGTACTTCATCGCTGTGCCCGACATGAAGAGCGTCGGCGTGAAGGACGGCAAGCGCTACGAAGGCTGGCCCGCCATCATCCGTGCCGTGAACACCACCGATGCCATGACCGCTACCATTGAGGAGATCCCCTACGCTCTGCTGCACCACATCACCGACCGGATCACCCACGAGGTCCAGGGTGTGAACCGCGTGCTGATGGATCTGACGCCTAAGCCTATTGGCACGATTGAGTGGGAGTAATACCAAAACTGTGTTTGCAAATTTGATTTTCGCTGAAAAGGCATAAATTTT
>JBGVMD010000021.1:0-3368 GCA_045124575.1 Faecousia sp.
CATCCCGAACCATCCCGCAGGATGGTGTGGGGATCCCCCGGTAACGAGGGAAAACCTACCCCGAGCGCATCGTTTTGTTGTCCTTTTCGACCGGGGGATTGCCACGTCGGCTACGCCTCCTCGCAATGACACAGTTTTTGCACCGGCTCGATAAACTGCAATTTGTCTTTTTTCTCTTATGGTGCTTTTCTTTTCCCGAAAAATGGTGTATAATGTCTGCAACCATATAGAATCCACAGGAGTTTACCATGCGAATTTTATTTGACAGCAAACTTACTCAGTTCAAGACCCCCTTTGGCACCTTGACCCCGGAG
This sequence comes from Faecousia sp., assembly GCA_045124575.1. Classification (GTDB taxonomy): domain Bacteria; phylum Bacillota; class Clostridia; order Oscillospirales; family Oscillospiraceae; genus Faecousia. Next base: position 315 of record JBGVMD010000021.1, read on the forward strand.
AAAAAGTGCACCCTGCACATCCATGTTCCCTCCGCTGTCGGTGCACAGTTGGTAGAATGCGTGTTCCAGAATCCCGACGGCACCCCCGCTTTCATTTTCCCCATGGAATATGCCATGAAGCAGGGCGCTTATGATATTTTCCGGGGCCATTTTACCTTGGAAGAGCCGGGTCTTTATTTTTATTTCTTCCGCATTACCCACAAACACGGCTGTTTCCGGCTGTTTAAGCAGGGCAGCGACACCAATATGGAAGCCGGCGACATGTGGCAGGTTTCCTGCATCCCCGCCGACTTTGAGACCCCGGATTGGGCCAAAGGCGCCACCATTTATCAGATTTTCCCCGACCGCTTCCACAAAGCCGGCCGCTGTGATCTGACCAGCAAACTGGAGCCTTACACCGTCCACAAGGATTGGTATGAAGAAGTGGATTGGCGCCCCACCTCCAGCGGCGAGGTTCTGAACAACGATTTCTACGGCGGCAATTTTCAGGGCATCACAGAAAAGATGGACTATATTGCCTCCCTCGGCACTACCCTGATCTATCTGAACCCCATCTCCAAGAGCTTCTCTTCCCACCGTTACGACACCGGCGACTATAAGACGCCCGATCCCATGCTGGGCACCATGGCTGACTTCAGTGCCATGTGCGATGCTGCCCATGCCCGTGGCATCCGGGTGATTTTGGACGGCGTGTATTCTCACACCGGTTCCGACAGCCTGTATTTTAACCGCAAGGGCTCTTTCCCCGGCGTTGGCGCTTATCAGAGCAAGACTTCTCCCTATTCCGGCTGGTACCATTTCCATTCCTGGCCCAATCAGTATAACAGCTGGTGGGGCTTCGACACCCTGCCCACCGTGCAGAAAATGCACCCGGATTTTATAGAATACATCATTACAGGCGAAAACAGCGTGGTGGCCCACTGGCTGCGGGCCGGCGCCGACGGTTTCCGTCTGGATGTGGTGGACGAACTGCCGGACGAATTTGTGCTGCTGCTGAAAAAGCAGATTCGGGAAATAAAGCCCGATGCCCTGCTGATGGGCGAAGTTTGGGAGGACGCCTCCAACAAGGAAGCCTACGGCCGTCGCCGCCGCTATTTTGTGGACGGCGAGCTGGACAGCGTGATGAACTATCCCTTCCGCACCGCCATTATGAACTTCGTGCGAAAGATGGACGGTGGCGAACAGCTCCGCAACACCGTCATGTCCATTGCGGAAAACTATCCGCCCCAGGTGCTTTCCTGCTGCATGACCTTGCTGGGCACCCACGATACCCCCCGTATCCTCACCGCCCTGGTGGACGATTTTAACGGCAGCCGCCAGGAAATGAGCCAGCGTTTCCTCTCCCGCAGCCAGTATATCCGCTCTGAGGAGCGGCTGCTGATGGCCGCCTTCCTGCAGTATACTCTGCCCGGCAGCCCCAGCCTGTACTATGGCGACGAGGCCGGCATGGAGGGCTGCAAAGACCCCTTCAACCGCCGCACCTACCCCTGGGGTCGGGAAAACCGGATGCTGCTGGAATATTTCCGTCAGCTGGGTCAGCTGCGTAAGGATTGCGAGGTACTGCGGTTGGGTGATATCGAATTTTCCTGTGCCACAGACCATCGGCTGTGCTTCTGCCGCCGGTACAATGGCAAAAGTGTCCGGATTTATGTAAACCGCAATATGGACGCCTGGGACATCCCCGCCGGCAAGCTCCTGATGGGTCACAATCTGCGAACCGTGGCCCCCAACTGGCTCAGCCTGGCACCCCAAGGCTTCTGCGTGGTGGAGGAATAAACATGGAAGCATTTATCACCGGCTACTGCCGGGCTTTGGACAAGGGCAGAGTGGTGACCGTAGAGAACGAGGACGGCCCGCTGACTATGGACTGCGCCTATAAAAACTGTCCCCATTTTCAGGCCTGCCCCATCGCGAGGCAGATTACCGAACTGCTGGAGAAGGAGGGTCTATGAAGATCCGCCATCTCACCGCCGCTGATTTCCGTACCAGCACCTGGTCCGGCGGCACCACCACAGAGTTGTTTCTATACCCCGAAAACGGCAGCTATGCCGCGCGAGATTTTCGCTTCCGCATCAGTTCCGCCACCGTGGATCTGGACGAAAGCGACTTTACAGCTTTGCCCGGCGTAGAGCGCTACATCACGCCGCTGTGCGGCAGTTTTACCCTGACCCATCCCGGTGCCGCCCCTGTGGAATTGCCGTCTTTGGCGACGCCTTACCGCTTCTGGGGCGACGTTGCCACCCATTGCGTGGGCAAGGCGACGGATTTCAATTTGATGCTAAAAGGCTGCGAAGGCATGATGGAACTGCACCGTGGCACTGCTCCCATCCGCCCCGGTTTCAACGGCTTTTATGCAGTGGAAGACTGCGTCTTTTCTGTAGAGCAGCAAAAGTTTGAAATGAAAAAGGGTGATTTGCTGACAGTTTTCAGCGAAGCGCACGCTGCCATGGAATTGGGCGCATCCCCTGCCCTCACCTGCTGGGTCACGATTTAAACAAAACGCCCGTACCAAAAGTACGGGCGTTCTTTTTTCAAATTTTTCCGCCGCATATTCCCATCCCGGCGGCACATACTACCCATGGGCAACGGATGAAACCCATTTCTCCCACAACCATGACGATGGATTTTGGAAAGAACTGCGTGGCATCCCGTGTCAAGTGTGTCGCCGAAACTGCAGCGGTGTGATGCGAAAAAAGGACGGGATGTGTACAACCTGTCCTTGTACATAAAGCGGGTGGCTCGCCAGGGACTCGTTTGCATTTTCGCTTTTCGAAAATTATGGTGGCGACGGGCCCCTACCCATCGCCCGACAGCCCACCGGGCTGTCGGATTGGATTATTCGAGTCCCGAGAGCAGCAAAAAGAGGAAGATGCAAACGCATCTTCCTCTTTTTGGTGGCTCGCCAGGGACTCGAACCCTGGACCCACGCCTTAAAAGGGCGTTGCTCTACCAACTGAGCTAGCGAACCGTATGAAATTGGCTGGGATGGCAGGATTCGAACCTACGAATGCCAGAGTCAAAGTCTGGTGCCTTACCGCTTGGCGACATCCCAAT
>JBGVMD010000022.1:0-3236 GCA_045124575.1 Faecousia sp.
CTGCGGTCAAAGGCCCCCTTGTGCAAAGGGGGCTGTCAAATCGGCCCATCGAGGTCGATTTGACTGGGGGATTGTCGTTTATTCAATCCCTCCGGCCAAAATCAAAGATTTTGGCCACCTCCCTTTACACAAGGGAGGCTCGCGCTGCGCGCTCCATCTGCTCGATAAACTGAAATTTGAAAAAGAGGTGATCCTTCCATGAAATCGGTTCAGAGCCGCACATTATTCACCGCGACGATCATTTTCCTGCTTTCGTTACTGGTGCTGGGCGCTGCCATGCAGTTTTTGGTGGAGGATTACCTGACGGATACCACCTTCCAGCGGCTGGACCAGGATTCCCAGGTGCTGACCCATCTGGTGTCCGCTTACTATGGTGATGAAACCATGGACGGTTCTCAATTTCTCATCAATTTAGATCTGACCACCCAGGTTTCCGGCATCGATGCCTTGATCTGTGACAGCCAGGGCAGAATGCTTCTGTCCTCTGACCCGTCTGTGGACATTGGCCAGCAGGGCCTGCGGATCGCTCAGGGCTATTTGGATCAAATTCTTTCCCATGGCTGCGTCCACTACACCGGAAAGCTCCAGGGTATTTACGATCAGACCCGCTATATTTCCGCCCGGCCGGTGCAGGTGGAGGGGGTTGTGATGGGCTTTGTGGTGGCATCTGCTCCTGTGACCGATACCCAGCAAGTGCTGGAGAAAATCTCCAGCATCTTTGTCACCGGTGCTGTGGGCGTCATGATTATTTCGGTGCTGGCCATGGGCTTTTTCACCCGGCTGCAAAGCCATCCTCTGCAGGAAATGGCCAAAAAGGCCCGGGCCTTCGGCCATGGGGATCTGGATGCCCGGGTGCGGATCACCGGCAACGAGTCCCGGGAAATGGAGGAACTGGCCATCGCCTTTAACAATATGGCCTCTTCCTTGCAGAAAAACGAATACAGCCGCCAGGAATTTGTGGCCAATGTGTCCCATGAGCTGAAAACCCCCATGACTACCATCGGCGGCTACATTGACGGCATTCTCGACGGCACCATTCCCCCGGAGCGCCAGCGCCATTATATGCAGATCGTCTCCGACGAAACCAAGCGCCTCAGCCGTTTGGTGCGCTCCATGCTGGATATTTCCCAGCTGCAGAGTGAGGGCGGCATTCCGGCGGAAAAAATGAGCCGTTTTGACGTGTCGGAATGTGTGGGCCGGATGCTCATTACCTTCGAGCAGAAAATCCTCTCCAAGGAATTGGAGGTGGAGGTGGATTTCCCGGAGTGCCCGGTGTATACCGTGGCCCAGCAGGACTATATTTCCCAGGTGGTGTATAATCTTCTGGACAATGCGGTGAAATTCTGTCCCCCAAATGGGATTCTTTCTCTGAAAATTAAGGAAAGCGGCAGTAAAATTTATGTTTCCGTGGGCAATAGCGGCGAGACCATTCCCCCGGAGGAACTCAGCTTACTGTTTGAACGCTTTCATAAGATGGACAAGAGCCGGGCGGAGAACCGGGAAGGCTGGGGCTTGGGCTTGTACATCGTGAAAACCATCGTGGGCCTCCACGGCGAGGATATTTCCGTCACCAGCCTGGACGGCAAAACCGAGTTTACCTTTACTCTGCCGCTGATGAACTGACCGATAAGTTGGAGTTTAGCAGGCTGACGCAAAAACTGTGTCATTGCGAGGAGGCGTAGCCGACGTGGCAATCCCCCGGTCGAAAAGGACAACAAAACGATGCGCTCGGGGCAGGTTTTCTCTCGTTACCGGGGGATCCCCACACCATCCTGCGGGATGGTTCGGGATGACATCGTTTATTTTGTGGCTGCTCCAACTGCCCGACAAACTGAAATTTGAGCCACTATTTTGAGGACTTTTTATGCGTGAACCAAATAACATTCCAAATGAATACGGCGAAAGCTGGGACGACGGCACTTACCAAACCGGCGCCACAGCCCAGGGTAAGCGCCAGAGCGGCCTCATCACCGGCCTGCTGATCGCCACCATTTTCTTAGGGGGCATTGCCAGCGCTCTGGGCGTCATGAATGTGCGCCTTCTGCAGCAGCTGGGTCAGCAGAAGGACCCGGTGCTGCCGGTATCGGTGGAAGGCCCCGGCCAGCCGGCGGAGAATTTCCTACGGGAAAATCAGAACTCCGTACCGAAAATTCCGGAAAACGGATCTTTGAATCTGAAAACCGGTAATTCTTCTTCGGTTTTATCCCAAAAAGCCATAGAGGATCGAATTTCTGCCTCTGTGGCAGTGGTGTCGGTGCTGGACCGTCAGGGCGTGGAACTGACCGGTCAGGCGCTGATCATCAGCACTGACGGGTATCTTCTGACCAATGCCCATCTGACCAGCAATGCATCTGCCATCACCGTGGGGATGCCCGGCGGAGAAGTGCTGCAGGCAGCCCTGGTGGGTCGGGACGACTATGCGGATCTGGCGGTTTTGTATGTGCAGGCAGAAGGCCTGACGCCGGCGGAATTTTCTGCAGATACCTTGATGATGGCCCCGGGATATGTGCCCCAGGGGCAGGGGAATTTGGCCATGGGCAGCCTTTTGTCCCGGGAGCGGAACATCCCCGTGGGTGGGGACACCATCATCCTTTATAAAACCGATTTGTCCGTGGACCACGGCCCGGTATTTAATGAGCGGGGGCAGGTCCGGGGTTTCCTGTGCCGACCCTTTGGTGGGGAAGAAGGGGGATGGATGCTGTCTGCATCCCAGGTGATGAACATTGCCACCCAGCTGGCAGAAAAGGGAAGCGTCAGCGGCCGTCCCTGCCTGGGATTGCAGGTGAAGGATCTTTCCAATTTCTGCCGCCAGTATTGGAAGTTGGACAGCGGCCTGGAGATTGCCGCCCTGCTGCCGGAAGGCGCTGCTCAGGAGCAGGGTCTTTTGTCCGGTGACATTCTGTTGAAGCTGAACGGTGTGGCCATGAGCCACCGCAGCCGTCTTTTTGAGATTCTCCAGTCCCTGCCTGTTGGTCAAAGCGTAACGCTGGAGGTCTTCCGTGCCGGACAGGTATTTACTGTTACCCTGCCGGTGACGCAAAATCCCTGAACGGTAAATTGCAGTTTATCGAGCAGTGGGAGGTGCAGCCTAATAAACGCTGTCATTCCGAGCCAGTTCTCAAACTGGCGTGGGAATCCCCCAGTTTCAAGGGGGAACCTGCCGAAAAAGTAACCCCATACCTTTGGGGATTGCCACACCATTCTGCGGAATGGTTCGCAATGACACCCTCCTGAGG
>JBGVMD010000023.1:0-4314 GCA_045124575.1 Faecousia sp.
CAGGCTCTGCTGGATGGTCTGAAGGAAATGAAGGGCGAAGGCCCCTGGAACATCGAGCTGTTCGGCGGCGGCCCCGCTGACCCCAATGCTCCCAACTTCTTCAAGGGCGCAATGAGCGTTCTGCAGCCCCTGATCGACGACGGCACTCTGACTGTTGTCTCCGGCCAGACGGATTTCACCCAGTGCGCTACTCAGGACTGGGACAACTCCAAGGCACAGGCCAGAATGGACTCCCTGCTGTCCGGCTTCTACTCCGATAAGGAAATCCACGGTGTCCTGTCTCCCAACGATGGCATCGCCCGTGCTATCATTACCTCCTGCGAGCAGGCAGGCCAGGAGATCCCCGCTATCTCCGGTCTGGATGCTGAGAACGAGTCCGTTGAGTGGGTCTGGGCAGGTCGCCAGTACTCCACCGTTGCAAAGCCCACCGATGCTCTGGTTGCTCAGACTATCGAGATCATCAAGTCCCTGCAGGCAGGCAACGGCATGCCCGCTACCGATGTTAAGGTGAACAACGGCAAGATTGATGTTCTCGTCTACGAGCTGCCTCCCGTTGTCGTCACCAAGGACAACGCTAAGGAAGTCTTTGCCAACGACCCCGGCCGTCTGGAGCTGCTGAAGTAAGCATATTATCTTCATAATACACAAGGCGGCGGAAGGGAAATCCTTCCGCCGCCTCAGCGCTGATACAGTATAATTATAGCAAAGTGAAGTGGCTGAAGCATCTTCCACGCACGGCGTTCTCTCAAGGTGCATTGTATGAGGTTGGATCTGCGATATCCTTCTTCTTGCTCAAAAATTATGCAGATATCTATCCGAAGCTTCCTGGGTAAGGTACTATCCCTATAATATGCCCTCCCAAATTCGTCTTGGGAGGGCTCTCTTTTTTGTTACTCTGTAGGCAGGCAATACTATAATTTTGCCTCAAAACCCCTGCTGCCTATCGACGGAAGGCGGTTTTCGTGCTATAATGCCCTTACTTAAGCAATAAGGAGGCATCATCCATGGGTGAAACGCCAAGAAAACCTCATATTAGTGCCGGCCTGTTAGCCCATGTGTGAGCCAATAGATGAGCACCACGCAAAACACCCTAAAAAATGAATATTTTTGCTCCGATTCACGAGAAATTGGGGCATTTTTTGTTTTGCGGCACATTCGACGAATCTGCGAACATTTTAGAAGAATTTTGGTACGGTAATATTGAACAGTCAGAGTATGATGCCAGCCCAGATCCGGAATACAAGGAGATTCTTCAGATGATCAGCCGGAACGAAAATAAACTGCTGGCTACTATGAACGATATACAGAAAGATTTATTTTCCAGATATACAGACTGTGTTCGTGAATGCCAAACAATGTGTGAATGCATGTTATTTCAAAACAGTTTTCGTCTTGGTGCACAGATGATGATGGAAGTGATGAAATGACAATCAATGAAAGATTTGATAATAAGAGCAAGTGATGCGCCCTTTTATAAGAAAATATCGATAATAATTTGAGCATATTACAGAAATAATGTGATTAACTTGTTTTTTGAAATCAGACATATTATAATATAAATAGAAAGTAAAGTGATGTTATCCTTATAAGCCATTGGAACATTACTGTCTTTCATCTTTATTGGAAACTCCCCTTCGGGGGAGTTTCTGTTTCTATATCAAAAAAGGGAAGAATGGTATTGCATACCATTGCCGCTTAGATTTTTAAGTTGGATTTTTCATAAACGTTACTATTGACAGCGTGACGTCACCTTCGATAGAATAAGAGGTACAATGGATTTGGAGGATTACTTTGTGAGCGAAAAGGGAAGCAACCATCAGCTTTTGAAGCAGAGCAACCACAATCTGATCAAGAAACACATCTACAGGAACAGTCCCATTTCCCGGGTGGAAATTGCCCAGCAGCTGGGACTGACCACGGCAACCATCACCGGCATGGTCAATCCCATGATCAGCTCCGGTCTTCTGCGGGAAACCGTTGCACAGGCAGAAGAAGCCAAGAGCGCGGGACGGCCCCGGATGATGCTGGAATTCGTTCCGGAGGCATACTATATCTGCGGTGTCGATGTGGGTGTTTATCGGACCAGTTATATTCTGACAGATATCCGGGGCAACATTGTTTCGATTCAGGATACCACTCAGCCTCTGGACGAATACCAGGTAACTTTGGAGAGGCTGTCTCAGGAAATCCCTGATTTTTTGGCTGCAGCGGCGATCCCCAGGGAAAAAATACTGGGTGTCGGCATCTGCCTGCCGGGTATGATCGATGGCAGCGCGGATAAAATCTACGATATCTTCTATGACGGCTGGACGGAACACAATCTTTGTGCAGACCTGGGACAGCGCCTTGGGCTGAAGGTGGAAGTGGAGAACAATGTCAGAGCCAGGGCCATCAGCGCAGAGCTGTTTGACCGGATGGTGAAGGCAGAGCCCTTTGCCTACTTCTTCGTTTCCTTCGGCGTGGCCTGTCAGATGATCATTGACGGTAAGGTTCTCTATGGTCAGTCTGCGGCTGCCGGTGAAATCGGTCATACCGTAGTGCAGCGCAACGGCCCGGTATGTCCCACCTGCGGCAACCGTGGCTGCCTGGAGGCACTGACCGGTGAACGGGCGATTCTGCAGCAGTGCCGGGATATTATGGCTACGGATACGGCCACAATTCTGAAAGAATTGTGCAAGGATCCCCAGGCTTTGACTATGGAGCAGGTGCTGATGGCCCAGAAAATGGGCGATCAGGCTGTGGGGCATATCATTGAGGATGCCATCGAATATCTGGGGATCGCTCTGGCCAATACCATCAATCTGATCAGCCCCCGGGCAGTGGTCCTGGAGGGACGGATTTTGTCCACACCCAAAAATCAGGAGCGGATGCTCCGGACGGTGGAGCAGTATATGTTCCATATCCATTCCGGAATGATTGATTTTACATTCCTTCCTTATGATCCCGACCGTGGCGCCCGGGCAGCCGCGGCTGTTGTAGTCAAGGAGTTTTTGAGCCGCCCATTGTAAGTGTATAAGCCGCTTTGCGATCCGCAGAGCGGCTTTCGTTGTTTTATCTAATTGAGAACGTTTCCATTTAAGCAGAACTCTGAAAATGAAGTCAACATGACATTTGTCATTCGTTTTTTATTGACAGAATATTCCGGGATGGTATAATACAAATAAATATAAGGAACTGGCGTAGATCATCTTCGTCAGTTTTTTATGAGGATATTAATTAAATGATTTAATTAATTATTAAGGAGGAAATAATCATGCCCTTAGTTCCCATGAGAGCCATTCTGGAGGCTACCGAAAAGTACAATTACGCACAGGGTGCATTCAATGTCAACGCCGTTGCCCAGGCTAAGGCTGTTATTGAAGTGCACGAAATGTTCCGCTCTGCTGCCATCATCCAGGGCGCAGACCTGGCCAACGCCTTCATGGGCGGCCGTACCGATTTCGCAAACGGCACCCTGGAAGACAAGAAGATCGGTGCCAACAACATTGCCAACGCTGTCAAGAAGTACGGTGAGAACAGCCGGATCCCGGTTGCCCTGCATCTGGACCACGGTAAGTCCATCGAGGCATGTCTGGCAGCTATGGACGGCGGCTACACCTCCGTTATGATCGACGGCTCCCACCTGCCTTTTGAGCAGAACATCGAACTGACCCGTGAAGTGGTCAAGCTGGCCCACCCCCGCGGCGTTACCGTCGAAGGCGAGCTGGGTGTTCTGGCCGGTGTGGAAGATCACGTCTTCTCCGAGACCTCTACCTACACCAACCCCATGGATGCCATCGAGTTCGTAAAGAAGACCGGCTGCGATGCTCTGGCCATTTCCTACGGCACCAAGCACGGTGCAAACAAGGGTGCAGGCGCTAAGATCCGTAAGGAAATCGCCATTGCCACCAAGGAATGCCTGCGTCATGAGGGCCTGTTCTGCGCTCTGGTTTCCCACGGTTCTTCCACTGTTCCCCAGTACATCGTCAAGGAAATCAACGAGCTGGGCGGCACCATCACCAATGCCCACGGCATCTCCAAGGAGCAGCTGAAGGAAGTTTCCAAGCTGGGTATCGCCAAGATCAACGTTGACACCGACATCCGTCTGGCTGTTACCCGTAACCTGCGCGAGCTGTTCTGGTATAACCCCGAGCTGAAGACCCACGAGTCCATCGCTCCCATCTGGAAGCTGCTGGAGAGCAGAACCTCTGACTTCGATCCCCGCGTGTTCCTGCCCCCCATCATGGATACCGTCATGTACGGCAACATCCCCAACGAGGATGTGGCACTGATCATCGAAGCTGTTGAGAAGGGCGTTAAGGAAGCTGTCGGTAC
>JBGVMD010000024.1:0-10098 GCA_045124575.1 Faecousia sp.
CTGGCGTGGCAATCCCCCGGATGAAAGATGCAACGAAACGATGCGTTTGGGACAAGTATTTCCTCGTTACCGGGGGATCCCCACACCATCCTGCGGGATGGTTCGGGATGACACCGTTTATTTTGTGGCTGCTCCAACAGCTAGATAAACTGTAATTTGACAATTCTGTACGGTCTGTGGTAAAATAACAAAAATTCCTTTGGAAGGATGTTTTTTATGCAGTTTTTATGGTATGCCCTGTTTGCCGCCGGCATTGTGGCCGTCGATCAGTGGACAAAATTCTTGGTTTTGGAGAACATTCCGCTCTTTGGCTATGTGGATGCGATCCCGGGACTCTTCCACCTGACCTATGTGCAGAACACCGGTGCGGCTTTCTCCGCATTCCGGGGAATGCAGTGGCTGTTTGCCCTGATTTTTGTGGTGCTCACCGTGGCGATTCTCTATGAATATTTCAAAAAGCCCCTGCCCTTTACCGGCTTTGAGCGCTGGCTGATTGCTGCCATCTACGGCGGCGGCGTGGGCAACATGATCGATCGGGTGCGTTTTGGCTACGTGGTGGACATGATTGAAGTGGATTTTATGAATTTTGCCGTGTTTAATGTGGCCGATTGCTTCATCACCTGCGGCAGCATTCTGATGATTCTGCACCTGATTTTCTTCAACAAGGAATTCTGGAAGGAAGAGAAGAAGTAAAATACATGTCATTGCGAACCAGTGCGCACACTGGTGTGGCAATCCCCTCCGATCCGGGGGATTCCCTCGGCCCTCTCGGGCCTCGGAATGACAGCACTGTGGGAGCAAGATATGACACTTTTTTCTGACATTCCCGGTGAGCGGCTGGATGCGTTTCTAGCCCGCTGCGCCGAAAATTTGAGCCGTTCCGCCGCCCAAAAGCTGATCGAAGAAGGTCAGGTTTCTCTCAACGGTCGGCCCGGCAAGAAAAACGACAAACTGCAGCCCGGCGACCGGGTAGACTATACCATCCCCGAACCCAAGGCCGTGGACATCGCCCCCACCGAAATGCAGCTGGACATCGCCTACGAAGATGACGATGTGATCGTCATCAACAAGCCCAAGGGGCTGGTGGTGCACCCGGCGGCCGGCCATCAGGACGATACCCTTGTCAATGGCCTGCTGTACGCTTTGGGGGATGACCTTTCTGGCATCAACGGCGAGCTGCGGCCCGGTATTGTCCACCGCATCGACAAGGATACTTCCGGTTTGCTGGCGGTGGCAAAAAACGATTTTGCCCACACCTTTTTGGCCAGCCAGCTGAAAGATCACTCCATGTACCGGGTGTATGAATGTATCGTCTGCGGCGGCATCAAAGAAGATTCCGGCACCGTCAACGCCCCCATTGGCCGACACCCCTCCGACCGGAAGAAGATGTGCGTCACCGCCCGCAATTCCAAGGAGGCCGTGACCCATTGGGAAGTGGTGGCCCGCTACCGGGGCTACACCCATGTGCGCTGCCGTTTGGAAACGGGACGCACTCACCAGATCCGCGTCCACATGGCTCATATTGGCCATCCCATTTTGGGTGACACCGTCTATGGACATAAGAAGGCAGAATTGGGACAGGACAGCCAGTGTTTGCACGCCGGCTCTCTGTGTTTTTCCCATCCCCGGGACGGCCGGCCTGTGATGGTCTTTGCCCCTTTGCCGGAGTATTTCCAAAAGGTAATCGAAAAATTAGAAAAGATGAAATAAATTGTTGTTTACACACCTATCAAAATAACTGTCATTGCGAACCAGCCCGCAGGCTGGTGTGGCAATCCCCAAAGGGTTTTCGGTTGTTTTCGACCGATTTCCGCTCTATCTGGGGGATTCCCACGCCAGTGTGCACACTGGCTCGGAATGACACAAAACTTGTAAACAACAATTTATCGTAGAGAGGTAGCCTATGTATTCCGATATTTTACTTTGTGTGGATTTTGACCGCACCCTGACCGCCATGGACGGCTCCATTCCGCAGCGGAATTTGGAGGCCATCCGCCATTTTATCGCAGGCGGTGGCTCTTTTACCGTCAATACCGGCCGCAGCTACGTCAGCTTCCTGCCGTTTTTGGATATCGTGCCCATCAATGCCCCACTGCTCCTGATGAACGGCAGCGGCAGTTGGGAAAACGGCAAGTTTGAAGACATCGTGGCGCTGGAAACCGATGTTTGGCCCATTGTGCAGCGGCTGGAACAGGAATTCCCCGGCGTGCATCTGGAGCTGCAGACCCTGGATAAGCACTATCTCATTCACCCCACCGCCGACTACGCCCGCTACTATCAGCAGCGGGGTCTGGCCCACGAGGTGGCTGATCCCCAGATCCATTGGGGTCCCTTTGTGAAAATCGGCATCTACGGCGATACCGAGCACCGGGAAGAGGGCTCCGAGGCCGTCACCAAGGCCGCCCTGTTCGATGAAATCGAGCAGATCCTCCGCCGGGAACTGGATGACAGCCTGGTGGTGCTGCGGGCAACGCCCCAAATCATCAATGTCCATGCCAAGGGTGCCTCCAAGCTCACCGCCGCCCGGAATCTGCAGAAGAAGCTGGGTAAGAAAATTCTGGTGTGCATTGGCGATGAGGGTAACGACGTAGCCATGCTGCAGGGCGCGGATTTCGCCTTCTGCCCCAGCGACGGCGCCGTAGCCGCAGATTTCCCCAATGTTTGCCCCTGCTCTCAAGGCGCGGTGGCCGATGTGATCTACAACGAAATTCCCAAAATTCTGAGAGGATAAACTATGTTTTCTGATGTGCTGCTGACGGTGGATTTTGACCGTACCCTGACCGCCCCGGATTCCACCATTCCGGAGCGAAATATTGAGGCCATTCGGTATTTTATCGAAAATGGCGGCGCTTTCACCGTCAACACCGGCCGCAGCATTCCCATGACCAAGGTGTTCCGGGACAAAGTTCCCATCAATGCCCCTCTTCTGCTGATGAACGGCTCGCTGACCTATGACCTGCACACCGGCAAGGTGGAGGCAGTGCGCATCGGGCTGGATCAGGGCCAGACCATCCGCCGTGCCATGGCGCTGCTGCCGGAGATGGTAGTGGAAATTCAAGGCATGGATGCCCACTATATTTTTGAGGAAAACCCCATTTGGGACGCCTTCACCGAGAAAAACAACTGTGCCTGGGCCCATGCCCAGCCGGAGGACGATTTTGGCCCCTTTATGAAATTTTCGGTGTATCACCAGCTGAAGAGCAGCCGTTTGGCCGATTTGTATGAGCTGAATGACGAGGAATCGGCCCGCATGGATGCGGCGCAGGCCCTGCTGGAGCGGGAATTCGGCGATTGCTGTGAGGTATTCCGGGCTGCGCCGAAAATTCTGGATATCCACGCCAAGGGCATCAGTAAGGCTAAGGCCGCCCGGACGCTGCAGCAAAAATTGGGCCGAAAAATTTTGGTGTGCGTGGGTGACGGAGAAAATGATCTGCCCATGTTGCGGGAGGCGGATTTTGCCTTTACCCCCAGCGATGCCATCGTGGCGCAGCATTTCCCCAATGTGTGCCCTTGCGGTGAAGGTGCGGTTGCGGATGTCATTTTCGAAAAAATTCCACAGATTCTAAAAAATCGCACTTGACAAGCGGGAAAAGCTATGGTAAAATCCAATGGCTTAATCAGTGGGGACCTGCGGGTGTAGTTCAATGGTAGAACACCAGCCTTCCAAGCTGGATACGCGGGTCCGATTCCCGTCACCCGCTCCATCTAATATGCGCCAGTAGCTCAGTTGGATAGAGCAACTGCCTTCTAAGCAGTAGGTCAGGGGTTCGAGTCCCTTCTGGCGTGCCAATTTTTTTGGTAGGGCAGTGGACGAGAAAAATCAAATGCAACGCGGACGAGCGTTGCTCGCGAGGCTCCTGCCGAGCGACACATTGATTTAACGAGTCCCTTCTGGCGTGCCAAATTTATTTGGTAAGGCAGAGGCCGGCTGATTGAGAATTGAATATGGTGGGTGTAGTTCAATGGCAGAGCATCGGATTGTGGTTCCGAGTGTTGTGGGTTCGAGTCCCATCACCCACCCCATAAAAAACAGAGCAGCATTTGCTGCTCTGTTTTTTATTTGGTTATTTGGGGTGATGGGACTCGAAAGGCCGGCCGAGCGCAGCGAGGCAAAAATTGAGAGCTGGCGAGCAATTTTTAGGCCGTGGGAGAGTCCCATAGGGCAAAGCCCTATCACAATTATTAAATTCTAAACTGTTTTGGGTGATGGGACTCGAAAGGGGAGCGAACCGAGCGCTGCCGGTGGCAGATGAAGCGAGGTGAGCGAGTGGCAGCGGTCGGCAAGACGCAAGCCTGCTCTGTCAGGCGCCGCGGCTGCCGGGCACCGCAACAGGACGGCAAGAGACCGTGGGAGAGTCCCATAGGCCGAAAGGCCTCATCACCCGCTGTGCCAATTTCTGTTTGTTGGGCAGTTCCTTCGTAGGGGAGGGTCATTGACTCTCCCCTACGAATGGGTGTTCGTAAAATTGCAATTTGTCGTTTTTTATAAAAAACACCGCCGCTGTTTCCAGCGGCGGTGTAATTATTTTCTTCGATCTACTGATTACAGCAGGGTAGCGAAGTGCTTGATGGTGCGGCACATCTGAGAAACGTAGGAGTTCTCGTTGTCGTACCAGGACACGACCTGAACCTGGGTCTTGCCGTCGGGCAGCTTGTTGACCATGGTCTGGGTAGCATCGAACAGGGAGCCGAAGCGCATGCCGATGATATCGGAGGAGACGATCTCGTCCTCGGTGTAGCCGTAGGACTCGGTAGCAGCAGCCTTCATGGCAGCGTTGATCTCAGCAACGGACACTTCCTTAGCCACAACAGCGTTCAGGATGGTGGTGGAGCCGGTGGGGGTGGGGATACGCTGAGCAGCGCCGATCAGCTTGCCGTTCAGCTCGGGGATGACCAGGCCGATGGCCTTGGCAGCGCCGGTGGAGTTGGGCACGATGTTGATAGCACCAGCTCTGGAACGACGCAGGTCGCCCTTACGCTGAGGACCGTCCAGAATCATCTGGTCGCCGGTGTAAGCGTGGATGGTGCACATAATGCCAGCCTCGATGGTAGCCAGCTCGTGCAGAGCCTTAGCCATGGGAGCCAGGCAGTTGGTGGTGCAGGAAGCAGCGGAGATGATGTTGTCTTCCTTGGTCAGGGTCTCGTGGTTGACGTTGTAAACGATGGTGGGCAGGTCGTTGCCAGCGGGAGCGGAGATAACAACCTTCTTAGCGCCGGCGTCGATGTGAGCCTGAGCCTTAGCCTTGGAAGTGTAGAAACCGGTGCACTCCAGAACAACGTCGACACCCAGCTCGCCCCAGGGCAGCTCGGCAGCGTTAGCCTTAGCGTAGATGGTGATCTTCTTGCCGTCGACAACGATGTTGTCCTCACCGGCCTCAACAGTGTGAGTGCCGAAGGGCAGAGCGTATGCACCCTGAGTGGAGTCGTACTTCAGCAGGTGAGCCAGCATAGCGGGGCTGGTCAGGTCGTTGATAGCGACAACCTCGAAGCCCTCAGCGCCGAACATCTGACGGAAAGCCAGACGGCCGATACGACCAAAACCATTAATAGCAACTTTAACAGACATGGGATTTTCCTCCAAATCATAATATTACTGCACATGGCAGTGAATTTAAGAATTCCGTACAGCTTTTTTACGCCATACGGCCTTATTATACATGATTTATTTTTTGTTGTAAACTGTTAAAAACGTAAAATTCGCAAAATTATCATAAAATTTCTTGTGATTTTTAACAATTTGGCAGATCTTTGGCCCTGGACATTGCCAATTTCAGTTTGTCGGGCTGTTGGAGCAGCCACAAAATAAACGGTGTCATCCCGAACCATCCCGCAGGATGGTGTGGCAATCCCCAAAGGTATGGGGGTTACTTTTTCGGCAGGTTCCTCCTTGAAACTGGGGGGATTCCCACGCCAGTGTGCGCACTGGCTCGGAATGACAGCGTTTATTAGGCCGCACCTCCCACTGCCCGCCAAATTCCAATTTGTCAATCCGTCAGCCCGGCAAAGAATCTTTCCAGTTCCTGTCGACTGGCTGTTACCGTGCCCTGGAAAGTGCCGGGTTTGCCGCCGCCCCGGACACAGAAGGCCGCCTTCAGCGCCCCAACGATAGGGGAGATGTCGCCCAACATGCACACATTCCAGCTCTCCCCGCTGCCGGAAAATACCACCGCCCAGCCACCGCACACTTTGGCGATGGAATCGGTCAGCTCCCGCAGTTGGGAAGAGCCTAGATTTTCCTCAAAATGTACCACATTTCCCGCCTTTTCATAGCCCCGGGCGATCTGTAGCAGCAACTGCGTCTGCAAGGTGTTGGCCCGCAATTTCTCTGCGGCCAGCTGCTCATTGATTTTGGAAGCGGCAGTGGCAGTTTCCATGATTTTTGCGGAAAACGCCTGGGAAACCTGGCGGTTTTGTTCAAAAATTCCCTGCATCAGTTTCAGTGCCCGGCCGCCGCAGGTCAGTTCAATTCGCACACCGCTGTGGAATTTCACGCAGGATATGATTTTAATCAGACCGATTTCGCCGCTGTTTTTCACATGGACGCCGCAGCAGGCGCACAGGTCAGTCCCGGGAACTTCCACGATCCGCACCGGGTAGTCCAGCCGCTTTTTGCTGCGGTAGGGGAGGGTGGGCAGCTCTTCCCGGCTTGGATACCAGCAGCGGATGGGGCTGTTTTTCCACACCGCTTCGTTGGCCAGGCGTTCAATTTCGTTCAGATCCTCGGCAGGGACAGGGCCGTCGAAATCAATTTCCATCCGGTCACTGCCCACATGGAAGCCCACATTGTGGTAGCCGTAGCGGCTGCAAATAATGCCGGAAACGATGTGCTCGCCGCTGTGCTGCTGCATGAGATCAAAGCGGCGGGCCCAGTCGATGCGACCGGTGACGGTTTGGCCAATTTCAAATTTCTGATCGCAAAAATGCAGGATTTTTCCCTCTTTTTCCTGCACATCTGCCACCTTTGCATCATCTAAAGTGCCCAAATCGCAGGCCTGTCCGCCGCCCTCGGGATAAAATAAAGTGGCATCCAGGGTCACGGCCCAGCCTTTTTCGGTTGGCTCACAGCCGGTAACGGTGGCAGAAAATTCGCGCAGATGGCTGTCTTCATAAAATAATCGACGGGTTTCCATAAGAATGGTCTCCTTTTTCTATGTGAGAGCGTTTCAAATTTCAGTTTATCGGGCTGTTGGAGCAGCCACAAAATAAATGGTGTCATCCCGAACCATCCCGCAGGATGGTGTGGGGATCCCCCGGTAACGAGGGAAAATCTGCCCCGAGCGCATCGTTTTGTTGTCCTTTTCGACCGGGGGATTGCCACGTCGGCTACGCCTCCTCGCAATGACACAGTTTTTGCGTCAGCCCGCTATATTCCAATTTACTTTTTTGATTATAACACGTGAAAAAGGGAAAGGGAAGAGGTTATCGTTTTGGAAAGGTAATGGTCAAAACGATCTCATTTTCCGTTTCCCGGCGTTCGGACACGGCGGGGATGCCGGAATTTTGAATTTTCGACAGGCCTTGGGTCAGATTGCGGAGAAAGGTATGGACATTGGGCTTATATTCCTTGGCCTGTCCCTGCTGCAGCAAGGTCTGTATGTACTGTTCCGTCCGGGAAACATTCATTTTCTGCCGCACAATTTCGCCGATGGCGGTCAGCTTTAGCTGCTCCGTTGGAAGCCGCAGCAATGCCCGGGCGTGGCGCTCCGTCAGTTCCCCCTGCCGCAGGGCATCCAGCACCTCGTCTGAATGCTTTAATAGCCGCATTTTGTTGGCCACACTGCTTTGGCTGCGGCCCAGCATCTGGGCCACCTGTTCCTGACTGATGCGGCAGCGCTCCATGAGCCGGGCGATGCCCCGGGCCTCCTCAATAAAGTCCAAATCCTGCCGCTGCAGATTTTCCACCATGGCCGCCATGCCGGATTCCTGCTGATCCATGGTCATGACGATGCAGGGGATCTCCGTCAGCCCCGCTTTTTGGGCCGCCCGCAGCCGCCGTTCCCCGGCGATCAGCTCATAGCTGTTGCCCACCCGCCGCACCGACAGGGGCTGCAAAATGCCGTGGCAGGAAATGCTGTCGGCCAGCTCCTGCAGTGCCGCTTCCTTAAAGACCCGGCGGGGCTGCTCCGGGTTGGGATGGATGCTGCGGGCCGGCAGAAAAATCACCCGTCCCGTCTCCATATAGGTTTTCAGCTTCTGGCACTGCATAGCGTGTCCTCCTCAGTGATGTAGTGCCGTTATTGTATCGGCCTTAACCGGGGAAAAAACACGAAATCGGACTTTCCACGCAGGAAAGCGAGCGACAGATTCCGCACATGAACATTATTCATAAAAATAGGCCGTTGAACTGTTTAAAAAACACAAAAATTGGGTAGACTTTTTGATTTTTCCGTGGTATGATGTATTTGGTGGAAATTGGGCATTCAAGCAATTTACGCCAATTATCATTTAAAACATGGCACATTTTGTTGCCACAATATAGGAGGAAAAATTATGGACACCAAGATTTTGGAAAAGTATGGCATTGCTGACACCACCGAGATCATCTACAATCCTACTTACGAACAGCTTTTTGAAGCTGAGATGGATCCCACCCTGGAGGGCTTTGACAAGGGTCAGCTGACTGAGCTGGGCGCTGTCAACGTCATGACCGGCATCTACACCGGCCGCTCCCCCAAAGACAAGTTCATTGTCATGGACGATACTTCCAAGGACACCGTGTGGTGGAATACCAAGGAGTTCCCCAACGACAACAAGCCCGCTTCCGTGGAAGCATGGAATGCTTGCAAAGAACTGGCTATGAAGGAGCTGTCCGGCAAGAAGCTGTATGTCATGGATCTGTTCTGCGGCACCAACCCCGACTCCCGCATGGGCATCCGCTTCGTGATGGAAGTGGCATGGCAGGCACACTTCGTTAAGAACATGTTCATCACCCCCTCCGAGGAAGAGCTGGCTCACTTTGAGCCCGACTTCGTTGTTTACAACGCTTCCAAGGCGAAGGTTGAGAACTACAAGGAGCTGGGTCTGAACTCTGAGACCGCAGTCCTCTTCAACCTGACCTCCCGTGAGCAGGTCATCCTGAACACCTGGTACGGCGGCGAGATGAAGAAGGGTATGTTCTCCATGATGAACTACTACCTGCCCCTGAACGGCATGGCTTCCATGCACTGCTCCGCCAACACCGACATGAACGGTGAGAACACCGCTCTGTTCTTCGGTCTGTCCGGCACCGGCAAGACCACCCTGTCCACCGATCCCAAGCGCCTGCTGATCGGCGATGACGAGCACGGCTGGGACGACAACGGCGTCTTCAACTTTGAGGGCGGCTGCTACGCAAAGGTCATCAACCTGGACAAGGACTCCGAGCCCGACATCTACAACGCCATCAAGCGCAACGCGCTGCTGGAGAACGTTACCGTCGATGCAGAAGGCAAGTGCGACTTCGCTGACGGCTCCGTCACCGAGAACACCCGCGTTTCCTACCCCATCAACCACATCGAGAAAATCGTCCGTCCCCGCTCCTGCGGTCCCGACGCTCAGAACGTCATCTTCCTGTCCGCTGACGCATTCGGCGTTCTGCCTCCCGTTTCCATCCTGACCCCCGAGCAGACCCAGTACTATTTCCTGTCCGGCTTCACCTCCAAGCTGGCCGGCACCGAGCGCGGCATCACTGAGCCCACTCCCACCTTCTCCGCTTGCTTCGGCGCAGCCTTCCTGGAGCTGCACCCCACCAAGTACGGCGAAGAGCTGGTCAAGAAGATGGAGAAGTCCGGCGCCAAGGCTTACCTGGTCAACACCGGCTGGAACGGCACCGGCAAGCGTATCTCCATCAAGGATACCCGCGGCATCATCGACGCTATCCTGAACGGCGACATCCTGAACGCTCCCACCAAGAAGATCCCCCTGTTCGACCTGGAAGTTCCCACCGAACTGCCCGGCGTCAACCCCGCCATCCTGGATCCCCGCGACACCTACGCTGATGTTGCTGAGTGGGAGACCAAGGCACAGGATCTGGCAGGCCGCTTCGTGAAGAACTTCGTCAAGTACACCGGCAACGATGCCGGCAAGGCTCTGGTGAAGGCCGGCCCCCAGCTGTAATTT
>JBGVMD010000025.1:0-14375 GCA_045124575.1 Faecousia sp.
CCGTCGATGATGTCGAAGCTGATTTCCGAAGCGCAAACGCCCTGGGTCTTGAAAGTGTAATGCTTGTCCATTGTGTATGTTCCTCCCGATACAAAAATATTCTGGGAGTATCATACCACAAAAGAAAGGCAATTGCAATCATGGACCCAACTTGTAGTTTATCGGGCAGATGGAGCGCGCAGCGCGAGCCTCCCTTGTGTAAAGGGAGGTGGTCAAAATCTTTGATTTTGGTCGGAGGGATTGTAAAAAACGACAATCCCCCAGCCAAATTGCCTGAAATCGGCAATTTGCCAGCCCCCTTTGCACAAGGGGGCCTTTGGGCGCATTTCTCAACAGCCCGATAAACTGAAATTTATCTTCTCTGCCCCTCAGGCCGGCTGGCCGAAGGGGATGATCCGCAGTTCCTCTGCCCGATACGTACGGCCCAGGCCCTGGGAAAAATGGGCCAGCACACGATCCCGGGCGGACGCAGCATCCTCTGCCAGCACAAAGGTCTTCAGATCGCAATGCTCGTTTTCAATAATACCCAAATATGTCTTTTTCATCATAAGTACCTCCGTTGTTTTTCTTTGGCTCTAGCATAGCACAGAAGTTTATAAAAAGCGACAGTTATTTTGCATCTCCATCTTAATTGTACAGTTAACGCGACAGTTATGCTCTTTTTCGGGTATTGACGGTCCGGTGTATCG
This sequence comes from Faecousia sp., assembly GCA_045124575.1. Classification (GTDB taxonomy): domain Bacteria; phylum Bacillota; class Clostridia; order Oscillospirales; family Oscillospiraceae; genus Faecousia. The sequence continues at coordinate 690 of JBGVMD010000025.1, forward strand.
TCCAGTATAATGAAATCAACACAAAAAGGCGGTGATGACCATGATCTATATTCTCTCCGACATCCACGGCAATCAGCGCCGTTTTCAATCCATTATGGCGCAGATCCATCTGCAAGAGGCCGACACGCTGTATGTGCTGGGAGATGTGATCGACCGCCATCCGGAGGGCATTTCCATTTTGCGGCAGATTATGGCCATGCCCAATGCCAAAATGCTTCTGGGCAATCACGAATATATGATGCTGCGAGCCCTGGGCGCACCCTGTGATGATAATATCGACACCGGCACCGCCCTGCCCCACTGGTATCGCAACGGCGGTGAAGTGACCCACGACAGCTGGAACCGGCTGCAAGACAATGAAAAAGCGGAAATCATCCAATATCTGCATTCTCTGCCCCTATCCTACGATGTGCAGTTGGGTAGCACCCACTACAAACTGGTTCACGGCGCGCCGGCGGAGGATTTTGTCAGCAACGAAGATCTCCGGTATCTGAACCCCACCTATTTTGCGGTGTGGAAACGGTGGGAGGCAGAGGCTTTTCCTGCCCACGACTACACCGTCATTTTCGGCCACACCCCCACCCGGCATTATCAGGACTGCATTCCCATGGAACTCTGGCGCAAGGACGGCTACATCGGCATCGACTGCGGCAGCGGTTACCCGGAGGAGAAAGACAGCCCCAACTATCCCTACGGCCGGTTGTGCTGCCTGCGGCTGGACGACGGAGCGATTTTCTATTCAGAGGAGGAACATACATGATCAGACCCATGACGCCCCAGGACGCACCCCGTGTGCTGGATATGATGCGCATTTTTTACGCCAGTCCGGCGGTGCTCAGCAACGGCTCAGAAGAAATTTTCCAAAACGATGTGGCAGAATGTGTGTCCGACAGCCCCTATTTGGAGGGCCATGTCTTTGAAGAAAATGGCCAGCTGCAGGGCTACGCCATGGTTGCCAAAAGTTTTTCCACCGAGTTTGGCAAACGATGCATTTGGATCGAGGATTTGTATGTGCAGCCCCAATTCCGGGGGCTCGGTCTGGGCGGCGGATTTTTGCAGCACATTCAAACCCTCTACCCCGGCGCGCTGTTCCGGTTGGAAGCGGAGCGGGAAAATGAGGGTGCGGTGCGGCTGTATGAAAAAATGGGCTTTGAAGAGCTGCCCTATTTGGAACTGAAGAAATGACAAAAGACCCGGAATTGCCAAAAAGCAATTCCGGGTCCCCTATTTTTACTCTGCCAAATAGTCATAATCTTCCGGGTCCAGGCCGGCTTCTTCCAGGGCGTCCCAGCGATCCCAGGAATTCATCGCCCGCAGGTCATTCTCGTCCAGACCGGCGATGATCAAATTCACAGAGCGCTCTACCGCGGTAAACAAATCGTCTTCCACTTCCCGGCCCGCCGGGTAAGCATTGTGGGCACGACCAGCAAAACACTCCGCTGCCGCACCCCGGCGACGACTTCCCCAGCTACGGCCGGAAAAGCCATAGCCCACCACTTTTTCCATACAGCTGACCTTGCCATCACCATTGATCCCGAACATTCCTCCAAGCATTGCCATATACGCTCCTCCGTTTCCGGATCAGCCGGGGCTGATCTCTTTTCTGAGGTTATCGTAGCATACTTTTCGGCAAATTGCGACACCTATTTTCAGCCTTCAGGTTAACTGTACAGAAAATACGACAGTTTCACAGTTTCGCTGCTCGCTCCCGGTATTCCTCCTTGAGCTTTGCAGGGGAAATAATGTCCATTTGCCCTGCAAACTGGAACAACCAGCCCCAAAACACCGGACTGATGCGCACCTTGACGGTGGCGATGCACCGATTTTCCCCGGAAGGGATCATCTTCACGCTCTCGCCGAATTTGTCATAGACCACGCCAATCAGCACCCGGTCAAATTCCAGCGCCACATCCTCCAGCTGGCCGCCGAACATCTTAAATGCCTGCTCGGTATAGGCCGCCACCTCATCCCGCAGCGCCACCGCCTTTTCGCCGCAGGGCTCGTCGATGATCTCCACCGCGTCCATACGATCCACCCGGTAATTAGACGTGCTGTCATGGCGGGAAGAGTAGCTGGTGAGATAATAATTATCCTCGTTAAATACCAACGCCACCGGCTCCACCACATAGTGGTGACCGCCCCGGCGGTAGACACGCTGGCCATTCTCATCCAGATCGAAATAGAGGAAGATGATCTTCTTCTGGGTCAGAATGGCTTCCTCCAGGGTGTCGATGGTATAAAGAATTTTCTCGTTGCTGTGCTTGCGGGTGTTGAAGCAAACCATATTCCGCTTCAGCACCTCCGCCCGATGCTCACCGGCCAAAGCTGCCAGTTTTTCGATCAGTTCTTCCGACTTTTTCTCCGTAATAAAGCTGGAGGCGTGGACGGCGTCGATGAGAATTTTCAGTTCCGGCAGGCTGAAGCTGCGGTCTTCCACATAGTAAGCCTTCTCATGGCCCACCATGGTGACCATCACCTCGTAGCCCAGATCATTCAAATTGTCCACATCCTGCTTGATGATGCGCCGGTCGCAGGGAATGCCCAGTTCATCCATGGCGGCACAGATTTCGCTGGTGGTCATGGGATGCTGCTCATCGGTGCGCTTGCGCAGCAGTTCCAAAAGCTTCAAAAGCTTCACTTTTCTGTAATTCTCCCGGGCCATAATCTGCCTCCGTTTCACAATAGTTCCCGGTAATTTTACCACAATCGACGCATAAACGCAACCAAAAAACCTTTTTATTCGCGAATCATGCAGAAAACGCGACAGTTACAAAGGGAAATTTTTTATTTTTCGGCCTACAAAACACAGAAAGCTGTCGATAAACTGAAATTACCAGCCAGAATATCTTTACGAAATAAAAAAAGTATGCTATAATAACCCCTCAAAAAATAAGGAGGATCAATCCATGAAAAAAATCGCAATTCTTTTGCTTATTTCTCTGGTGCTGGGCATCTTTGCCGGCTGTACCGGAAAAGTGGTGGTCATCGGCGACTGCACCTGCCCCACCGGCGGCAACCAGGTCCCCACCACCCCCCATCAGCCCGTTGAAGGTGCACTGAAGACCGGCCTTGCCATCGTGGCAAACACCACCGGTAGCAAGGACGCCGAGAAGGCCGACTATGATGTGACTCTGGTGGCTGTTCTGGTAGACGACGAGGGCATCATCCGTGACTGCATCATCGACTCTATCGGCACCACCGTAAAGTTTGACGCCACCGGCACCATCACCACCGATGTGACTGCCCCCATCCAGACCAAGAATGAACTGGGCGATGCCTACGGCATGGTGAATGCCGGTGCGGTTGCTGAATGGTATCAGCAGGCCGATGCCCTGGCTCAGTTTGCCATCGGCAAGACTGTGGCCGAATTTAAGAGCGGCGCAGTTGACGCCACCGGCAAGGCTCCTGCCGGCTCCGACCTAGCTTCCTCTGCCACCATTTATCTGGGCGGCTATGTGGCCGCTGTTGAGGTGGCCGTGAACAACGCTAAGCACCTGGGCGCCCAGGGCGGCGACGAGCTGCGTTTGGCTGCTATGCCCAGCCTGAAGGCCAACAACGCCACCGCTGAAAATGTCGGTGCCATTGAGCTGAATTGCGATGTGACCGCCCTGACTGTGAAGGACAGCGTCATCACCAGCTGCTACATTGACTCCCTGCAAGCCAAGGTAGAATTTGGCACCGACGGCGTTATCACCAAGGGCATTTCCAACGCTGTGGAAACCAAGAATCAGCTGGGCGATCGCTATGGCATGGTAGCCTGGCAGGGCGCTATTGCCGAGTGGTATCAGCAGGCTGCATCCTTTGCTTCTTACATCACCGGCAAGACTGCCGCTCAGGTGGCAGGCATTGCGGTAGACGCAGGCACCAAGCCCACCGATGCTGACCTTGTTAGCTCCGTCACCATCGCCATCGGCGGCTTCCAGTCTCTGATCGCCAAGGCTCTGGCCTAATGAAAAAGCGCATTTTTCCGCTGCTGCTGGCCGTGCTGCTTCTGACGGGATGTTCTGTCCCCGGTCAGCCCGCCCGGCAGCGGTATACCGCCACCTTCCTGGACGTATTCGACACGGTTACCACCATCGTGGGCTTCGCCGAAAGCGAAGATGCCTTTACCCAACAGACCCAGGCCATCCACGACGAACTGTTGCGATACCATCAGCTGTTCGACATTTACAACCCTTATGAGGGCGTTTTCAATCTCAAAGATGTAAACGATGCCGCCGGGGGCGAGCCTGTGAGGGTAGACCCCGTCATCATCCAGCTGTTGAAAAGCTGCAAGGAATATTACCAACTTACCGGTGGCAAGGTCAATGCCGCCATGGGCAGTGTACTCAGGCTGTGGCACGATGCCCGGTCGGATGCTTATGACAACCCGCTGAATGCTTACCTGCCCGATCAGGCCAAGCTGGAGGAAGCGGCAAAGCACACCGATTTTGACAAGGTGATCTTAGACGAAGCCAATTCCACCGTTTGCATTACCGATCCTGCTGTGCAGCTGGATGTGGGCGCCATCGCCAAGGGATGGGCCACTCAGCGGGTAGCAGAGAATGCCCCTGCCGGCCTACTCATCAGTGTGGGCGGCAATGTATGCGCCACCGGCCCGAAGGAAGGCGGTGCGGCCTGGGTGGTGGGCATTCAGAATCCCGATGGCGGTGATTATCTGCACACCGTTTATGTGGAAAAAGGCTGCGTGGTCACCAGCGGTGACTACCAGCGCACCTACCCGGTGGACGGAAAATTCTATCACCACATCATTGATCCCGACACCCTCTATCCCAGCCAGTATTTCCGCAGCGTCACCATCGTGTGCGCTGATTCCGGCCTTGCCGACGCCCTTTCTACGGCGCTGTTTGTTCTTCCGTTGGAAGAGGGCATGGCCCTGGCCAAACAATGCGGTGTAGAGGCCATGTGGCTGCACACCGACGGCAACATTTCCTACACCCCCGGCTTTGAAAAACTGATCCGTACCTGATAGAGAAAATGGAATTTAGCGGGCAGATGGAGCGCGTAGCGCGAGCCTCCCTTGTGTAAAGGGAGGTGGCCAAAATTTTTGATTTTGGCCGGAGGGATTGTAAAAAAACGACAATCCCCCAGTCAAATTGCCTAAAATCGGCAATTTGACAGCCCCCTTTGCACAAGGGGGCCTTTGGATGCGCTCCTTACAACAGCTCGATAAACCGAAATTTGCACATCGATGAACAAAACTTGAGGTGAAAAAACCTATGAAACATCTGTTTTTTGGCGGTATCCACCCCAAATACAACAAAGAAATGTCCACCACCAGCGTGGACTTCCACTCCCTGCAGCCCAAAACAGTGGTCATTCCCCTGCTGCAGCACATCGGCGCCCCTTGCAACCCTCTGGTAGAAGTGGGTCAGCGGGTGCTGCGGGGTCAGAAGATCGGCGACGGTGAAGGTCTGTGTGTCCCCGTCCACGCTTCTGTTTCCGGCACGGTGGTAGCCATTGAGCCCCGCCCCCACACCAGCGGCCGGATGATCAATGCTGTGGTCATCGAAAACGATATGCTGGACGAGGCCGTTCCTGCCAGCATTCCCCACACCGATGACGAGATCCTCCATGCCATCCGGGAAGCCGGTCTTGTAGGTATGGGCGGCGCAGCCTTCCCCGGCAATGTGAAGGCGCTGGGTGCCATGGGCAATGTGGATACCCTCATTGCCAACGGCTGCGAATGTGAGCCTTACATCACCGCCGACGATTCCCTGCTGCAAACCGTACCGGAAAAGGTGCTGTCCGGCATGAGCATCCTGTCCCGAATCCTGCACCCCCAGCAGACCGTGGTGGCGGTGGAGGACAACAAGAAGCAGGCCATTGAAAAAATTCAGGCCCTGCTGCCCCAGTTCCCCGGCATTACCCTGCGGGTGCTGCCCACCCGGTATCCCCAGGGCAGCGAAAAGCAGCTGATTCAGTCCGTCACCGGACGGGAAGTGCCCTCCGGCAAGCTGCCGGTGGCTGTGGGCTGTGCGGTGTTTAACGTTTCCACCTTTGCCGCCATCCATCGGGCGGTGGTGGAGGGCCTGCCCCTGACGGAGCGTATCGTCACCGTTTCCGGCGAAGCCATCGCAAAGCCCCAAAACTTTATCGTCCGCATCGGCACTCCCTTCCACGATCTGGTGGAAGCAGCCGGCGGCCTCAATGACAAGACCGAGCGGGTCATCAGCGGCGGCCCCATGATGGGCTTTGCCCAAAGTGACCTGTCTGTTCCGGTGGTGAAAGCCACCAACTCCATCCTGTGCCTGCTGAAGGATGAAAACGGCGCTGCGGAAAATCCCGTGTGTCTGCGCTGCGGCAAGTGCATCGTGGCCTGCCCCATGCGACTGCAGCCCCTTTACATGTACCGCTATGTGAACGCCGGCCGGGTAGATCAGCTGCAGCGGCTGCATCTGATGGACTGCATGGAGTGCGGCAGTTGTGCCTTCACCTGCCCCGGCAAGCTGCCGCTGGTGGAGCGTTTCCGCAAGGGCAAACAAATGGTAAGGGAGGCGCAGAGTAAATGAAACTGACCGTTGCTTCTTCTCCCCATATTCGGGGAGATTTCCGCACCAGCCGGATCATGCTGGATGTGGTGATCGCACTGCTGCCGGCTCTTTCTGTCGGCGTCATCATGCTGGGTCTGCGGGCGCTGCTGGTCACCGCCGTGTGCGTCATTTGCGCTGTGGGCGCAGAATGGCTGTACAGCGTCATTACCCGCACCAGAAACACCATTATTGACGGTTCTGCTTTGGTCACCGGCGTGCTGCTGGCCATGACGTTGCCTCACACTGTGCCTTTGTGGCTGGCCGCTGTGGGTGCTGTATTTGCCATTGTCTTTGTCAAAGCTTTGTGCGGCGGTCTGGGCCAGAACATCTTTAACCCTGCCCTGGCAGCCCGCGCCTTTATGCTGCTGATCTTCCCCGTAGGCATGACCCGGTATATGGGCATCGACGGTGTTTCTGCCGCCACCCCCTTGCACCATATGGTAATGCCCGCCCTGCCGGAAGAGAGCATCCTGGATATGTTCCTGGGCAATTGCCCCGGCTCCATCGGAGAGCTTTCCGCTCTGGCGCTGCTGATTGGCGGCGTGTATCTGGTGGCAAGAAAGGTTATTTCTGCCCGCATCCCCGTGGCTTATTTGGCTACCGTCGCTGTCATCACCCTGATTTTCCACAAGACTGACGCTCCCCTGGCCTGGATGGCCTATTCCCTGTTCTCCGGCGGCGTGATGCTGGGCGCCATCTTCATGGCCACCGACTACGCTACTTCCCCCGTCACCCCGGTGGGCCAGGTGGTCTACGGCATCGGTTGCGGTGTGCTGACCGTGATTTTCCGCTATTTTGGTCTGTTCCCCGAGGGCGTGACCTATGCCATTTTGCTGATGAACGCTCTGGTTTGGTTCATTGACCGCCACACCGCCCTGCGGCAGTTTGGCCGGAAGAAAGGAGAAGTGTGATATGAAAAAGAAGATCCTTCTTCCCATTCTGACCATCGCCATTATGGCCGCCATGGTGCTGAGCGTCACCTTCGCTACCAACGACCTGGCCAGCAAAAATGCCCAGAAAGAGCATCTGTGGGTGATGCAGAAGCTGCTGCCCGGCAGCAAAACCTTCACCGTGGAGCCCTACGATGGCGAGGATGCCAACATCCGCTCCGTCCACAAGGGCGAGACCGGCTTTGTAATTGAGACCGTTACCCGGGGCTACGCCGGCGACATCGTGATGCTCATTGGTGTGAGCCACGATGGCAAGGTCACGGGTCTGACCATCCGGGACATGCAGGAAACCCCCGGCCTTGGCATGAGCGCCATGTGGGACGAGCAGTTCCTGGCACAGTTTTTGAACACCTCCGGTGGCGTGGCCATTGGCCAGCCCGGTGAGGATGCTTTCTCCGGTGCCACCGGCAGCGATACCACTGAAACAGACACCTATGTGGACAGCATTTCCGGCGCCACGGTGACCTCCAAGGCCATCGCCCGGTGTGTCAATTCCGCCGTCAGCTATGTCACCGGCGCGGATATCGACTCCGGCGCCACTTCCTGGGGAGGTTAAGCCATGAAAAAGAATCAATACTTCCTCAATACTGCCCTTGCTGTGGTGCTGGGCATTGCCTGCGTCATTGCGGTGCTGGTGCGCGCCTTTGCTCCCGCCGCCCTGATCCCCGGGCTGGACATCCCCAATATGGCAGCCCTCTCTTTGGCGACACTGCTGGTGGATCACTATGCAGCCAAGGGCGCCAAACGGTGCTACATCTGCATCCCGGTGTTCGCAGCGCTTACCTTTGGTATTCTTCCCTTCTGTGCCGGTTTCGCTTCCATCCTGGAAGCAGTGAAGCTGGCCGTGCTGGGTGGCGTGGTGTTTACCGCCACCACCTGGATCTACACTTCCCTGCAGGATCGGCTCTCCACCGGCCCCATGGCCAAGCTGGCGCCCCTGTTCAGCGCCCTGGGCCTGTATCTGGCCGTGCAGTGCTTTGCCGGACTGATCTAAATGTCAAAACCCCCGATCGGGCAATCGCCTCGATCGGGGGAATTTTTTATTTCCAGTATCCGTAATAGGTTTCAAAGGTCTTGGCATTTCGCTCATCGCCGCCGTCCACATTGGAGCTGACGAACACCGGGGGTGTGATCCCCGCCTTCACCAGATCATCCACCACCTGGCACACCAGCGCCTCGGCGATCACCACACCGGTGACCGTGGAGGTGGGGCCAATGGGGGTATCCAGTCCATCAATGGCCAGGGCTGCGTCGCCCTTTTCGGCGCAGTTGTCAATGGTGACATCGGCGATCTCATAGATCTTTTTGCCGGAGCTGTGGCGGGATGTGCAGTCGGCAGAATGCTTCATGCTGGTCATGGCGATAACCTTTGCACCCTTTGCCTTGGCGGCCAGGCACATTTCCACCACCACGGCGTTGCGGCCGGAATTGGAAACCACCATCACCGTGTCCTTTGCATCCACCCGATGCAGCTCAATGAGCGCCTGGGCATAGCCTTCCACCCGTTCCAGATAGGTGCTCTTGGTGACAGGCTGCTGGTGAACCATCAGTTCAGGCGGCAGAATGCCATGCACCAGGGCCAAACCACCGGCCCGGATATACAGTTCTTCCGCGATCATGTGGGAGTGACCGGAGCCAAACACATAGAATCTGCCGCCCTGCTTGCAGCTTTCCGTCACAAAGGCGGCTGCTTGTTGGATATGGGGCATTTCCCGCTCCAGGGTCTCCTGCAGTTTGTTCTGTGCCAATTCAAAATACCGCTGTGCTGTTGTCATGAAAAATTACCTCCTCAATCACTTGCTTTTTACATAGTAATGCCGCGCCAGCCATTTGGCGATGCCGTCTGTACCGGGGTGGATCATCCGCTCATTGATGTTAAACTGATCCAAAATGTCCCGCAGTTCCCAACGCAGGCGCTTGTCGATCACATATTTCACAGTGTGCTCCGTGTGGGTGTCCAGAAAGGCTTCCAAATCCGTAATGCCGCTGGGAATGGCAGAGAAGAAGGAATACTGATTGACGATTCGCTGATCCACAGAGGGCGGCTCAAAGCACACCAGGGCGTCCGAGCCCATGTCCGCATCATATTGCCCAATATCTTGCGCAATTTCCGCCAGGCCGTCCAGAGAAAAGACAAAGGTGTTTTTCCGTTTCAAATAATCCTGATATTTGGGAGGCAGATTGCGGTTTAAATCCCGCAGGTCGATGCGCCACACCACACAGTCCCGCTTGCTGAGCTTGTCCAAATTATCTTCCGTATTGGCAAAGTGCAGGGCAACCAGGGTGGAGTGGGTCCAGTCCAGCAGCCGGGTGGGCAGACCGTAATGCTGGCCAATGACCATGGCCTTCCAGACCGACTCGTTGATGGAGGGGTCTTCGATCCGCACATAATTGATGAAGTTGTCCAACAGCGGCTGTTCCAGCTCCGCATAGGCGTGTTTGCAATTGCGGCTTAAGCTGGTAGTCAGCTGATAGGACGCATCCCGCATGCCCCGATAGAAATAGGAGCTTCGTGTTCTGTCGATGTCGGCATTATAGGTCTGTTCAAAAATCAGATCCTTGATGCCGTCGATGGTGTCGATGTACTTGACCGTAATCACGCCGTTTCCTCCTCCAATCAAATACTGATATTAAAATTTTACCACAGTCCCTTGAGAAAAGCAACCACAACGCCCCACATCCCCAAAAGGATACAAAAAATTCCGGAATTGGCCGAAACCAATTCCGGAATTTTCTATTTTGCCTTACAGGAATGCGTTGAACATGCCGGCAACCAGAGCCACGGAAGACATGACCTGTGCAATACGGAACATCTTGTCGTTATCCTTTTTCACCCGGCTCAGTACAATCGCACCGATGCTCACTGCCGCCAAAACCAGCGCCAGGATCACCTGGGGCATGAAACCGGGCCACAGGATACGAACGCCCACATAGCCAAGGTAAATGCCCATGGCAGCGGTCAGATAGAAGCAGATGCGCTTGACCTTTTGGTTTTTCACCAGGAACATACCGGCAATGGACAGCACACTCACAGCCGCCAGCGCCATTACAACAACGATCAGCAAATCCAGAAAAGTAAACATATTTTATTCCTCACTTTCAATTTTTGTTTTATTTGGGGTGGTTTGCTTTTGTGAGGATAGAATATCATCTGGTTCTGAAGAAAAATGGGAGGAAATTCTAAAGAAATCTAAAGATTTTACAGTGGAATTGCAAGATGGATGCGGAACTGTCCCTTTTCTTCCGTCACACTCACCTGCCCGCCATAGTGCTGGACGATGCGGCGGATGCTGTGCAATCCCAGGCCGTAGCTGTCTGTTTTGCTGACATCCTCGCGGATGGTATTGCCCTGCTGAATCTGCAGGACGCCGCCTTCTGTCCGGAATTCCAGTCGGATGGGCTGGGCCGGGTCGGCATATTTGCGCACATTGGAGCTGAGATTATCAAAGATGCGGCGCAGTTCCTGCACATCGAAGCTACCGCCGAAAGCGAGACATCCGGAAAAATCAGACTCTACCGTAAATTGTTCTTCCAGCGCCTCCTCAAACTCCGCTGCCAGCTGCTGGATCAGCAGCCGGGCATCGGCAAACTGCTCCACATTCCGATGGCTCCCATCCAGCAACACCCCGGTCAGATCCCGGATCTGCTCTGCCTTCTTTTGGATCATCTCCAAATAGGCCTGTTGCTGCCGGGGAGGACATTCTTCCCCGGACAAATAGGAGGAATAGGCCAAAATGGAGGTCAGCGGCGTACGAATATCATGGGACAGGGTGCGGATAAACTGCTCCTTCTCTTCCACCAACGCCTGCTCCTGCTGCCGCAACTGCCGTTGGGCCGCAGACATCTGATTGACAGCGCCAGCCAACGCAGTCAGCTCGTTGCTGCCCTTCAGGGGAAGATCATGTTGCTCCCCCCTGCCCAGGCGGTCGATGCCGTCGGTAATGGCCCGGATATAGGCAATGCGGTCTGCCAGCAGCATTAGAAAAAGAGCACTGAAGCAGATCACAGCAATCGCCATGCCGGCGCCAAATATCCACCGATCCAGTTCCATCCAATCAAATTCCGTCATGACCACATCATGATAAAACACATATTCCTCCGCCACTACGGTGGCCAACCCGGTCAGGATCAGAAACAGGATCAGGGAAACCGCGGCGCTCAACAGGATCAAAGCAAGGATCTCATGGGCCAGCTTGCGGCTTTTGATGGGCTTAGTCAATGTAATACCCCTTTCCCCATGCGGTTTTGATGTAGAGCGGATTGCGGGAACTGTCTCCCAGCTTCTTGCGGATATTTTTAATATGCACCATAATAGCATCGTTGCCCACCGCATTGTCATTCCAAATGCTCTGATAGATATGATCCAGGGAGAAGATCTTCTTCCGGTTTTGGGCCAGCAAACTCAAAATTTGAAACTCCGTATAGGTCAGGGAAATGGTCTCACTGCCCTTCAGAACGCTCTGGCTGTCCAGATCCAGCAGCAAATCTCCAATAGCAATTTGGTTTTTCCGCATCTCAGGGGCACTGACAGCGCCGCTTCTTCTCAAAATTGCCCGCACCCGCATGAGAAGCTCTGCTGTGGAGAAGGGCTTGACGATGTAGTCGTCCGCACCCACAGAAAAGCCCATCACCTTGTCCGACTCGCCGGAATAGGCCGTCAGGAACACAATGGGGGCATCAAACTGCTTGCGGATTTGGGAGGCCGCCAGCAGGCCGGATTGCCCCGGCATATTCACATCCAAAATGTACAGATCGATCTCTCCGGCAGCAAACTGCGCCGCCTGCAGGCCATCGGCGGCAGTCAGCACCGCATAGCCTTCTGCAGACAGCAGCAGGGTGAGAATTTCCCGGATCTCCCGGTCATCATCCGCCACCAAAATGTACTTTTTTCCGTCTTTCATACAGACACCTCCTTCGGGGGTTTTCCTGGTATCATGCTTGCTGTTTTTTATTATACCAACATCCCTCCCAATATGCAATGCCCCGGAGAAGCCTCCGGGGCATTGGAATTAAGCATTTTGATCCAGATAGCTGCAGGCAGCCATGGCCGCTACCGCGCCGTCACCGGCCGCAGTGACCACCTGGCGGATCCGCTTGCTGCGGCAGTCACCGGCAACAAAGAGGCCGGGGGTTTCGGTCAGGCAGTCCTCGGCGGAGTCGAAATAGCCCCAAGGATTGGTCTTGGCAAGCCCGGCAAAGGGGCCGTTGCGGGGCTCCAGGCCCACCGCAAGGAAGGCGCCATCCACTTTGATTTCAGAGGTTTCGCCGCTTTCGTTTTTCAGCTGCAGACCACACAGTTCCCCGTCCTTGGATTCATAGCCGGCCACCACGGTGGAGAAATGCACGGTGACATTCTCCTTTTGCAGCAGGGCATCTGCCAGTTTCCGCTCGCCGGTAAAATCTGCTAGGTTCTGTACCACAGTAACCTTTTTGCAGACCTCACTCAGCAGCAAGGCCTCCTGCAGGGCAGAATTACCGCCGCCGATCATGGCCACTTCCTGACCTTCATAGAATGCGCCATCACAAACGGCGCAGAAAGAAAGGCCGTGGCCGATCAGTTCCTCTTCCCCGGGCAGACCCAGCATGCGGTGCTTGACGCCCAAAGCAAGAATGACGGTCTTACCGGTGTAGGTGCTGCCTTCCTCGGTGGATACCAGGAAGTGATCTGCCTGCTTGTCCACCTGGGTGACGGCTTCCAGTTCCACATCGGCGCCCAAGGCCATGGCCTGCTCTGTCAGCTGGTCGGCAAATTCCGCGCCGCTAATGAGCTTGGTGCCGGGGATATTCTCCACCTTGGGGGAAAAAGCAATTTGACCGCCGAAGCCACCCTTTTCGATAACCAGCACAGTTTTTCCTGCCCGCAGGCCGTAAACAGCGGCAGTCAAGCCCGCCGGGCCACCGCCAACAATAATCATGTCATGCATAAGATGATCCTTCTTTCAAAATTCAATTTTCAGTTTATCGGGCAGATGCCGATCCCTCAGGAGGGTGTCATTGCGAACCATTCCTCAGGAGGGTGTCATTGCGAACCATTCCTCAGGAGGGTGTCATTGCGAACCATTCCTCAGGAGGGTGTCATTGCGAACCATTCCGCAGAATGGTGTGGCAATCCCCAAAGGTATGGGGTTACTTTTTCGGCAGGTTCCCCCTTGAAACTGGGGGATTCCCACGCCAGTTTGAGAACTGGCTCGGAATGACAGCGT
>JBGVMD010000026.1:0-5253 GCA_045124575.1 Faecousia sp.
CTTTGCTACAATTTCTTCCCGTATCCCTGCGGGATACTTCTTCATGCCTTTCTTTCCGGACATAACAACACCCCCTGATGTAGTTATTATCCTACATCAGGGGGCTTTTTGTCTATTGTCCAGTTTTACTGGTTCGGTTCAATGCTCCGGCGGCTTTCTTATGTCGTTGGGTTGAAGTCGCTTTAGGCTGCGACCTTTTTACGGCTGCACTTTTCCTTGATGGCGGCCACAATGGGCTTAATGTAGCAGAGGGTAACGAAGAAAAGGACAGTAAAAGCATAGTGGCAGATGTACACCAGCCAGCCGTATTTTTCCGTCAGGAAGGGCAGACCGGACTGGGGAGGGGAGACCACATACATGAAATTGATGTTGGACACGCCGTCATACAGCATACTGTTGATATACACCGCAAACAGCATCAGCACCACCAAAAATTTCAGACAGTTTACATAACTTTTCACTGTCAAGGGGAATTCCTTGCCCAGCAGCAGGGAAATGGCAAAGACCGTGATAGCCACATGATAGCCAAAATACTGCACCGACAGGATCCATCCGCCGTTTAGAGAGGAGGTGGTGGCGATCAGCAGCGCCGCCACACCACCAAACAGACAGCTGGGGATCATAAACGACAGCAGCAGATTCTTCAGCTTCTGATTGGAGGAGAACACCAAAATCGCCATGAAAATCAGCTGAATGGAGCACAGGTGGAAGGGTAGATCCGTCTTGGGCAGGGCGCCACCATGGGTGGCCTCGTTGGCCATGATGTAATAGAAAACCTTGATAAATTCTGACACCAGGCCAATGCCCAGTGCGGTCTTTGCCAGCTTTTGAATGGGCCATTTGCGGGCAAACAGGCTGCCGATCACCATGGCCACCAGGGAAATGGCCAAAATGATCAGATGCTTTGTACCAAAAATACTATGCATGATGTTTTCCTCTTTTTCTTCTCTTTTTCTTTTCTCTTTTCTATTTATGCGGGGGTTTTAGGGCATTTGGGTTACAAAATAATTATAGGCAGTGGCAGGGTAGGGGGTAGGACTGCAGTAATTTTTGCTGTCAAACACACCGCCGCCGGTGACATTGCCGAACATCTCGCCCCAGCCGCCGTAGTAATTCAGATATTCCCGGAAGTCATTGTAGTGGTTATGGGTGTAGAACACATACACTTCGTCTGGTTCGTAAATGTGGTTGCGGTTCTTATCCTGCCGGGCGTATACCAGACGGGCAGCGCCCCGGGTGATTTTCTGACCGTTGTTATACAGCGTACCGTTGGGGTAGCCCGGGGTCACCGTGCCGGTGGTGCCGATGTCCATTTCATAATACTGCAGCTCACCGCCACAGCCGGTGATGTCCGGCAACTCCGGCTCATAGGGGAACTTTCTTGTATCACCGCTGAAATAGGAGTGATTGGCCCGCAGATATTCGCCCCAGGGACTGTTGGCAGGTTTGGGCTTCTTGGCGGAGGTATAGTTGGCCGGCAAAACACAGTTACTGCCGCCAAAGGCATACATATAAGCCGCCACTTCCTCCAGGGTGATGTAGGCCGCGCCCTTGTAAATGCGCAGCATTTCCCGGCCAAAGCCGTCCACCACCACATAGGTGTTGTCGTCATCTTCATACCAGGTCGAAATATTGCGGATATACTGCTGCTCTTCCATGGGGCGGTAGGCTGCCTCCTGGGCGTATTGCTCCGGTACCTCCAGCTCGCCGGACATCAAGAAATGCTGGGTGCGGTACTTGGCGTCGTTATAGCAGCAGGCGGTGGTGTAGTTTTCGTAGAAAGCCGCCTTGTCCACGTTCACATAGGGGTCTTCCAGATGCAGGGTGCAGGCGGTAGGCTGCTGCGGCTGTGTGGGCTCCGTGGAAGGCTCGGTGGGAGAGGTAGGCATGGTGGGCTGGGTTGGTGCCGCAGTGGGCGCCGGAGGCCCGCTGGAGGGCAGGCTGGGCGGCTCTATGCAGGCTGTCAGAAGCATCAACAGCACCAAAATCAGAGGCAGTAAACGCTTCATAAGCGGTGGTTCCTTTCTGGATCAATTTGTTCCCATTGTAGCGGAAAGAGAGAAATTTGTCAAATAGATTGGAATTTATCGGGCTGGTGCAAAAACTGTGTCATTGCGAGGAGGCGTAGCCGACGTGGCAATCCCCCAGTCGAAAAGGACAACGAAACGATGCGCTCGGGGCAGGTTTTCCCTCGTTACCGGGGGATCCCCACACCATCCTGCGGGATGGTTCGGGATGACACCGTTTATTTTGTGGCTGCTCCATCTGCTCGATAAACTGAAATTTGGCATCTTCATGCATATAAAAAATGCCGCCGGGGGAGTTCCGGCGGCGAATTCATTTTACATTCCAGATCACAGGGCTGCAGCGGTCTTCCGTCGGCAGAGCCGGGCAATTCCCCCGGCAATCATCAGCATGGCGCCCGCCGCCACTGTAAAGCCCAGCACATAAACTATCCAATTCAGCGGAAAAGGCAGCACATCATGCACCAGAGAATACACCGGCAGCTCACACTCCACATAGGGGCTGATAAAGAACATATTAAAATTCTCAATTCCGCCCATGTGTGCCAACTGGTTCAGAATCCCCGCCAGCGTCACACAGATTGCAAACACCGGCACAGCCCGCAGTAGGGTGCCGGGTTCCATTTTTACATAGCCGCTGCCCAGCAGATACCCGCCGATCACCACCATGGAGCCGTGGCAGACCATGGTCTGAATATTGATGCCCACGGTGCCGATAAACACCGTCACCGGGTACAGCATCACCGCCGCACCGGCAAAAATGCAGTAAGTGGCCAGATAGGAACACAGCGCCCGGTGTATTTTTCCCTGACGAAACAAGCCCGTCAGCAGACCGATGTACATGGGCGTGGAGCAAAATTGCCAGGGGAATGCGTACCACTGATATTCCGCAGCGGCGCTGCCATCGCCAAAGGAAAAATTGATCTGCTTGTAGACTTCCAGCAGTGCCACCACCACCGCGGTCCAAAATACCACCCGGCGAATGGTCTTCTCATCCTGGTGCCTGCCCCGGCGAATTGCAAAGACCGTCAGCCCCGCCGTCAAAATCAGACATAAAATATGATACCAACCGTAGAGCCGGGGAACATCCATCTGTGTATCCAAAATTTTCAGCACGAAACGAAAAAATTCCAAGAAAAACACCTCTTTTCTCGGGGTCATTATAGCATGGAAAGATGTTAAATTGTTACAAAGTTATTAAGTTTTGTAAATTATTTATTATTTTGTTTTTAATATACAAAATTTAACCCCCCTAAAGCCAACTTATAAGGCACAAAAAATACCGCCGGGGGATTCCCGGCGGCATTCATATTTCATTAGGCGTTGCCTTCCATTTCCTTCAGAGCGTCCTTGCGGCTGAAGTTTGCACGGCCCTTCTCGTCGAAGCCCATGAACTTGACCCAGGTCATATCGCCCAGGTTCAGCACGTCTTCCACCTTCTCAACACGGCGGTTCTCCAGCTTGGAGATGTGCACCATGCCGTCGTGGCCGGGAGCGATCTCAACGAAAGCACCGATGGGCAGGATGCGGACAACCTTGCCGTAGTACAGCTTGCCAACCTCGGGCACGAAGCAGATATCGTCGATCATCTTCTTGGCAGCGTAAGCGGCAGCAGAGTCAACAGCGGAGATGAACACGGAGCCATCGTCCTCGATGTCAACCTTGGCGCCGGTGTCGGCACAGATCTTCTGAATAGTCTTACCGCCGGAACCAATGATCTCACGGATCTTGTCGGTGGGAACCTTCATGGAGATCATCTTGGGGGCATACTCAGAAACCTCAGCCCGAGGCTCTGCGATGCAGGGCAGCATGACCTCTTCCAGAATCACCAGACGAGCCTTGCGGCAGCGCTCCAGAGCGTCGGCAATGATCTCCATGGTCAGACCCTTGTTCTTCAGGTCCATCTGGATGGCGGTGATACCCTCGGTGGTACCGGCCACCTTGAAGTCCATTTCGCCGTGGAAGTCTTCCACGCCCTGAATGTCGGTGAAGGTTCTCCACTCGCCGGTCTCCTGGTCGGAGATCAGGCCGCAGGAAATACCTGCAACAGGGCGCTTAATCGGCACACCGGCATCCATCAGAGCCAGAGTAGAGCCGCAGATGGAGCCCTGAGAGGTGGAACCGTTGGAGGACAGAACCTCAGAAACCACACGGATGGAGTAGGGGAACTCCTCCACGGGAGGAATCACAGGCAGCAGAGCCTTCTCAGCCAGAGCGCCATGACCGATCTCACGACGGCTGGTGGAACGGGCAGCACGAGCCTCACCGGTGGAGAAAGAAGGGAAGTTGTAGTGGTGGATATAGCGCTTGGTCTCCTCGGGGTAGATGGTGTCCAGCTTCTGAGCAGCGGACAGGGTGTTCAGGGTGCAGATGGACAGAACCTGAGTCTGACCACGGGAGAACAGGCCGGAGCCGTGAACGCGGGGCAGAATGCCGACCTCGGCGTCCAGAGCACGGATCTCGTCCATGCCACGGCCGTCAACGCGCTTGCCCTGCAGCAGCCACTTCTTGACCACCTTCTTCTGCATCTTGTACAGGCAGACCTCGATGTGAGTCTCGAACTCTTCCTCGCCGTACTTCTCCACGAACTGGTTCTTGAAGTCGATGCGGGCAGCGGTCAGGCGCTCCTCACGGACGTTCTTGTCGGGGGTATCCAGAGCGTACTCGATCTGGTTCAGGCCGTAGGCGATCAGGTCGTCCAGCAGTTCGTGGTTGACGGCAGCCTTCTCGAAGGTGAACTTGGGCTTGCCGATCTCGGCGACAATGCCGTTAATGAACTTGACGATCTCCATGTTGGTCTCGTGGGCCACACGGATGCACTCGTAGACGATGGCTTCGGGAGCCTCGTTGGCCTCGGTCTCGATCATGACCACCTTCTCGAAGGTGGAAGCGATGCACACGAAGCAGTCGGAAGCCTCACGCTGCTCAGCGGAGGGGTTGACCACGTACTCACCACCGACATATGCGACGTTGGTAGTGGCAACAGGTCCGTTCCAGGGAACGTCGGAGGAAGCGATGGAGATGGAAGCACCCAGAGAGGCGACGACCTCAACAGGGTTCTCGTGGTCATTGGCCAGAACGGTGCAGGTCACGACGGTGTCGTTGCGCAGCTCCTCGTCGAACAGAGGACGCATGGGACGGTCAATGATACGGCTGTTCAGGATGCCGCGCTCGGAGGGCTTGCCCTCGCGGCGGTTGAAGGAGCCGGGGATGCGGCCCACGGAGTACA
>JBGVMD010000027.1:0-57498 GCA_045124575.1 Faecousia sp.
TTTTCCGCATCCCGGCCACGGCGCTCGGTTTCCCAGTAGACGGGCATATTGAAGGCATTGTCCCCTACCAATTCCTCGATATACTGCTTAATGCCGTCGACATAGCAGAATTCTTCCTCTTCAAATTTGCGACCCACTTGATTGCGGAACTTAAAGGTGATTCCCTTATTCACCACCGCCTGACGGCGCAGCACATCCCGGTAGTAATCCACGGGGATATTGATGTCGGTAAAGACCTGCTTATCCGGCTTCCAATGGAACACGGAGCCGGTCTTGCGGCCACGGTCAGTAGGTTCTTTCTTCAGACCGCCTTTATTGCGGCCACGCTCAAAATGCAGATCATAGCGGAAGCCATCCCGACGGATCGTAGCGTCAAAAAACTCGGAGGCATACTGGGTAGCGCAAGAACCCAGGCCGTTCAGGCCCAGGGAATATTCGTAGTTCTCGCCGTTTTCACCGTACTTGCCGCCGGCATACATTTCACAGAACACCAGCTCCCAGTTGTAGCGTTTTTCCTTCTCGTTCCAGTCCACGGGACAGCCACGGCCAAAGTCCTCCACTTCCACAG
The DNA here is from genome assembly GCA_045124575.1 of Faecousia sp. Lineage (GTDB taxonomy): Bacteria > Bacillota > Clostridia > Oscillospirales > Oscillospiraceae > Faecousia. The sequence goes on from JBGVMD010000027.1 coordinate 569, forward strand.
AGAGGTCTTCATAGCGGGTGACGATGATGGTATCACCGTGACCCTCTCTGGCTTCGTCGATGGCGTTACTGAGGATCTCAAAGACGGCGTGTTTGCAGCCCTCCAGATCGTCCGAGCCGAAAATAACGGCGGGGCGTTTCCGAACACGATCCTCGCCCTTGAGCATGGAAATACTGGAATTTCCGTATTGTTCCTGTTTCTTGATTGCCATAATTTGTACCTGCCAAGTTTCACAATATATCCTATATATTATATGCGGTTTTCTAAATAAAGTCAATAAAAAATACCTGACCACTAAATGTTGTGGTCAGGTATTCGGTATTCAAGTGTGACCTTCCACCAAGTTGGCCAATCTTTGATAGAACACCTCCTGGAAAGGGCCTGCCAGGCCGGCAGCATTCACGTTCCCCAAAAGGCCCAGTTCCTCATCCAAGTTTTCACAAAGTAGCTGATAGGCCGCAACCGCCGCAGCATAATCCTCCACCGCCAGGGTATACAGGTCCAGGGCCGTGATGGCGGAAACCGCATAGCTGATATAGTAGACCGGCTGGTCTACCACCACCATTCTCCAATAGTATTGGATGTCGGTGATATAATTGGTGATGTAGGCCATGGAGAAATACTGGGTGGCCACCGTTTCCATCAGTGCGTCAAAATCTTCCGCTGTAAACTTAGAAATATCGGTGGTGTATACTTTGGCCTCAAACTCATCCACCATCAGGCAAACCATAATCGTTACCAAATCCTGGTAAATGCGGAAATCCACCAGGGCATTATGTTGGGACCGTCCCATGTGATCCTTCATGGCGTGGATAAAGAGCCACTCATTTCCCTGGGAGTGCACCTCTGCCAGGTCCATAGAAATCGTTTCCAAATCTGCGTGCAGGCTGGCATAATAGTGGCCACCTTCGTGGATCACCGTACTGCTGCTGGCATAACCGGGGCCAAAATAACAGAAGGAACGGTCTCCAATCATAGTTGTGAAGGCTGCAGCCTTGGCTGTCTGACGGGGTACAAAGAGACTGTCATCGTTAAGCATTTGGCGCAAAGCATCCGCCATGGCATCAGGCAATGCCTGGATGTAGAGATCAACATAGTTTTTACCGGTGGTATCGTAATCATCTACCAGGAAATTGTTCAGTCCATCCCAATCGGACTGGCTCAGCGATGACACAGCGTCATAATAATTGAGGTAGCTCTGGTGGAAGAGAGGCGTCACGTAATCCTTGACATACCGGCGCATCTGCTCCAGCTCCTCCGGCTGGTAATCCCGCGCGTAAACCAGTTCATAGGCATATTCATAATAGTTGTCATAGCCATAGTACTGGGCGATTTGATTGTTGTTCTGCACGAACTCGATATACAGCGGGATAATCGTATCATCGTCGCTGCTTTCGTAGTATTCTACGGTGATTTCCTCGTTTCGCTGGCGCAGCAGTGCAATCTCTTCATCATAGGCCAGCAGCATGGCCACATCCTGCTCAGTCCAATCCGCGAAAAGCAGCTCTTTTGCAGGACTGTCGGACAGGTAAACCCGGCGGGCCATCTGAATATAGGCATCACTGGCCTGCATGCAAATCTCATAACAATCCAAGTATTGCTGGGAAAGAGCCTCATTGGAGATATCACAGTAGTGCAGGATCATGGCGATGGTACACTGGGTGTTCAGATACTCGTACATTTCATCCAGCTCCACAGAGCTGGCATCAATGGCATCCATATCTTCGCCCGCCATGGCAAGGGTTTCGCATTTCTCCAGCAGTGCATAAAACGCATCCACATCGTCCTGCGTCAGCGTATATTCCAGTCCCGCCCCAACAATCTCAGGATTGGTGGGCGTGGTCGGGTCCGTAGGCGTGATAGGGTCGGTGGGGACAGTCGGATTCACCACCGGCGCTGTGGGTGTTGTATTGGGTTTAGAGGTTCCCGGAGAAGTCGGGCCAGTGGTGGGCACAGGATACCTGCAGGCAGTTAAACTCAGCATCAGGCATAGTGCCAGAATCCAGCACAGAACGCTTCGAAGCATAGAAATATTCTTGCCCATATGTTGGATCCCTCCTGTTTCTCTTTCTGCAGTGTTTGGGGTAGGCATATTATAGCACAAAACCTCGTCCACTTCAAGACTGTTTCGTAATCCGGCGATGGGTGGCACCTACAAACAATGTCCCCAACAGATAATTTGTAAAATTCACGCAGGTATCTATTGAATATCGGCGCCGTTTGCCGTATAATATAAGACAATCGTGTAAGGAGGTGCACCATGAAAGATATGACCATGATCGTGTGGCTGACGCAATTGGGTCTTTCCGTGGCGCTACCTTTATGCGGCTTTGTGTTGCTGGCTGTTTGGCTGCAAAACAGCTTTGGCTGGGGTAATTGGGTGATATTTGTGGGTATTGCGTTGGGCCTCATCTGTGCCGTTGACGGATTGGTAACGTCTCTGAAGGCAATGGCTCGCATCAGCCGCAAAGGCAAGGAACATTCCCCTCCCCCCATCAGCTTTAACGACCATGATTGATTCCGGAGGTAAGCACCCATGGATTCCCGCAAATTTGTACTGAAAGAAACCGCCGTTGTGGCACTGGGACAGGCTGTCTGCGTGGCCATCATGCTGGGCGTCTTTGCCCTGCTGGGTAAATTCGACCAAACAGTATGGCTGGGCGGTGTAGCTGGCGGTGTGCTGGCCACTGCAAATTTCTTTTTTATGGCGGTTGCCGCCAGCGTTGCCTCAGAGAAAGCCGTTGCACAGGATGTCAAGGGTGGCCAGCTCACCATGCGGCTGTCTTACATGATTCGGATGGCCGTGCTGGTTGTGCTTCTGTTCGCTCTGGTGAAAAGCGGCGTTTGTCATGTGATTACCGCCGTACTTCCCTTGGTCTTTACCCGTCCTGTGCTGTTTATTGCCGAATTTTTTCGAAAGTCAGGTGAGATAAAAGCATGAATGTAAATGTTACCGGCGCTTATGTCTATTTTGAGATTCCCATTTTCGGTGGCATCCCCATCACCCAGACCACAGTTTCCGGTTTGGTGGTAACGCTGCTGCTATGCTTCTGCTTTGTATATTTCGGCCGAAATTTGAAGAAACGGCCCGATGGCAAGCAGGTACTGGTGGAAAAGGGTGTGAGCATCCTCTACAACATGGTATGCGACACCATGGGACAGCACAATGCCCATTATCTGCCTTTGATCGGCACCATTTTCCTCAGCTCTATCTGCTCGTCGCTGATCGGCATGACCGGTTTTCTCCGTTCGGCCACCGCAGATCTGAGTGTGCCGCTGGTGTGGGCACTGGTGGTCACCGCCATCATCTGGTATAATAACATAAAAAACAACGGCTTCCTGGGCTGGCTAAAGGGCTTTACCGAGCCAGTGGTGGTCATGACCCCCATGAACATCATTTCCGAAATCGCCCAGCCCATCTCCATGGCCTTCCGTCACTTCGGCAATGTGGCCGGCGGCGGTGTCATCACCAGCATCCTCTATGCTGCGCTGAGTTTGGTTTCCTCTATGGTACTGGGTGCCATCGCTTCCAGCGGCATCGCAGTGGCCGTGGTGCTTTTGGCTGTGGGCAGTGGCTTGATCTTCCTATGGAGCCGCAAAAAGAAGGCTGTGGCCCTGGTATTTGGCATTATTATGGCCGTTCTGGGTCTGTTCGGCGGACTGCAGGCGCTGGGGCTTCTGTCCGGTGTTCCGGTATTCGCCTTCGGCATTCCGGCAGTGCTGTCGGTCTATTTCGATATTTTCTCCGGTTTTGTGCAGGCGCTGGTGTTCAGCTTGCTGAGCATGGTTTATATTTCCAGCTCCTGCCCCGAGCCTGAGGCAGTATAAAGTCAATAATTAAAAATTATATACAACATTTAGGAGGAACATTTTTATGGGTATGGAATTCAATGCGTATTTTCTGAAGGCAATGTGCGCCATCGGTGCCGGTCTGTGTATGGGCATCGGTGCAATCGGCCCCGCCATCGGCGAAGGTAATGCTGTTGGTAAGGCTCTGGAGGGCATGGCCCGTCAGCCCGAAGCTGCCGGTAACCTGCGTACCAACATGATCCTGGGCTGCGCCATCACCGAGACCACCGGTATTTACGCTCTGCTGATCTCTTTCCTGATCCTGTTCGCCACCAACGTGTAATCCCCTCTTTCAAATCTGAAAGAAAGGAGCACGCTTTGTGGGAGAATACTTTAGCTTTATTGGCATTGATTTTTGGACTGCCCTGTTTACCCTGCTGAACTTTTTGGCGGTATTCTTCGTGGGCAAACACTTTCTGTGGGGTCCTGTGATGAAGATCATCACCGACCGGCAAAAAGAGATTGACGATATGTACGCCGAGGCGGACTCTGCCCGCACCAGCGCCAAGGCATTGGAAGAAGAATGCCAGGCCAAGCTCTCCGTGGCTGCCCAGACCAGCGAAAAAATGGTTCGGGATGCGGTGGCCCGTGGACAGGCCCGTGAGGAGGAGATCCTCCGCCATGCCAACCAGCGGGCCGAAGCCATGCTGGAAAAGGCCAGCGCCGATATCCAGCAGGAAAAGAAAAAGGCACTGAACGATGCCAAAGACGAAATCTCTGACCTGGCACTGGCCATCGCCGCGAAAGTGGTGGATCGGGAGCTGACGGCAGCTGACCACGATCGGCTGGTGGATCAGTTCATTGACGATCTGGGTGGCAGCGTATGAGCCAGATCGGAACCGTTTACGGCCAGGCACTCTATGACCTGGCCCAGGAAGAATTCCTGACAGAACTGATCCTGCAACAGCTGCAGGTGGTAAAATCCTGTCTGGAAGCAGAACCCAAATATCCGGAGCTTTTATCCTCTGCAGCGCTGAGCAAAATCGAGCGTTGCCGTCTATTGGATGAGAGCATGGGCAGTCTGCATCCCTACTTGCTGAATTTCTTGAAAATCCTTACCGAAAAGGGTTATATACGTCGCTTCCCCGACTGTCACCGTACCTATCAGCAGTGTTACTACAGGGACAACAACATGCTCCCCGTCACCGCTGTGACCGCCATTACGCTGTCCGCAGAACAGAGCCAGCGGCTGCAGGATAAGCTATCCTCCATCACCGGAAAGACCGTTTTGCTTTCCAACAAGGTGGATGCGCGACTGCTGGGCGGCATCCGGCTGGACTACGACGGTAAGCAGGTAGATGACACCATTTCCCATCGACTGGACTCGGTGCGCCAGTTGCTGAAAAACACCGTACTCTGATTCAGAAAGCAGGTATCCTATGGAATTGAGACCTGAAGAAATTACAAAGATTATCCGAAGTCAGATCAAGAATTATCAGAACACCCTGCAAACCGACGAAACCGGCATCGTTCTGCTGGTGGGCGACGGCATTGCCCGGGTGTCCGGTCTATCCGGCTGTATGGCCGGTGAACTGCTGGTTTTCCCCAACGGTGCCTACGGTATGGCGCAAAATTTGGAGGAAGAATCGGTGGCCGTGGTGATTCTTGGCGCTGACAACGGTATCAAAGAGGGCGACATTGTCCGCCGCACCGGCAAGGTGGTTTCCGTACCGGTGGGCAAGGCCATGATTGGCCGTGTGGTCAATGCCCTGGGCGAGCCCATCGACGGCAAGGGTCCCATCGATGCGGAAAGCTACCGCCCCATCGAAATGCCCGCCCCCGGCATCATCGACCGAAAACATGTTTCCCGTCCCCTGCAGACCGGCATCAAGGCCATTGACTCTATGATCCCCATCGGTCGCGGTCAGCGTGAACTCATCATCGGCGACCGACAGACCGGCAAGACCACCATCGCCACCGACACCATCCTCAACCAAAAGGGCAAGGATGTGATCTGCATTTATGTGGCCATCGGTCAGAAGCGTTCTACCGTTGCGCAGCTAGTGGAGAATTTGACCCTCAACGGCGCTATGGAATACACACTGGTGGTTTCTGCCACTGCCTCCGAGCTGGCGCCCATGCAGTATATCGCCCCCTACACCGGTTGCAGCATTGGCGAGCATTTTATGCACCAGGGTAAGGACGTGCTGGTCATTTATGATGACCTGAGCAAGCACGCAGTGGCATACCGTGCCATTTCCCTGCTGATTCGTCGTCCCCCCGGACGGGAAGCTTATCCCGGCGACGTGTTCTATCTCCATTCCAGACTTTTGGAGCGTGCCGCACAGATGTCTGATGCCAAGGGCGGCGGAAGCCTGACTGCACTGCCTATTATCGAGACCCAGGCAGGCGATGTATCTGCCTACATTCCCACCAATGTGATCTCCATCACGGATGGTCAGATCTTCTTGGAGACAGAACTGTTTAACGCCGGCATTATGCCCGCAGTAAACCCCGGCATTTCCGTTTCCCGTGTAGGCGGCGATGCACAGATCAAGGCCATGAAGAAGGTGGCAGGTTCCTTGAAGCTACTGTACTCTCAGTATCGGGAATTGCAGAGTTTTGCTCAGTTCGGCTCCGATCTGGACGCCGACACCAAGTCCCGTTTGGCTTTGGGTGAACGGATCGTTCGTGTTCTAAAACAGAAGAATAACTCCCCCAAGGAAGTTGCTCAGCAGGTATGCATCATCTATGCAGTGACCAAGGGGTATCTGAACAACATCGCAGTGGAGGACATTCCCTCCTTTGAGCAGCAGCTGGAAAAGATGATGGACACCCAGTATTTCGATGTATTGGACTCCATCCGCACCACCGGCAAGCTGGAGCAGGCTGCAGAGCAGCGGCTGATAGAAGCCCTGGATGCGCTGCGGCTGCAGATGTCAGCGTAAAGGAGGCGGCAAAGCATGGCAGGTGCCTCCTCCAAGGAGATCAAAAACCGCATTCGGAGCATGAGTTCCACCCGGCAAATCACCAAGGCCATGGAAATGGTGGCCGCATCCAAGCTGCGCCGGGCACAGGCTCAAATGCTTTCCTCCCGCCCCTACTTTGAAACCCTCTACGAAACCCTGCAAAACATCGTCGATCACAATGACGAAATGACCTCACCCTATCTCCAGGCCCAAACCGGTGGCAAGAGCCTATACGTTGTGATTGCCGGTGACCGCGGTTTGGCCGGTGGCTATAACAGCAATATTCTGAAGCTTTGTCTGGCAGATATGGAAGGACAGGACACCGTGGTGCTGCCCATTGGCCGAAAAGCCACGGAGTTTTATAACCACAGAAATGTATCCCTGTTCCCCGGCAACCCGATGGATACAGATGACCTGTCCGCATCGGATTGTTTTTCCCTGGCAAAACAGATCTGCAAAGCGTTCCTATCCGGCGAATATCGTCAGGTACGGATCGGCTACACCAATTTTGTTTCCGTTCTGTCCCAAACGCCGGCAATCCTGCAAGCCCTTCCCCTGCTGCGGCAGGAAACCCGGGGCAAGGCTACCTCTGCCAGCCAGATCGTCTATGAACCGGATAGCACCACAGTATTTGAGACAATCGTTCCGGAATATGTAGGCGGTATTCTTTATGGCGCATTGTGCGAAAGCCGCTGTGCGGAGCAGGCTGCCCGCCGCACCGCCATGGACGCCGCCACGCAAAACGCCGATGAGATGATTGCAGATCTGAACCTCAAATACAATCAGGCCCGCCAGGCGGCCATTACCCAGGAAATCACCGAGATCGTGGCCGGTTCTTAAGCACAGTATCGGCCTATACACATGTGTTTTAAGGAGTTGATTCCTATGACCAAGCATACAGGAACTGTGGTCCAAATCATGGGTCCGGTCCTTGATATTCGTTTTGCTGACGGGGAGCTGCCCCAGCTTCTGTCCGCCGTTGAAGTGCCCATGGAGGGTCATACTTTGGTGGCAGAGGTAGCACAGCACATTGGCGACAATGTGGCCCGCTGCATCGCTATGAGTTCCACCGACGGTCTGTCCCGCGGCGCTGCCGCTTATGACACCGGCGCACCCATTTCCGTGCCTGTGGGCGATGAAACCCTGGGTCGCGTATTTAATCTGCTGGGCCAGCCCATTGATGAGAAGGCTGCACCTGCCACCACCGAAAAGTGGCCCATCCACCGCCCTGCCCCCGCTTACGACGAGCAGCAGCCCGCTACGGAGCTGCTGGAGACTGGCATCAAGGTCATTGACCTGATCTGTCCTTATGCCAAGGGCGGTAAGATCGGTCTGTTCGGCGGCGCAGGTGTTGGTAAGACCGTTCTGATTCAGGAGCTGATCTACAACATCGCCACCGCCCACAACGGCTACTCCGTCTTTACCGGCGTCGGTGAGCGTACCCGTGAGGGCAACGACCTTTACAATGAAATGACCGAATCCGGCGTTATTTCCAAAACCGCCATGGTGTTCGGCCAGATGAACGAGCCGCCCGGAGCCAGAATGCGTGTGGGCCTGACCGGCCTGACCATGGCTGAGTATTTCCGGGATGTGAAGCATCAGGATGTGCTGCTGTTTATCGACAACATCTTCCGCTTCACCCAGGCCGGCTCTGAGGTTTCCGCACTGCTGGGCCGTATGCCCTCCGCCGTTGGTTACCAGCCCACGCTGGCAACGGAAATGGGCGCTCTGCAGGAACGAATTACTTCCACGAAGAACGGTTCTATTACATCGGTGCAGGCGGTTTATGTGCCTGCCGATGACTTGACCGACCCGGCGCCTGCCACCACCTTTGCCCATCTGGATGCCACCACCGTTTTGGACCGCGGCATCGCCTCTTTGGGCATCTACCCTGCCGTTGATCCGCTGGACTCCACCTCCCGGATGCTGTCTCCCGATGTTCTGGGTCAGGAGCATTATGACACCGCCCGTGCTGTACAGCGCATTTTGCAGCGCTATAAGGAGCTGCAGGACATCATTGCCATCATGGGTATGGATGAACTGAGTGAAGACGACAAGATCACTGTCAGCCGTGCCCGAAAGGTGCAGCGTTTCCTGTCCCAGCCCTTCCATGTGGCGGAGCAGTTCACCGGCTACGACGGCAAGTATGTGCCGCTGAAGGAGACCATCCGTTCTTTCAAGGAAATCATCGAAGGAAAGCACGATCATATTCCCGAGTCCTATTTCCTGTACAAGGGCAGCATTGACGATGTGATCAGTGCATACAACGGAGCAAAGGAGGCTTAAATATGGCTTCCTTCCCTCTGAAGATTGTCTGTCCGGACGGTGTGAAATTCGACGGGCAGGCACAACAGCTTTCCATTCGAACCACCAGCGGAGAACTGGGCATTTTGGCCCGGCACACCGACTGCGTTGCCCCGCTGGGCATGGGCCGTGCCACCATCACCGTTGATGGGGCTCCCCGGTATGCCGCCTGTATTGGTGGCATGGTGAGTGTGCTGGATGGCGCTGTCACGCTGGTACCTACCACCTTTGAGTGGACAGATGAGATCGATGCCGACCGGGCTGACCGATCCATGTCCCGGGCACGAGAGGTGCTGGATAGCAGAGCAGCCTCCAAAGCAGAGATCATCCTGGCTGAGGCAAGGCTGAAGCGGGCCTTGGTGCGCAAAAGCGTGGCTTCCGGAAAGTAAAAAATATGCCCTCCGGTGCTTCCGGAGGGCGTTTTTGCCGCCAAAACGGGGGATGCAACCAATGGTTGCTAAAATGTGAGGTCGGGTTGGTGGACTTTTGGGCCATTTTCTGCTATGATGAAGCCATCAGAAAGGAGTGATCCTATGAATTTGGGTGAGAACATTTACCGGCTGCGGACGGAACGGAATCTGTCCCAAGGAGATTTCGCCGATGCACTGGAAGTCTCCCGGCAGTCGGTAAGCAAATGGGAGAATAATTCTGCCGTTCCGGAATTGGAGAAGCTGATGAAGATGGCGGAGTTGTTCGGTATTACGTTGGACGAATTGGTGACCGGGGCAACGAAAGAAGAACCTGTGGCTCCCCCTCCTCAGGAAACGCCTGGGCCGCAGGCGAAGCGGATGCTAACGACGCAGCAAATCATCGGCATTGTGCTGCTTGGATTTGGCGGGCTTTGCTTTATTGTATTCACAGTGGTCGGTATTTTCACCGGCAATCTTTTGCTGGACCTGTTTACCGGGCTACCACTGATGCTGTGCGGCCTGATCTGCCTGGTGTATAAGAAGAACATCGGGCTGAAATGCGCCTGGGCGGTTTATCTGCCCCTATGGGTGCTGTTTACTATATTCTTGGCGAGGTAATCTGTATGACCGTAAAATATGCAATACTTTACATGCTGATGTTGCCGGTAGGAATTACCTTAACGATCATCACGATTCTGAGGATGCGGAGTGGAAAAATCACTCTACCCAAATGGGCGAAGATGCTTTTGGTGGTGGGGATGATCCTCTCGCAAGTCATTTTGGCAGCCGCCATGATGCCGCCGGCGGTATATCAGGCGATACACGACACCCTAGTCAATACAGACACACATTCTGTGACACCGATCGCTTCCATGCCCCGTGTAGACCCCGATAGCAACAATTGAAACAACAAAAACGGGCGCATCAGCGCCCGTTTTTGCTATGTTATTTGCAGTTGGGGACAGGATAGCAAGCATTGATAAAAGTCACACCCAAATATATTCGTTTACCAATTTAGGAACGCAATGCTTGGGCAGATGTGCGTTTACGGTAGATCCAAATGAGGGCGACGAGCTGCGCCAGGAAGGTCAGCAGCCAAGAAATGGGATAGGACACAAACAAGGCGCCGGGGGTGTGGTGACTGGCAAAGACCGTATAGATCCAGACAATACGGAATCCGCAGACACCCAGCACAGAGATGATCATAGGCGCAAAGGAGCTCCCTAGGCCTCGAAGCACACCGGTGGTCACATCCATGAGTCCCAAAATAAAATACGGAATACACACATACAGCATACGCTCTGCACCGGCCGCAATGGCCTGCAGCGCATCGGGAGATTCCACAATATAGATGCCAAGCAGTGGCTTGCGCAGCAGATAAACGCCGCCACCTACCACAATGCCTGCGAAGGCAACACAACCCAGACAGATTTCCAGGATCCTGCGTACCCGTTTATACTGGCCGGCACCCATGTTCTGACCAGTGAAATTCAGGGCAGTTTGGTGGAAGGCATTCATGGTGACATAGACAAAACCTTCGATGCTGCCAGCGGCAGTGTTGCCGGACATGAACACATCACCAAAGGAATTGATAGAAGACTGGATTAGCACATTGGAAATCGAAAACAGCGAACCCTGAATGCCAGCAGGCAGGCCCAAGCGGACGATTTTCAAGATCTGTCCCTTGTAGATGTGCAGCTTTTTGAGGATCAGCCGGGCGGCATCCGTGCGGCGCATCAAGGCCCGCACCACCAGAACGGCAGATATGGCCTGAGAGGAGATGGTTGCCAGCGCCACACCGTCCACCGTCATGTCAAATACCAGTACGAAAATCAAATTCAGCGCCACATTGGCTACACCGGCGATGGTTAAATAAATCAGTGGGCCACGGGTATCCCCCGCTGCGCGAAGCAATGCCGCGCCGAAATTATAGACCATGTTAAATACCATGCCACCAAAGTAGATCTGCATATAAAGGGTAGCATAAGGCAGGACAGAGTCGGGGGTGTCCATCCAGCGCAGGAATGTTTCGGACAAGGCTACACCCACCACTGACAGCACAATGCCGCCAATGAAAGCGGTAGGAAGTGCCGTATGGACCGTGCGGTGAATGGCCTCCTGATCCCGGCAGCCCATGGCGTGGGCCATGGTCACACCTGCACCAACGGACAGGCCGATGAAGAGATTCACGATCAAATTTGTAATCGCATTGGTAGCACCCACGGCAGAAAGATAAATGCCACCCTTGCTACCCACCACCACAAGGTCAGCGGCGTTAAACAGCAGCTGCAGCAGACCAGTTAGAATAATGGGAATGGTATAGGATATGATGCTGGGAAACAAAGGACCCGACAGCATATCCTGACGATAGCGTTTCATATAATAGCCTCTTTTCTACGAATCATCCACTGCCCTCCATTATAGCGCCGAAAAAAAGAAAGTGCAAGGGGGAAATGGGCCTCGGACCTGTCAATGATTGGTTGCAGATAGGCAATTTCACAGCAGAATCCTTGACAATTTGTGATATGATAGTTTATATATGCACAACAAGGTGAATCAAATGAAAAAATATTGTATCTTCCTGCTTTTCCTACTGCTGCTCTGTCCTTTGGGCTGTGCTCAGCAAGATCATACGCCTCCTATTCTGGCCACAACCAAGCCAATATACGACTTTAGCACCGCCCTGTGCCGGGGTACCGGGCTGGAAGTCGGGCTGCTGATCGACGAGAATATCTCCTGTCTGCACGACTATTCCCTCTCCACCACCCAAATGCGCAGCATTGAAAACGCCCAAGTCTTGGTGATTTCCGGCGCAGGCCTGGAGGCCTTTCCCGCAGAGGTGCTGGGTCGGGCGAAGAGCATCATTGATGCGTCTATTCAGGTACCTCTGCTGGGTTGTGCGGAAGAACATGACCACGGTCACGACGACCATGGCCATAGCCACGAATTTGACGCCCACATTTGGCTCTCCCCGGAAAACGCCATGATCATGGCGGAGAATACCTGTGCCGGTTTGACCCAGCAGTATCCTGAGAAAGCGAATATTTTTCAGGAAAATTTGCAGGAATTGCTGCTGAAATTGAAGAATTTACAGCAGTATGGCGAAGAGAATCTTCAAACGCTGTCCTGTCGGGAAATCATCACGTTTCACGACGGTTTTGCCTATCTTGCCCACGCCTTTGATCTGCACATTCTGGCTGCAGTGGAGGAAGAATCCGGTAGTGAGGCATCCGCCAAGGAACTGATCGACTTGGTTGCAGAAGTACGGCACCATGATCTTCCCGCCATTTTCACAGAAACCAATGGAAGCCCCTCTGCCGCCGGTATCATTGCGGCCGAAACCGGCATCCAGATCTATGTGCTGGATATGGGCATGAGCGGCGATTATTTTGACATCATGTATGGCAACATCAACACACTAAAGGAGGCGCTGGGATGAAACACAGACTTCATGGCGGCAAATGCGGCGATTCCTGCTGCCTGAGGATGGAGAATCTATCGGTAACGATCGGAAACAACAAAATCCTCTCCGATGTGAATATGCATATCCACTGCGGTCAGCTTGTGGCCCTCATTGGCCCCAACGGCGCCGGCAAGAGCACGCTGTTGAAGACCATCTTAGGTCAGCGGGAGTATGACGGAGTCATTGCATTCTCCGCTCCCGGCAGCCGGGGCCGCAGTTTGAAAATCGGTTACGTCCCCCAAAGCCCGGCCTTTGACCCGGGTGATCCTGTCAGCGTTGCGGATCTGTTTGCCTGCTGTCAGAGCAAGCGCCCGGCCTTTCTCGGTCTTTCGAAAAAAATGCGGGATCAGGTGTTGGAGTGTCTAGATCGGGTACACGCCACCGATCTGATCGACAAACGGGTGGGAACCCTTTCCGGCGGCGAGCTGCAGCGGGTGCTACTGGCTTTGGCACTAGAACCCATTCCCAACCTGCTGATTTTGGACGAGCCCCTATCCGGCGTGGACATGGAGGGTCAGACGGGGCTGATGGACATGCTGGATGAAATTCGGCAGACCTATGATCTTTCCATCCTCATGACCACCCACGACTTTACCACCCTGCCCCGGTATGCCAATCAGGTAGCCCTGATCGACCACCGCCTGGTCAAGCTGGGATCGGCCCAGGAAGTGTTGGCCTCCCCGGAGTTTCAGCACGTCTTTCACATGGCAGGAGGTGAGCAGCTTTGAGCATTCTGGAAGTTTTTGAATATCAATTCATGCGAAACGCCTTGCTGGCCATCGTGATCATGGGCCCGCTGTTCGGTCTGCTGTCGACGATGATCGTCACGGGACGGATGAGCTTTTTCTCCGATGCCCTGGGTCACTCCGCTTTTACAGGTATCGCCATTGGCTGCATTTGCGGTGTGGCCGCACCCATTTGGGTGGCTGTTATCTTCAGCATCGTGTTTTCTTTGCTGTTTTCCTATGTCCGCCACCGCAGCAATCAGGCGGCAGACACCTTGATTGGTGTATTTTCCAGTGCGGCTGTGGCGTTGGGCATTTTCATTGCCACGCTAAACGGCAGCAGCTTCACCAAGTATAACAAATACCTCATCGGCGACATTCTCTCCATCACCGGAGCACAAATCGGCGCACTGGCGCTGGTACTTGTGGCAGTGGTGGTGTTTTGGGTGCTGTACTCCAACCGGCTGACCCTCAGCTCCATCCACCCCCAGTTGGCTTCCTCCCGAGGAATCCCGGTGGCGGTGTCCCAATCGATTTTTACCACGGCCATTGCTGTGGTGGTGACGCTGACCATTTCCAGCGTGGGTTTGCTGATCCTCAATTCCCTGCTGGTGCTGCCGGCGGCATCCGCACGCAATGTGGCAAAAAACCTGCGGCAGTATCACGGGTTTTCCGTGTTGTTCGCGCTGATTGCGGGCATTATGGGTCTGCTGATGTCCTTCTATTTGGGATCTTCCGCCGGTGCGGCGATTTCTCTGATGCTGGCAGGCATTTTTGCTATTACATTCTGTTTCCGAAAGGTCAGGGCCTGATATGGAAGATGTAAAGATTCAAGTGATCGCCCGGATGCATTCTGACTTTGCCACCAAATTCGGTATTCCACGGCAGAGCGGCATTGTGCAGGAATTGCGATCAACCATCGTGTTTGAACCGGAATACCGCAATGCCGATGCCTTAAGGGGCATGGAAGGATTCTCCCATCTGTGGCTGATCTGGCAGTTTTCCGAGGCGGTACGCACCGGCTGGTCTCCTACTGTTCGGCCGCCCCGACTGGGTGGAAACACCCGGATGGGCGTATTTGCCACCCGTTCCCCTTTCCGACCCAACAATTTGGGGCTATCCTGTGTGCGTTTTTTAGGATTGGAGGAAACCAAGGAATTTGGCACGGTGATCCATGTGGGCGGAGCGGATCTGATGGACGGAACGCCAATCTTCGACATTAAACCCTATGTTCCCTACGCCGACTGTCAACCGGAGGCGCTGAACGGTTTTACCGGCGGCACGGAGGGCGATTTGTTGGAAGTGGACTTCCCTGCTTCCCTGCTGGAAAAGCTACCGGAGAACAAGCGGCAGGCGGCCATCGGCATTCTGGCCCATGACCCAAGACCCAGCTATCAAAAAGACAGCCAAAGAGTGTATGGCGTGACCTTTGCAGGGTTTGACATTCGTTTTACCGTGGCAGATGACCTACTGACAGTACAAGATGTACAAAAAAAGGACGAATAAGCAAACAGGCGGCTGCCAAGGTTGGCAGCCGCCTGTTTATTTTGGAAATTCTTCGATGTCCAAGTCACGGAAGGGATAGACCCGCTCCCAGGCGCCGTTTTGCTTTTGATAGCTGGCTCGGTGGAAACTGAGCAGGCGGACGATGTCATAAACATCGATCCAGATTTCCGAATTGCATTCCTTTTGGCTTTCGTCAAAGATCAGTTGCATGCCAAAATGCAGGTGCACCGTTTCGATATTATTGGTATTCTCTTTGTCCGAATAGCCGGTGCGGCCCATGAAACCAATGAGATCCCCGGCCTGTACCATATCGCCCACTTTCAAATCCGGGGCAAAGGGTTTGTCCTTTTGCAGGTGGGCATAGTAATAATAGCGTTTCGAGTCGAAGGAACGGATACCGACCCGCCAGCCGCCGTAACGGTTCCACCCCATGGCCTCCACCACGCCGCCTTCTACCGCTACAATGGGCGTTCCCAGGCCACCCATCAGGTCATTGCCCAAATGCTTGCGCTGAAAACCAAAACTGCGGCTCATGCCAAAATCGGCGCAGTGGCTATAGCCATAACCAGCGGCAATGGGAGAAAAGGCCTTCAGCCCGTAGACCGGTACAAGCACCCCGTCCTTTTCGATAGCGAAGCTGCCCAGAAGTCCCCCCAGAGCGGCGGAATAGGCCTCGTGATAGTAGCTGTAGTATTTGTAATTGGCGCCCAGCAATTCTTGGGGCGTTTTTTTGCCCCTTAGGTCGGATGCCGCCTTTTTTACAGATGCCAGGCCGCATTTGCCCCCGGTGCGGCAGGCGGCAAGCGAAAGAATGTCGATCCAACTGATATGGCACTCCTGCTCGAACGAGGAGATATCCTGCTCCATGGCATACTGCAGGGCTTCATAAGGCACATCAAAATCCACCCATCGGATGGGTGCGGCCTGCGCCGGAATCGCCAAAGAAAAAATCAATAGGAAACAAAGAAAAATCCGGCCTTTCATACCCATCACCTCACAAGGATAGGGTGCGAAAGGCCGGATAAATCATGCGTGGGAAATTTTAGTGCTCTAGCATATTCATGTCATTTACAAATTCAATGCTTTTTGCTGTGATACAGACCCAGGCTGGGCGGAAGCCGCTGCGGATAGCATTTCGAACAGACTTGATATTACACCATGCGGCACAATAAAAGGGCACCTTACCCAATGACAGAATTTCCATCGCCAGGCGGCTGGTCAGAGCAGATGCAATCCCCTGTCGGCGATACTCCGGCAGCACATCAACTCCAATTTGGTACATAGTATCACAATCAGCCGAGCAGCCGGCCAGACCAATCAGCCTGTCTCCGTCATAGGCGCCTACGCCGAGCACATCGAGGTGCTTCCGCTTGGCACACAAGGCGTTGCTCCATTGTGGCAGATACAAATCAGCAAAATCCTCCTGGTGCAGAATCCGAAGTTCATAATCACAGGGCAGCGGCCGCAAGACGTCCACATCCGGCAGGAAGTATTCTGCCATAAAGCAAATTTGTTGTCCATAAGGACGGAGCATATCCTCCAAAACATGGAGATTCGGGGTTTCAAAGCAGTGCTCCACCGGATATGCGTTAATATATTCCCGCACAACAGGCATCAGATCTTCCTGCGCCTGGGCCACGATGTTATTGCCATAGGAAACCAGGTCACAGCTCAGCGGAAGGGACAGATACTTTCTTGCCCATGGATTTTCACGAGATTGGACTACAATATTTTCCTGTTTCAAAAAATCCTCTGGGGCACAGTTGCTGTCATAGGCAGATTGTTGCAGGGCTATTTTCAAGATTTCTCTATTCGTCATTTTACAGGCCGAACCTTTCTTTAATCATGACAGCGGCTTCTTCCGCAGAAATGGTGGAATTATCGATACGGAAATAGTTTTCAAAGGGAATCTCCCCCGGCAGGCTGACACAGCGGTAGTTTGCGTCGTCCCGCAGCAAACGGGCGCGGGAGCTTTCCAAATCCCGTTTGGAAGCCTTGTGGCGCAGGCGGTTTTCCGTTTCGTTGCGCTGCAGGCGGATTTCCTGGGGCGCGATCAGTTCTGCGTAAAAGATTTCCGCCCCCTGCGCTTTGAAAATATCCGCCACATGGGCCACATAATCCCAATCAGACTGCATGTCAAAAGCCCAAAGATAGGTAAAGATCATGCCCTTATTGTCACTTTTTGCAAATTCGTGGAAGATAACCTCCCGAAGCTGCTGGGTCACATGACCGTTGAAGGAACCGAAAATTTCAATCACCGGCTCGATCATCATGTGGTTGTGGAACAGCCGCAGGCCGGTGCATTTCATCAGTTCCTGGCCAACCGTCATTTTACCAACGGCGGCATCGCCAATCAAAAATACAAGTTTCACCGTCTTATTCCTCCTTTCCGGGCTTGTGATACCACTTGGGCACCACAGTTTTCATATTGGCATACCACTGAAGCACCTGGGCGGTCTGAGTGCGCATGACCATGATTTCTTTTTCCCCGAAGGGAATCGCCCACGGCAATGAGCCGAGGGTGTTGCTGGAGATGTACAGTGCCAGGAGGCTCCAGAATTCCATGGGTACTTCCCCACCGAAGTAGCCGTCCACCATGCCGGAAGCAAATGCCGGGGCAGCTTGGGCGCACCAGACGATACGGTTGAATTCCTCCCAGGGGTCGCCGAAATCGTCCTTGTCAAAGTCAATGATCGTCAGCACCCCGTCCTGTGTCAGCATCATATTGCCGATGTGATAGTCGCCGTGCTGATAGAATTGGGGACGGTTTGCCAAAAGGTGGCGATTATCGGCCAAATAGGCCAGCAGCGCTTCGTCTCCCTCATATTTGAGGGGACAGCTTTGATACATAGCGATTTTGCGGTCAATTTTGGCGTTGAAGCGAGGCTCCCAGGCGAGTGTGTCCGCAGGGGCGGGAATGGAGTGGATTTTTGCCAAAATACACCCAGCATCCAAGCCGTAGGTGTACTGTTGTTCCTCGGATAGGGTGGGAATAACCGATTCGGCATCTAAACCCTCGATCCAGCTTTGAACGGCATAGACTTCTTCGCCGCAAGTGCCAAATTCCAACGGCAGGCACATGGGGATGCCAAGTGCCGCTACCTGCTGCATCCGTTCAAATTCCGCTTTTCTGCGTTCCAGCCGCTCCACGGGGGAAAGGCGCAGCAGATACTTGGTGCCATCTACGGTGACGGCACAGTATTTTTTGTCCCCGGACCAGCCCTTTTCGATGGGCATCCGAGCAACGATGGTGTGGTAAATCATAGCGGTTTCCTCCATAAAAATGCAAAAATGGCGCAGACTCGAAGGTCTGCGCCATGCCATTCAACCATCCCAACTTTCGTTGGCAAAGGAAACGTAAGCAAGCCTTCTAATACCCAAAATCATCATAATCTGACCGATATTCAGCATGAAGTTCACTCCATTTCCTTCGAAATTTTTCTCATTGTAGCACTGAAAATTTGGTTTGTCAACCAAAACGCCCCTTATTCCCCCATTTCTGCCATCGTATCATTCGTGTTTTTTCGCCGCAAGCTAGCACTGAGGTGATTTTAGTGGCAAAGAAAGGCATGGCCCGACCGGACTGGACAAAGCTGCATCCCAAAAATGAGCAGTCCCCCGTTCCACAAATCCAAGGCAAAGCCAAAAGCGGCAAGAAAAAGGCAAACGCAATCATTGCCGGCACCATGGGTGCAGAGCAGAAAGTTTGGCATGAAAAGCCGATTCCCAAGGTCTACTCCACCATTGATACAGACCTGGCCCGGGACAATCTGGAAAACGACATTCCATTGGCAGATTTGGAAGACCTGAAATAAAACTTCAGTAAAAGTAATTCCGGGCCAAGATCGGCCCGGAATTGCTGGATTGTTAGTGATACATGGCCATGTAAGGACCGTGGGCTTCGATCAACTCGTCCACCATCTTTGCCATATCATCAATGGAAAGAATCGCAGCGCAGCGAGGTTCCAGCATCACCGCACGGAGGATATCCTCCTTCTTGCGGGTGCGGGCGGCCTCGATGGTCAGCAGCTGGGTATTGATGTTTGTCATATTCATAGCTGCCAGCACCGGGGGCAAGCTGCCAACGTAAGTGGGATGGATGCCCATACCATCTACCAAGCAAGGCACTTCCACGCAGGCATTTTCCGGGAAATCGGAAATCAGGTGGCCGGTGTTCAGCACATTGCCGCCAATGGTGTAGGGTTTTCCGGTGACCATGGCTTCCATGATATAGGAAGCATACTCCGAAGAGCGGTTATGAGTCAGGTGGGGATCGGTCAGCAGCTTTTCGCTCATTTCCTTCCAGCCATTGATCTGATTGATGCAGCGGCGGGGATATTCATCCAGAGGAATGTTGAAGCGGTCGATCAGCTCCGGATAGGCGGGCTTGATATAGAAGGGATTATACTCCGCATTGTGCTCGCTGGACTCGGTGCAGTAGTAGCCCAGTTTGTCCATGTAATCAAAGCGGACCATATCCCAATGCTTTTCAGCAGCGTTCTTTTCCTTGGCACGACGCCGGATCTCAGGATAGAGGTCATTGCCGTCTTTGTCCCGGATATCCAGCAGCCAGCCCATATGGTTGATGCCGGCGATCAGTTCTTTTCGACCTTCCAGTTTATCTTCCATATTCAGATGCTTCAGTAGATGCTCCGAGCAAATCTGCACACTATGGCACAGACCCACCATCTTCACATCCGTATAGCGGGAGATATAGCCGGTGAGCATGGCCATAGGATTGGTGTAGTTCAGCAGCAACGCATTGGGGCAAACTTCTTCCATCTCATGGGCAAAGTCCTCCATGACAGGAATGGTGCGCAGCGCCCGCATGATGCCGCCAATGCCCAAGGTGTCAGCAATGGTCTGCTGGATGCCGTATTTCTTGGGGATCTCAAAGTCGATCACCGTACAAGGCTCATAACCGCCCACCTGGATGGCATTGACCACAAAATGAGCACCACGCAGGGCCTCCTTACGGTTTTCCACGCCTAGATAGTCCCGAATAACGGCGCGGTCCTCGTTGATATTGTGATTAATGGCAGAGAGGATGTGGTGACTCTCGGCTAGGCGGGTAGCGTCGATATCATACAGGGCAATTTCGCAGTTTCGCAGCGCCTCGGTGCACATCACATCACCCAACACATTACGGGCAAAGATCGTGCTGCCAGCACCCATAAAAGCAATCTTAATCATAATACATCCTCACTTTCTTCGATAAAGACACATTTCATACTCAATACCGTTTTCTACGCCGGATTGGAGAATTTCGGTCAGTTTCCAAGAGGGATCTTCGTCCAGATTCGGAAAATAGGTATCGCTGTCGATGGTGCAATGGACTTTGGTAATATAGGCGGTATCGCAGTAAGGCAGCATCTGGCGGTATACACTGCCGCCGCCGGTGACAAAGGCCCGGTCAGCATTTTTTGCCAGTTCTGCCGCTTCTTCCGGACTGTGCACCACAGTGAATCCGGGAAGATCAATATTCTGCCGGGTCAGCGCCACATTCACCCGGCCCGGCAGGGGTTTCTGATCCGGAAAGTCCTCAGTGGTTCGGCGACCCACGATAATCATGGCACCGCGGGTGGTTTCCCGGAAGAATTTACGGTCAGCGCTCAGCGCCACCGGCTGGGTACCATCCCGGCCAATGCCCCAGTCGTCATATACGGCTACGATTAGTTCCATAATACACCTCAAATCGCCATGGGGATGTCGAAATTGAATTCGTGGAATTGGTAGTTTTCCATTTGGAAGGAATTCTTGGTAAAGTCGTAGAAATTATCGATGGACTTGTCCATCTTGAAAGTGGGGGCGGCGAAGCCTTCCTTTTCCAGCATGGCCTTCACCGCAGGAATATGCCGGTCATAGATATGGCAATCGGCAATGACATGGACAAACTCGCCCACCTCAAGGCCGGAAACCTGGGCCATCATGTGGGTCAGAGCCGCATACTGCACCACATTCCAGTTGTTGGCGGTGAGCATATCCTGGCTTCTCTGATTCAAAATGGCGTTCAGCTTGTTGCCGGTGACATTGAAGGTCATGGAATAGGCGCAGGGATAAAGGTTCATCTCATGAAGATCCTCAAAATTGTAGATATTGGTCAGGATACGGCGGGAGGTGGGGTTGTGCTTCAGATCGTACAGCACCCGATCCACCTGATCCATGGGCTCCTGGCCCTTGGCGAACTGGTACTTCACGCCCAGCTGATAGCCGTAGGCCTTGCCGATGGTGCCATCCTCCCCTGCCCACTCGTCCCAGACATGGCTGCCCAGGTCACAGATGCGATTAGACTTCTTCTGCCAGATCCACAGCAGTTCGTCGATGGCGGATTTCCAGTAAGTGCGGCGAAGAGTCATGATAGGGAATTCCTCTGCCAGATCATAGCGGTTAACCACGCCGAAGGTTTTGATGGTGTGGGCGGGAGTGCCGTCGGCCCAGCGGGGACGGACTTCCAGTCCCTCGTCAGAGTAGCCCTCGGTCAGAATTTTCATGCATGTCTGCTTGTAAAGTTCATCTGCTCTGCTCATGGCTGTTCCTCCCAGTTTTGGTCTAAAAAGCCAGCTGTCCCCCGGGACAGGGCCTCCAAATTTTGTAATTCAGTGTCAAGGATGGGTTCTGCCCCCATCTGTACCAGTTCTTCCATTGCGGCGCTGCCGTCAGCGAAGCAAAAAATTTTGCTCCATTCATGGCGCAGATTTTTGGCAGTACCGTCCCACGTGCCGCCGGTGTAGAGACCGGCTTGGGCCACAAAGGTTCGCTCTGCAAGGGCGTGAATGACACGGTTGCGGCTGATGGCCCGCTGGGCGGTAAAAGCGCAATCAAAGCCATCTTCGCTCAAGTACAGAACATTTTCCTTGGGCGTTTTCTCTTCCAGGCTGTCAGCAACCACGCAGATCACCTTTCCTCCGGCGCCCAGGCAGGCATTTTGGGCCGTCTGATCCGCACCCCGGGCGTTACCGGAAACCAGCACATAGCCCTGTCGCGCCGCCTGGCGGCCCACTTCCCGAGCAAAGCGGCGGTTTCGCTCCAAAAGTTCCCGGCTTCCCACCAAGGCAACCATAGGTTGCGAAAGCAAGGAAAGATCCCCCTTGTACCATAGGCAACCGGGAGTTTCCTCCCCCAATTTACGCTGAAGTTGCCCGGGATAGCCCGCTGTCAGGCGGGTTAAGGGATAGCATCCCCGTTTTTCGCCCCGGCGGCAGTAATAATGCAGCAGTTCCTCTTCCCCCAGCAGGTGCAGGATACGGTCAGCCATTTCCCGGCCATAACCCAGGGACAGCAAGTCCTCCTGCATAAGATCTCGGGGTGTGGGGTCTTTGGGCGCAGCCTTGACGCGGCCTGCCAAGATCCTAAGCTGCGCTGTGGTCAGGGGTTTGCGATCCGGATTCCCCAGCTGACTGGTCAGCAGCAGGAAGCCCGCCTCTGCCCCAGTCAACGGAATCTCCTCTTAGGGGCTGAAGGGGCTTTTACTTCCTCCGGTGCCAGAACACCCTCGGCGCTGAGGGTCATAGGCGCCACGGTGAAATTGCAGAATTTGCAGATTTCATCCAACTTGGCCTTCTCCGGGAAGTTGCTGATGATGCTCCATGCAACGCCCTTCCGCTTGGCACGGCCGGTACGGCCGATGCGGTGGACATAGTATTCATTTTCATCGGGCACATCGTAGTTGATGACACAATCCACATCGTCCACATCGATGCCGCGGCTGGCCACATCGGTGGCCACTAGAATGGCCAGCTTGCCCTGGCGGTAGCGCAGCATAGTCTTCTCTCTCTGGCTCTGCTTGATGTCGCCGTGGAGACAGTCGCAATCCATGCCGGCCCGCTGCAGTTCGTCGGAAAGGCGCTGGCACATGTGCTTGGTGTTGCAGAAAATGATGATGCGCTCGTAGCCCTCATGTTTGATCAGACGCAGGGTGGTTTCCGCCTTTTCAAGAGGCGTGCAGGTTAGGCTGTACTGGTCGATGTTGGGTCGGTCCTGCTGCTTGGGCTCCACAGTGATCTCCACCTCGTCCCGCTGGTACATCCAGGAAACGGTCATGACTTCCTGGGAAATGGTGGCAGAGAACAGGCCCATGTTCTTTTTGTTCTTAATCTTATCCAAGATGCGGGTAACATCCTTGAAAAAGCCCATGTCCAGCATCCGGTCCGCTTCGTCCAGTACCACCGTCTGAATCTTATCCAGGCGAATGGTGTGGCGATTGTAATGATCCATCAGACGGCCGGGCGTTGCCACCACGATCTGAGGCTTCTTCTCCAGCGCCTTGATCTGACCGCCGATGCCGGCGCCGCCATAGAGCACCGCCACCCGAATTCCCTCGAAATAGGTAAGCAAAGACCGCAATTCGTCCCCGATCTGGATGGCCAGTTCCCGGGTGGGCGCCAAAATGAGGCCCTGCACCGCCTCAGAGGCGGCATCAATATGCTCGATCATGGGGATACCGAAGGCAAAGGTCTTGCCGGTACCGGTGGGAGCTTTGGCGATGACATCTCTCCACTGCATAAAGTGAGGAATGGCCTCAGCCTGGATGGTAGTGGGCCAGCCGTAGCCTTTTTTCTCCAGGGCTTTCAGCATGGCGTCAGACAGGCCTAAATCCTGAAAAGTAATGTTAGAATTATCCATAGTTTTGTTCCTTTGTACTTTGGCATATAGTTAGAATTATTTTAGCACTTTCTGACGAACTTTGCAACAGAGGAATGTCCCCGAGCCAAAAATAATACCCCGGCAGATGCTACATCTGCCGGGGTATGTATTCAGGCGTTTTCATTCCTCTTTCCGTTTGGGTTCCCGGTTTTTCCAGAGGAGCTGATTTTTCTTTTCCGGCGGATAGGGTACATCGGGAATATCCAGCACATAGCGCTCGGATACATTAATGACCCGGGTTTCTCCGTAGCGGTTTTCCCGTTCTTTCGCACCGTAGCGCATATGCATATGTCCATGGAGCAGATATTGAGGCTTGTATTTGTCCAACAGCTTTAGAAGCGCCTCAAAGCCCCAGTGTGCCCGGTCCAGCCCGTCCCCCACACCATAGGGCGGCGCATGAGTGACCACGATATCCACACCCTTGGACCGCCAAAGCGCAAAGCGTAGACGCCGGATGCGGCGGCGCATCTGTTTTTCGGTGTACTGATAAGGGCCGGGGTGATACCGGCGGCAGCCGCCCAGTCCCAGAATCCGTAGGCCATTGTACTCCACGATCCGGTCGTCAATACAATCACAGCCCTCTGGTGGGTGATGCAAATAGGCAGTGTCATGGTTGCCGGGAACATAAAAAACCGGGCAACGGGCCATCGTGACCAAAAACTCCAGATAGTTATAGTTCAAATCGCCGCAGGAGATAATGAGGTCATAGTCTTTCAGTCGGCCGGGCTGATAATAGTCCCACAGTGCCTCCTGCTCTTCATCAGATACAGCCAGAATTTTCACAGCAACCCCTCCTTGTTCACGGGAAACTGATCCCGATGAATGCCCAGCGTTTGAACGATGGAGCGGGCGTAGGGCTGGATTTGATCAAAGGAGGGAATGCTTCCCCGGATATTGTGGCAAAGCCAATCCATGTGCAGCAGCTCTTCGGCGGTGAAATTGCGGCTTCCATCGTTTTTCAGCGTACCGTCCTGGGCACGAATGACGCTACGGAAGGGTTCTACTGTCCCCTGCTGCAAACCGCGGCGCAGCATTTCGGCCAGAGCCGCCACGCCGGAGGGAATATTTTTTGCAAGTTTCACATCAATCACGCCGCTGTCCATGCCCCACCAATAGTTGACAGCCTTGCCCTTGGATTTGTCCCAGGTGCCGTCCAAAATAGAGCGAACCACATGCTCATAGAGCTTGCCCCAGTTCCAATAGGGAGAGCCCAAGCTGGTGAGCACGCCGTCATCATTCACGAAATAGGTACCGTAGCTATACAGATCCAGATATTTTTGCTCAGCAGTAGGCACATCCCGATTGGAGATGACTCGGATGCCGCTGTCGATCAGTTCCCGCACAGGATCGCCTTCCATGCAGGACCAGCGCAGTTCGATGGTGGCCCGGGGATTGGTCATCAGCGCCCCCAGCGCAAAGGCATTGATGGAAGCGGGCACGCCGAAAATGGGGGACGAACCGATGTAGCCAATCCGGTCGTTCTCCGCCATGGTGCCGGCAATGGCACCGGTAATGAACTTACCTTCAAAAATACGCCCATAATAGGTGCGGATGCTGGAATAGGGCTGATCCACAGAGCAATTAAGGAAGCGTACCTTTGGATATTTCAGCGCCAGTTTTAAAGTGATGCGGCTGAGCTGGGGCGTGGTGGTGAAAATCACCTGCGCACCCTCTGCCACCGCCTGCTCAAGCAGCGTTTCTGCCTGCTGCTGGGAATCCGCGCCAAAATAGCTACGAGCCGTTACATATTTATCCAGCGCTTTTTCAAGGTACAGGCGGCCCTCTTCATGTCCCTTGGTCCAGGGACTGATTTGGGGATTGCGCTGGTGGACAAAGGCCACATGTACGCAATCTGCTGTCAGACTTTTCCAAAGAGAAGTCAGGGCACTTTTACTCTCCGTTTCGGGTGTGGTATGTACCCGGACGCCTTGGCCATCGGTTGCTGCCTGCAAGTCTGGCAGCAGCGCCGCCACACTTTTTTTCAATTCCGGGGGGCTCAATTTGCCCAATTCTTCATAGCTGTGGATCTGCTGCCACAGCAGCAGTGCCTCCTCCGGCAGCAGCGGTAGTTTTTTTCCATCTGCGGCGTAGAAGGCTTCCCGGAATCGGTGGAAATGACCTATGAAGCTGCGTTTTTCTTGCTCTGTCCATGGCTGTCCCGGGTTTTTTCCCAGGAAGGCCAGCAGACGGGCATAGTCACCGGACTTGCGGTACTGGACAGAGTAAAGCCCGGTGTCTCGGAAGAAATCCAAAAATTCGTAATAGGCTAGAACATGAGGTTCGTCCGAAGGGCGGGGCAAAATGCGGCGCACCTGGGCACTGATACGGGCCGCGCCAAAGAATTTCAGCACACTGACCCGCTTATTGCCCTCTTGGACATAGAAACGGCCCAGATATTCATAGCACAAAATAGGATCGTGGATGCCTTCCTCCCCCATGTGGTGGGCACAAAGATCCACCCATTTCATGGCAAACTCGCTGTCGTCCGGGAGCAACGGCAAAAAAGAGGCGCTGAACGCACGAACCCGGCCGGCCGACTTGACACCAACAATCATATGAATGGGAATCTCCAGCACCCCCACTTCCTCGTAAGTCTCCGGCATGCCCGGCGGCAGAATGCTGTCCAGCACAGCGGGGTGGGGCGCTCTTCCTGCGGCGAGGAGTTCTTTTGCTTCTTTCTGTCCCGCGCGTAAGGCCCGGGCGTATTCTTCTCTGGCTTCCAGGCGGTACATCGTTTTTTTCCTCCCATGGAAAATTTTTCTTTATCATAGCGCCTAAATATAAACTTTTCAATACATTTCGCACGAAAAGCATTGCAATAATCTGCGCCCGACGGCGTATATTTTTGTAGATCTCTCCAAAGATGCCTGCAGCATCCGGCCAATTCCTCCGGACAAGAAAAAACAAATTCCGATGATGGACAAACCGGGCAGAATGTGATATATTGTAAGATAAGATTTTTTAGCCGCTGCAAGGAGGCATTTTCATGGGCAAACTGATCGTCATTGAAGGCACGGATGGTTCCGGCAAGTCCACACAATTTAAACTCATGGCTGAGCGTCTGGAGCGGGAGAACACCCCCTTCCGCCGGCTGGTGTTTCCCCGGTACAGTGAGGAAAGTTCCGCACTGATCCGGATGTATTTGGGCGGTGCGTTTGGTTCCAATCCAGGCGATGTGAATGCCTTTGCCGCGTCCGCCTTTTATGCGGTGGACCGCTACGCATCCTATAAGCAGGACTGGGGACAGTGGTATGAAGACGGAGGGCTGATTTTCTCCGACCGGTATGCTACCTCCAACGCAGTACACCAGGCTTCCAAGGAGCCGGCGGAAAAGCAGGCCGCATTTTTGCAGTGGCTGTATGAATTTGAATATGAAAAGCTGGGACTTCCCTGCCCCGATCTGGTGATCTATTTGGACGTGCCCACGGACTTTACAGAGAAGCTGATGCGCTCCCGGGAGGCCGCCACCAACACCAGCGCTGACATTCACGAGAAGGACCTTACATATCTGGCCACCTGCCGGGAAACCGGCCGCATGGCTGCCCAGTATTACGGCTGGAAAGTGATCAACTGCGTGCGAGACGGCCAAATGCGCACCATTGAAGACATTCACGAAGAGATTTACGGCTTGATCGCCAAATGTTTGGAGGAATGAGCATGGTTTATGTACTGTTGGGCACCGGCTTTGAAGAAATGGAAGCCATTGCCCCCATTGACTTGCTGCGTCGGGCAGGAATTGGTGTCATAACTGTGGGTCTGAATGGGCAAACTATTATGGGAAGCCATCATATTGGCATCCAAGCGGACATCACCATTGAGCAGATGGACTTTTCCCAGATGGATATGGTCGTTCTGCCCGGCGGACTGGGTGGTGTCGCCTCCATTCGGGGCTGCCAGCGGGCCATGGAGGCCATCCGTTATGCGCACCGGGAGGGAAAGTTTGTGGCCGCCATCTGTGCTGCGCCCACCATTTTGGCAGAACTTCACATCACCGATGAGATTCCTGCTGTGTGTTATCCCGGCTGCGAGGGTGACATGGGAAGCGCACGGATGGAAAAGAAAGCCTGTGTCCGCCATGGAAATGTGATTACCGGCACTTCTGCCGGCTGCGCTGTCCCCTTTGCGCTGGAGCTGATCCGGGCACTGAAGGGCGATGAAGCAGCCCAAAAAGTGGCGGAGCAGATCGTCATCCGATAACAGGAGGAATTTGCATGGACGAAAACGCCGAGCACCAGAACGAATCTTTTGAAACCCAACCAACGCAGGAAGCGAAGAAAAAGAGAACTGGTAGATCCGGCGTTTCCAAATATGCCCCGGCAATCGTATGGCTGACGATGGTATTTTTTGTTGGCATGGTACTGGGGAACATGCTGTGGCTGTTTACTGCCGACGTGCTGGCCTTTGGCCGGGAGGATCGGGCGGTAGAAATCACCATTGAAGACAGCGACACCTTGAAAGATATTTCTAAAACCCTGGCCCAACAGGGGCTGATCGAATTTCCGGGCCTATTTCGGCTATATGCCAAGTTTTCCGGCAAGGCCACATCCTTTCTGCCCGGAACCTACGAACTGAACGCCAAATACGATTATCCGGCGCTGGCCAAAGTGCTATCATCCGGTACGGTACGGCGGGATGCAGTCCTACCCTCCCCCGAAACTTAAGGAGAAACATAGAACATGAGAAAGATAGAATTACTCAGCCCTGCCGGAGATATGGAGCGGCTGAAAATGTCGGTGCTGTATGGCGCGGACGCGGTGTATCTGGCTGGAACGGATTTCGGTATGCGTTCCTTTGCCGGCAATTTCACCCCGGAGGAACTGCCGGTAGCCGTGAAATTTGCCCATGACCATGGCGTAAAGGTCCATGTGACGGTAAACACCATGCCCCGCAACGACGAGATTGTAAATCTGCCCCCCTACCTGGAACGGCTGAACGATGCAGGCGTGGATGCGCTGATCGTGGCGGATATGGGCGCTTTCACGCTGGCGGGCAAATATGCTCCCAATTGTCAGAGGCACATTTCCACCCAGCAGTCCATTGCCAACTACGAATGTGCTCAGGCTTGGTATGATCTGGGCGCCAGCCGGGTGGTGCTGGCAAGAGAGCTGAATTTGGAAGAGATCCGGGAAATCCGACGCAAAGTTGATCCCAAGCTGGAGATCGAAACCTTTGGTCACGGCGCTATGTGTGTCAGCTATTCCGGACGGTGCCTGCTCTCTAACTACATGACCGGACGGGACTCTAATCGCGGTGCATGTGCCCAGCCCTGCCGCTATCAGTACGCGCTGGTGGAGGAAAAGCGGCCGGGAGAATACTTCCCCGTCTATGAGGACGAAAAGGGTACTTACATCCTTAACTCCCGGGATATGTGCATGATCGACCACTTGGGCGACCTGATGGATGCCGGTGTGGACTGCATCAAGATTGAGGGTCGCGCTAAGAGCGCTTACTACGCCGCCATTGTGACAGGCGCTTACCGCCATTGCATCGATGATATTGTTGCCGGGCGGGAAATTGACCCGGTTTGGCGGGACGAGGTGGAGCATGTGTCCCACCGCATCTATTCCACCGGCTTTTACTACGGGCAGCCGGGGCAATATGTGGAAAACTCCCGATACATCAGGCAGTGGCAGATCGTGGCAAAGGTGGAAAGCTGCGATGACAACGGCGTCGCAGTGTGCAGTCTGAACAACAAGTTCCGTGTAGGCGACGAACTGGAGGTGGTGGGTCCCGACCTGCGCCCCTTCCCGATCGTGGCAACGAATATGACCGATGCAGATGGCAACCCCATCGACGAGGCACGGACACCTCAGATGAAATTTACCATGCAGCTGCCGAAGCCCGTGCCGGCAATGAGCATGATCCGGAGATCTGTGGATCTTTCCGCAAAATAAATAACAGCACCAAGCAGGAATGCTTGGTGCTGTTTTTTGTTACATTTCAAGGGAGGCCAGCCATTGCTCGAAGACGGAGTAGACCGTCTGCCAGCCTGCGCTTAGTTCTTCACCCTGATTAAGGGTATAGACATAATCGGTGTTGTCAAACATCTCGATATACTTCTTTTCATAGGTATAGTTGCCCTCTTCCAGTTCCTTGAGGGCCTTCTGGGCCAAAGCTTCCGCATCCTGGACATTTTGCACCAAAATTTTGGTTTCCTCCATGCCCAAAGATTGGATTTTCGCTACCAAGCCATCGAAGTAACCATCTTTGTAACCGTAGTGGAACTGACCCACATAGCCCTCGTATGCTTCGCTGCCGTCAGCCTTGAGGTAATGCTCCACATCAGAGGGCCAGAGATAATAGCCCTTGACCTCTTCGCCGCTGGCGTCGGTGTAGGAATTGACATAGTAAGTGTTCCACTTGCAGACAAAATTCAGGTAGTCGTACATCCGGTACATTTCATCCATCAAGCCGGAATCGGCAATCTTCTGCCAAGCAGCCATTTCTGCAGTCAGTTCCTTATCGGTCAGCACCATGTAGGTGGCATCTACGATCTTGAAATTGAACTGATAACCATACTTGTCCGTAAAGGGCTGATTTTCATCTTCCGCAACCACCAGTTTTCCGGTAACCTTGATGGCCTGGCCTGTATAGTCAAAGGAATTGCCCTCCTTGGCGTAAACTGCCATGGTGTTGGAAAGCTGGGAGGTATTGGGCACGCAGAAGGGGCAGCTTTGGTAGGGCAAATTCATGAGGAACAGATAGCCTCCATCCACCGGAGAGGATGTGGCCATGTAGCCATTGATGGAAACGATTTTGCCATCAAATTCTTTCAGTTCTTCATAACTGGTTGCCGCCTTAAAACTCAGCTTGGTGGCGTCCTCTTTTTCGCCACAGGCTGTCAGAGAGAGCAGCAATGCCAGGCACAAAAGTGCTGCAATGTATTTTTTCATAGGATTACCTCATTCCGAAATGCCGTCCTTGCGGGCAGTAATGGAGGTCCAGATCAAGGTAGGCAGCACGCTGATGACAAAGATGCCCACCAAAATCAGCAGTTCCGCAGGATAGACCTTATGCATGTTCAGCACCACACCCATATCCGCCACGTAGTCGCCCATAGCCAGCAGGCAAAGCCGGGACAAGCCAAAGGCCAGTAGCGTAGCAATCAGACCAATGATGCTGTTTTGAATGATATAGAGCAGATTGATCCGCTTCATGCCGATGCCGATGAGCCGCATGAGGGCAATCTCCTTGGCAGAGTGATATGTATTGAGCAGGGTGATAATGGAAATAACCATGATGTTCATCACCAAAATCACAGCGCAGAGTACAAAGACGATGTACTTGGTATTATCCGCATCCTCCAGCACATCCCGCACCACCGCCATAGGTTCAATGGCCTGCAGGGTGTAAGTCTTGCCCTCGCAATCAGTGGCGGGCTTACCGTTATACTCATTGGTCAGCTGCATGGCATAGCCGGGGTTCTTGGCACTGACCAGGATGGCACAGACTGTGCCGTGGGAATGGTCATGGTGCTCTTCCTCGTGTTCCTCTTCTTCCTCTTCGTGACCGCCATGGTCGTGCATTTCCCAAAGGGTACGGATCTGGGTGAAGACTACCTTATCATAGACAGAATAGGTTTCTTCCAAAATACCCACCACAGTCAGACCCTGAGTGTGGGTATCCAAGCCCGAGGCAGAATGGCTAGTGTGGATCACATCGCCAACCTGCAAATCGTTCATCTTTGCCACGGTAGCGCCTACCACTACCTGCAGTGTGGCGGAATCATCAAACATGGCGCCTTGGGCCACAACTTTGTCCTTCAAAAAGGCGGAGGCAGTTCCGATCACATTACTGCCATTATAGCTGTCGGCCATGGCATAAGGAATGACGGAGTTGACCCGAGTGCCATCCTTCTGCAAATCTTCCACCACAGAATAAGGAATGGTGCCCACAGGCTTATCGGTAAAGTACATGGTGTTCATGGCCAGCTGGGTCTGGCTGCCGGCAGGGCCGATAATGACGGAATAATAACCGGCATTTTCGGTGATGCCGTCGTCTACCTGGCTAGCCACATTGTAAGCCAGCACGCCGATACCGGCGGAGATAACGATGGACAGGACCACCAGCAGAATCTGTACCCGCTTAATGGCCATATTTTTCATAGCAAAATGCAACATCTTACATGGCCTCCTTTCCATCCGCAGGAAGATCCTGCATGCCGGAGGTCATGGTGTTCATGTCGATCACCGCATCGAAATATTGGGCCAAACGGTCGTCATGGGTGACGGCAATCAGGGTCTTTCCCTTTGCCACCTCCACCAACTGCCGGATCACCTGCTCGCCAATGGCGAAATTCAGGTTACCGGTTGGCTCATCCGCCAGAATAATGTCCGGCGTTTTGACCAGCGCGCGGGCGATGGCCACTCGCTGCTTCTGTCCGCCGGAAAGGTGCTTGATGCGGGCATTTTTCTTTTCCGCGATGCCCAGTTTCTCCAGCAGCGCAGCCGCGCCGGAGGTATCTACGCCCTCCAGCTTCAGAATATTGATATTGTCCATGACGGTCATATCATTGATGAGTTTGAAGTCCTGGAAGATGTAGCCGATCTTTTGGATACGGAATTTGTCTTTTTCCGATTGGGTCTTTTCCGTCATGCAGACGCCGTCAATGAAAATTTCGCCGGATGTAGGGGCCAGGACGCCGGCAATCATGTTAAGCAGTGTGGACTTACCACAGCCGGAGGCGCCCAGAAGCATATAGGATTTACCGGATTCAAAGGTAATATCCCGGTAGGAAATCGCGGTTTCGTTTTGGAAATGTTTGGTGAGATTCTTAATCTCGATCATAATGTTTCTCCTTTCTGATGTGCTTTGATACCATCAGAAAGACTTAATTGGATAGCTTGACCTTTAGGGCAACCAGAGATGCTCCCCTGCCTGCTGCGTCACGCTGCACATTCTCCATGAGATGCCAGCAGCGCAGGCAGAAAAGCACAATAGCCAGGGCCACCAGGCCCAAGGTCAACCTAAAGGAAGCGGCCAGCATACACACGGGACAACCATCGTGGTGACAGTCATGGCCAGCTACGCAGAAAATCAGCAGCAGAAAAATCACCATACCGATGCAAAGCGCCCTTTTCAGCCATATTCGCATATTCATCTGTCCGCACCTCCTTTGTCATTGAGTGCTATTATTATAGCACTGTGCATCGCAATAGTCAAAGGGAAGAATAAAAGGCCCCGGAAGATTCCGGGGCTAATGTGACAGGTATCGATTACACTTCGTAATCCGCGGCGGTGCGGGTGGCGATGAAGTGGTGGAAGTGGGTCTTTGCTTCCAAGTGGAGGGGGTGCTGGGCATAGTCTGCCAGATGCTGGCGGCTTTCAAACTCAGAGTAGAGGGCATAGTCGCTACCGTTAAAACAGGCGCGAATCTCCATTTTCTGAAGGCCGGGAATCTTGCCCACCAGGGGCTCCAGGACGGAGGCAATGATGGAAACGGCTTCTTCTTTATTGACACCTTCCTTGAGGGTGTAGACAACAATGTGCTTGACCATAACGATGTTCCTTTCCTCGTGTAAATTGTTGTTTACCGCAGTAATGGAGCGCGAAGCGCTTTTCCTCCCCTGTGCAAGGGGAAGTGGCCAAAATGTTTCATTTTGGCCGGAGGGGTTGTACATGTACGACAATCCCTCAGTCAAAAATCATAGATTTTTGACAGCTCCCTTTGCACAAGGGAGCCTTTGGCGGCTGCGCTGCGAAAGGTGTAAACAACAATTTACCGCATTTATAGACTGTAGAAAAATACCGGGACTGCGTACAGTCCCGGTATTTGGTTTTCAAATTACTCAGCAGCCTCTTCGGTCTCCTCGACAACTTCCTCAGCAGCGGGAGCCAGCAGAGCACGGATGGACAGGGAGATACGCTTGTTCTCAGCGTCCACATCGGTGATCTTGACCTGGACCTCCTGGCCCTCAGCCAGAACATCCTCGGGCTTGCCGATGCGCTTGTCAGCGATCTGGGAGATGTGGATCAGGCCGTCCACGCCGGGCAGGATCTCAGCGAAGGCACCGAAGGTCATCAGCTTGACGATCTTGGCATCCACCACGTCACCGATCTGGTACTTGGTCATGAACTGGTTCCAGGGGTTCATCTCAGCGGTCTTGTAGCCCAGAGAGATCTTCTTCTTTTCAGCATCGAAGGAGATGACGAAGACCTCGATCTCGTCGCCAACCTTAACCACCTCAGCGGGGTTCTTGATACGGTTCCAGGACAGCTCGGAAACATGGACCATGCCGTCCACACCGCCGATGTCGACGAAAGCACCGTAGGAAGTCAGGGACTTAACAACGCCCTGGTACTTCTTGCCCTCTTCGATCTCAGTCCAGATCTTCTCACGGTTAGCCTTGCGCTCCTCAGCGTTCACGGCACGGATGGAGCCGATGACACGACGACGGGCACGGTTGACCTCAGTGATCTTCAGCTGCACAGTCTTGCCAACCTCAGCAGCCATGTCGCCGCCCTTGGCAACGCCGGACTGGGAAGCGGGAACGAAGACGCGGATGCCCTTAACGGTAGCAACCAGGCCGCCCTTGTTCTCCTCGGTGATGGTGCCTTCAACAGTGGTCTTCTCCTCTGCCCAGACAGCCATGTCGTCCCAAACCTTCATGCCCTCCAGCTTCTTGCGGGACAGCTGAACGGTGCCTTCCTGATCGTTGACGCGAACAACAAAAACCTCGATCTCGTCGCCGACCTTCAGAACATCCTCGGGCTTCACAGTGGGATCTGCGCTGACTTCATCATAGGGGATGTAGCCGGCATGCTTGGTGCCCAGATCAACCTGGACTTCGGTGTTGCCGATGCCGGTAACGATGCCGAGAACCTTATCTCCTGTATTTAAAGTCTTGATGGACTGTTCCAGCAGCTCAGCAAAGCTCTCCTCCTGTACAGCCTCAACATTAGTAATTTCGCTCATAGTCTTATTGACCTCCTTTATTATCCACGCCGGCGTAGATGCACCGGCCGTGATTCCAACATGGGTGGCACCGCGGAAGAAATCGGGGTCCAGTTCTGTGGCATTATCTACGAGAACGACCTTTTCGCAGTGCTCACGGCAAATCATCGCAAGGCGGCCTGTGTTGGAACTTTTTGCATCTCCTACAACGACCATGGCGTCACAAATCGTACTTAATTCGGCGGCTTCTCCTTGTCGAAACTCTGTCGCTCTGCATATCGTATCATAAATTTTCAAGTTAGTAAACTGTTTTTTTGCAATTTCACAGCATTTTTTCCACAAACTTTCTGTGGAAGTGGTCTGGCAGACCATACAAATGGGAACATCCAGGGAAATATCGGTATTTTTGGTCCAAGTTTCCAGTTCTTCCGGTGTTTCAAAGATCCGGCAGTGGTTACACCAGCCGGCGATCCCCTGCACCTCCGCATGGTCCCGGGTGCCGATGATAATGGGTAGCGCTCCCTCTGCCTCGGCACGACTGACAATGTCGTGGATGCGCTTAACAAAGGGACAGGTGGCATCCAGAATTTCCACGCCCTGCTGCTGCAGCTGGGCGATCACCGCCCGGCTGACACCATGAGAACGAATGATCACGGTGGTGCCGCTCTGGGCTTCCTGAGCAGATGCAATCACTTGTACGCCCATGCTTTCAAAGCGCTGCACCACATGGCGATTATGGATGATCGGGCCAAGGGTCACAACATGCTTACCGTCGCCCGCTGCCTTCTCTACCGTTTCCACTGCCCGGCTGACGCCGAAGCAAAAGCCGGCGCTTTTGGCCGTGGTAATGCTCATGCGCCCACCTTGTCCATGACGATGCGGTGAATGGTTTCCACCACATCATCAATGTCCATGTTGGAAGTGTCCACCGTCACTGCATCCTTTGCGGCTTTCAGGGGTGCAATGGCACGGGTGGAATCCTGATGATCCCGGCGCTGAATGTCGGACAGCACCTGCTCAAAACTGTCTTTGGCGCCCTTGGCCTGCAGCTCCGCATGGCGACGCTGGGCACGAACTTCGGCAGAGGCGGTGAGGAAAATCTTCACATCCGCCTTGGGCAGCACCACGGTGCCAATGTCACGGCCGTCCATGATGACATTGTTTTCTCTCGCCACATCCCGCTGCATATCCAGCAGCATTTCCCGCACCACCGGCTGGGCAGAAACCAAGCTGGCCTTCTGGGAGATGTCGGGGGTACGGATGTCGTCGGTAACATCAATGTCATTCATCAGCATATGCTGCAAACCGTTTTCATCGTAGTAGATGTCGATGGTGAGCTCGTCGATATAGCGGCTGACACCGTCGGTATCCTTAGGGCTAATGCCCAGAAGATCCATAAAATAGGCAACGGTGCGATAGATCGCGCCGGTATCCACATAGTAATAGCCCAGTTCCTTAGCAAGGCGCTTGGCGATGGTGCTTTTACCCGCACCGGCAGGTCCATCAATGGCGATGGAATATGTCTTTGCCATAATGTATCACTCTCTTGATCGTAATAATTGAAGAAATTATTGATTTCGCAGTTTGGTAAGGGCGGCGGTTTCGTGGGCAATAACCTCTTCCGGAGTCATACCCAGCTTGCGGCCGGTTTCCTCGGGGCTCAGGGGCAGACTGCCCTCCAAGCCAAAGCGCAGCTTTAACAACTCTGCATCCCGGTCATCCAAGCTTTCCAGCAGTTCACTGACACGCTGGCGCAGCTGGAAATAGGCGGTGTTTTCCACGGACTGCTCCTCTTCCTGGGGTTCTTCCTCTTTTTCTTCCGGCAGTGCACGTTGCAACAATCGGGCAGAATCCATCATATCCGCCACAACCCGGGTTTCCTCCAGTGTCATATGCAGTGCCTCGGCAATTTCGGGAAGCGTTGCGTTGCGGCCCAGTTCGGAGAGCAGCTGGCCATCCACAGCACGGTAGTCTTCCATGGCCTGCTTCATCTTTTGGCCTACGCCGTTTTCTCTGGCTTGCAAGGTAACGGCTCTGGCAAGATACTGGGCGATCCACCAGCAGGTATGGGAAACGAAATCGCCCTCCCGGAAGTTCAGAATGCCCTGCCAAAGGCCAAGACTTCCCTCTTGTATGAGATCCAGCAGCAAGACGCCCCGGCCAGTCATCCGGCAAGCCATTTCCACCACAGTTGGCAGCATGGCATTGGTCAGCGCCGGCAGCACCGTGTCATAACCCCCAGCATAGCGCTGTGCCATAGCCTGCAAATTTGCAGGAGCAGAAAATCCATCCACTTCCTCCAAATAAAGGCGCAGGGGATCGTTTTCTTCCAAGTTTTGACGCAGCTTGCCCTCCCGTACCAACTGTTCCTCCCGGTGCAGTCGCAGGGCAGCCTGACCTGCAGCGGCCGGCTTGGGCAAATCGGTAATATCCAGTTGGATGCCTACGGATTCTAAATACAGCAGCGCTTCCTCCAGCTGCTCCTCCCCTTCCCCTTCCATGAGGGTCAGAAGTCGAACAGCAGACAGCTTACTGCCACGGGGCAGCTGCTCCAGCACCCGCACCCAGGCAGGTTGTTCAAAGGAAAAATCCAATTCTGTCATTCCAGAAAATCCTCCAATCCCATGTCCGCACCCAATTCTTTGAGTCGATCCATGGCTTGTTTCTCAATTTGGCGTGTCCGTTCCTTAGAGATACCCAGAAGCTGTCCGATTTCCTCCAAAGAATGGCTTTTGCCGCCGTCCATGCCAAAATGCAACCGCAGGATCTGCTGTTGACGCTCTGTCAACATAGACAGCAGTTGCTCCAACGTGCGCTCCATTTCTTCTCGCACCAAGGCTTCCAAGGGCTGGGGCGCTTCTAGATCCTCGATACCGGGCTCGGCCTCTTCCTCCCAGTACTGCGCTTCCAGAGAGAAGGTTTTTCTTTGCATCTGCAACAGCTGAAGCACCTTGTCCTCCGGCAACTGCACCTTTTCGGCAATCTGACTCAGTTCCGGCTCCCGCCGCAGCTGTTGGGTCAGCTCGTCCCGGGCAAGAATCACCCGGCGAATCAGGTCGGCAGTGTGGGCCGGCACACGAATAGGATCGCAATTATTGGCGATATATCGCATAACGCCCTGGCGAATCCAGTTGGCGGCGTATGTAGAAAAGCGGACCTGCCGTGTGAAATCAAATTTTCTGGCTGCTGTCAGCAGGCCAATGGCACCCTCCTGGATCAGATCCAGCAGCGGCACCGCCCCGCTATAATAGCGCTTTGCAATGGCCACCACGAGCCGCAGATTGGCACTGACCATTTGACGGACAGCCTCTTCATCGCCCTCCGCACAGCGCCGAGCCAGCGCCAGTTCTTCCTGTGCCGTCAACCGGGGATAGGCACGAACCTCCTGCAGGAAAATATCGATATTCTCTTCACCCGCTGCTACGGGCAAGGGCTGCGTCGGTGTGTAAGTCATTACTTCAGTCCTTTTTTCTCCTTGAGTTTGCTTTGCAACGCCAACAAATCATCATCGGAGCTGACATTTCCTGCCTGATATTCTCCCCGAATGGTGCGGATGCAATCGGCCAATGCGGTTTCATTAACCGTGCCCTGACGACGCTGGATAACGCCCACCAAATGGGACATTTCCTCGGAGGTAAAATTCTCCAGTACACCCAGCGTTGCTTCCAGGCCTTCTCCATAGCGCTGTCGCAATTGGGCAAAGGCTCTGCCCAGCACGGCAGAGGAGAACATTTCTTCTGTCAGCGTGCCGGTCTGATCGAAAAGGGCAGGTTCCGTTGTCACCATAGCCAGCACCGTTTCTTCCGCCATAGCGGATTTCATATTGGTATAGTGGAAGGCCCGCGTCTTGGGCTGCAAAGCACGTACCGGCTGCAGGTCCTGCTTTTCCTGCTGCTTTTGGGCACGGGTCTTGCGGCGATTATAGGCCTTGTCAATCTCGATTTTCATGGCTTCATAGCTGATTTTCCCTGCCTCCGCCACCCGGTGGCCATAGACCTCCCGCTGGACAGCGCTGGACAAGGTGCAGATCAGCTCTGCCGCCTCCTGGATAAATTTCACCCGCTCTTCATCGGCGGAAATATTGTATTTTGCGGCAATGGCTGCCAGCTGATACTCTACCCGATTGGAGCACTCCTCCAACAGCAGTTTGAAGCGATCCGCCCCGAATTTATGAAGGAATTCGTCCGGGTCTTTGGCATCCTTCATTTGCAGCACTTTCACCTGAATGCCTGCCTTTTCCAGCATAGGAATAGCTCGCTGAGCTGCCCGTTGGCCGGCCTCGTCAGTGTCATAGGTCAGCACTACCTGTTGGGTGTAGCGACTCAGCAGGTTGACCTGCTCCTCGGTCAGCGAAGTACCCAAGGATGCCACCGCATTATCAAAACCGAACTGATGCAGCGCCACCACATCGATGTTGCCTTCTACCAGAATGATGAAAGGCTGCTTTGTCATCTTGGCAAAGTTCATGCCGAAGAGATTTTTGCGTTTATTAAAAATCAACGTCTCGTTGGAATTGAGATATTTGGGCTTAGAATCGTCCAGCACCCGGCCACCAAAGCCGATCACATTGCCTCGCACATCAAAAATGGGGAACATGAGTCGGTTGCGGAAGCGGTCGTAAATGCGTCCATTCCTCTCGCCCACCAAGTCGGCGTCCTTCAGTTCCTGGTCGGTGTAACCTTTCTTGCGCATGGCATCCACCAAAGCATTCCAGGAATTGGGCGCAAAACCAATGCCGAAGCGCGTAACGATGGCGCTGGAAAGGCCTCGTTTTTGCACATATTCCAAACACTGTGCACCCTGGGGCGTGTAAAGTTGACTATAATAGAAGCGGCCGGCTTCCTTCATCAGCGCCCACAGCCGTTCTTGTGCCCGATAGCGGGACTGATACTGCTCGTCCTCCGGCACCTCCAGTCCAACCCGTTTGGCAAGAGCCCGGACAGCATCCGGATAGCTGAGGTTTTCCACTTCCATCATGAAATTCACTGCTCCGCCACCCTTATGGCAACCGAAACAGTAGTAAATACCCTTATCCGGGGCCACGGAAAAGGAGGCGGTTTTCTCCCCATGGAAGGGACATAGGCCAAACATATTGGCGCCGGAACGTTTGAGACTGACATACTGACCCACCACATCCTCAATGGGATTGCGGGCAATAAGCTCATCGATAAAAGCCTGGGGAAATGCCATAGGGATAACCTCCTTTCACAAGTCAACTTTCAACGAAATATTATATCACATCATCCCTTGGTCTGCCAACCCATGGGGATGAAAATTTGCGAGAATTTATCCACGGCATACTTGTCCGTCATGCCG
The DNA here is from genome assembly GCA_045124575.1 of Faecousia sp. Lineage (GTDB taxonomy): Bacteria > Bacillota > Clostridia > Oscillospirales > Oscillospiraceae > Faecousia. The sequence continues at coordinate 40,588 of JBGVMD010000027.1, forward strand.
GCAATATAGTCGCAGACCGTTCGCTCCAAACCCTCAAAAGACATCTGAGGCTGGAAATCCTCCGGCAGTTCCTCCGGATGGGCCGCATAATAAGCAAAGAGCCGCTGGAGCATATCCCGGGCCTTGCCTTCCTGCCCCTTGGCGATGGGATTGCGGTAGACCCGTTCAAACATAAAACTGCGAAGATCCTGCAGCGCCTGCTGCACCGTCGGTGTCTGAACAATATCACCAGCCTCTCTGGAGGTCAGAATCATATCACAGACCAGGGTGTCGATCCGCTGGCCGTGGGTTTTGCCCAGCACATCGCTGATGGAGGCAGGAATGTCGTCATTGGTCAGAATGCCGGCCCGCACCGCATCGTCAATGTCGTGGTTGACATAGGCGATCTGATCGGAAAAACGGACAATCTGGCCTTCCAGAGTGTCCGGGATCATGCAGCCAGTATGGCCGACGATGCCCATGCGGACTTCGTATGTAAGGTTCAGACCTGCGCCGTCTTTTTCCAAAAAATCCACCACCCGCAGACTCTGCTCATTGTGGCGGAAGCCGCCGGGCATTAGCTCTGCCAATGCCGCTTCACCGGCGTGGCCAAAGGGGGTATGACCCAGGTCATGACCCATGGCAATGGCCTCGGTAAGATCTTCATTCAATGCCAAACTGCGGGCAATGGTGCGGGCAATGCGGGACACTTCCAAAGTGTGGGTCATGCGGGTGCGATAGTGATCGCCCTCGGGGCTCAAAAAGACCTGGGTCTTGTGTTTCAGCCGACGAAAGGCCTTGGAGTGAACGATCTTATCCGTATCCCGCTGATAGCAGGTACGGACATCGTTTTCATGTATGTTTTCGCCATTAGGACGGCCCTTGGTCTGGTCGGAAAAGGCTGCCTTGGGATGAAGGGTACGATGCTCCAGTCGTTCCAATTCTTCACGCACGGTCATAACAACACTCCTTTGTTTTAAATCGGAAATGCCCTGTATTCTTTGCCGATTTCCATGCCATCGATGGTGCCGGCACTCATATCGGTCAATTTATCCAAGAAGGGCTGGGCGTTGGCTTCCGGGAACAGCAGTTCCAATTCGATATCCGCACCGAACTGGGTATCCCGGATGATGCCTTCAAAGTCTGCTACCAGCAGCTTCACCCGCTCATAGTATGTATAGGGAATGGGCAGATACAACACCGTCCACACCCGCTTCATACTCTTGCCTGCGGCATCCACCGCAATTTTCGCGCCCTTGGTATAGGCACGGACCAAGCCACCGGCGCCTAACAAGATGCCGCCAAAATAGCGGGTCACCACGCAGACGCAGTTAAAAAGCCCCTCCCGCTGCAGCACCTGCAGCATGGGCATACCGGCAGTACCGCCGGGTTCGCCGTCATCGGAAAAGCGGACGGCGCCATCACGGATGATGTAGGCCCAGCAGTTGTGGGTGGCATCGTAGTGCTTTTTCTTCATTTCCTGGATCTTTTCCAGCGCCGCTTCTTCGGTTTCCACCGGCCAAAGACGGCCAATGAAGCGGGATTTTTTCTCTATAAATTCATCCTCGCCGAAATCCGTCGGCACCAGATATTCGTCCAAGTATTACACTTCCTTTGTTATATACTCCCGGAGTCTGCCGTACAGAATATCGTCCACAACGGTCTCCACCACAATACCCTCGGCGGTGTAATCGGTGGAAATCACCTGAGCGTTATTATGCAGGGTCTCCACCATGCCGCCCATGGAATAGGGCAAAGTCACGGTAACATGGTGATGGGTTTTGCCGACGGCCCGCTCGATGGCCTTCAGTAGCTCCTCCATGCCCATGCCGCTTTTGGCAGACATTTTTACCACATCTTCCCCGATGGGAATGTCCTCAGCGGTAACAAGATCCGCCTTATTATAGCAGCGCAGCACGGGGGTGCCGGGCTTGGCCAGCTTGGCAATCAGACGATCCACCACAGCGATGTGCTCTTCCCTGTTGGGGTCGGAAGCATCAATGACATGCAGAAGCAGGTCCGCATACTCCAGTTCCTCCAAAGTGGCCCGGAAAGCATCCACCAAATGGTGGGGCAGCTTGGAAATAAAACCGACGGTATCAGACAATATAACATCCAGCGTGTCGGACACGGTCAAAGCGCGGCTGGTAGTATCCAGTGTATCAAACAAGCGGTTGTTGGCAGGAATGCCCGCACCGGTAAGCTGATTGAGAAGTGTGGATTTACCGGCATTGGTGTAGCCCACAATGGCCACCACCGGCATGGAGTTTTTAATGCGGCGCTCCCGCTGGACGGCACGAACCTGGCGCACCTGCTCCAATTCCCCGCGGAGGCGATCAATACGCTCCCGGATGTGGCGACGGTCAGATTCCAGCTTGGTTTCGCCGGGGCCACGGGTGCCGATGCCGCCGCCCTGACGGGACAAGCTCTTGCCCATGCCGGAAAGCCGGGGCAGCAGATACTGATACTGGGCCAGCTCTACCTGCAGTCGACCTTCCCGCGTCTTGGCTCGTTGGGCGAAAATATCCAGAATGAGGGCGCTACGGTCCAAAACAGTAACCCCAATGATTTCTTCCAAGGCTCGGATATTGCCGGGAGAAAGCTCATTATCAAAGACCACCATGGTGGACTGGGTGAACTCCACCAGCATTTTCACTTCCTGTGCTTTGCCTTCACCAATGAAACTGTGGGGATCGGGGGTAGCTCGATTTTGCAGCACCTTGCCGGTGCAGAAGCCACCGGCAGTTTCCAGCAGCGCCTCCAACTCTTCCAGCGTTTCATCAGTAGCCGTTTGGGCAGCAGCAAAGCAGGAGGCGTTCAGGCCCACGAGGACTGCCCGTTCCTGTGTTTTTTGTTCTAAAATTTCTTCCATAGTTCCTCCGCAAAACAGCAATTGCTGTGTAAAAACGATTATCTAATATTATACCACATTATGTACCATTTGTACAACATTTTCCCCGGAAAAGACAAAAAAAGTTCGTACCGCAAATGCAGTACGAACTTTTATCTCTTACTTCAGGCCGAAACGCTTGTTGAAACGATCGACACGTCCACCGGTGTCAACCAGCTTCTGCTTGCCGGTATAGAAAGGGTGGCACTTGGAGCAGATTTCAACACGAATCTCCTTCTTAGTGGAACCAGTCTCGAAAACGTTACCACAAGCGCAACGAATCGTGGTCTGTTCGTACTTAGGATGGATACCTTCCTTCATTTTGTTCACCTCTTTCTTCTTAGATAAAAGGGCATAGTAACCCTTAGCAATTTCAATCGCTCGGATATAATAGCACATTACATTCGGAAATGCAAGTACTTTTTTTAATTATTTTGTATTTTTTTAGAAAGCCCAGTTGCCGTTACGGAAGATGGGGACGATCTTGCCATCGGCGCAGATGGCGTCGATGTTCATGGAGTCGCAGCCGATCATAAAGTCCTCATGGACCATGGAGTCGTTGATACCCAGCGCACGGCACTCCTCATTGGTCTTATTGTGGCAGTCACGGATGGTATCGTTGAAGCCACGACCCACGGCCAGGTGGCAGACCGCATTCTCATCGAACAGGGTGTTATAGAACAGCAGGTCGGTCTGATTGATGGGGCTGGTCTGGGGCACCAGAGCGCACTCGCCCAGGTAGCGGGCGCCTTCGTCCATGTTCAGCATGGTCTCCAGCAGCTCGGCACCCACCTCAGCGCCGGACTCCACAACCTTGCCACCCTCAAAGCGCATGAAGAACTTGTCGATGATCTGGCCCTGGTAGCACAGGGGCTTGGTGGAATAGACGATACCCTCTGCCTCACCCTTCTTGGGAGAAATGAAGCATTCCTCGGTGGGGATGTTGGGATTGAACACAATGTTCTGCTTGGAAATTTCTGCGCCGCCGCAGAAAATGGCCTCAGAAATCATGCCAACGGTCAGCTCGGTGCCGTTGTCAGCGGTGTAATGCAGCTTTTCAATGCCCAGGGAATTGAGGTAGTCACAGCGCTTCTTCAGATCGGCGTTGTGGTTTTCCCATGCCTGAACAGAGTCCTGACCCTCCATCACACGGGAGGTGGACAGAATGGCCTGCCACAGTTTTTCAACGGCAACGGAAGTACGCTCACCGGGGAAGATCTTCTTGGCCCATGCCTTGCCGGGAACGGCGGCGATGGTCCACTGCTGCTTTCCCTCACGACGGTCGATATAGCCCTTCATGATGGGATAAGTCTTCTGACGGGCCTGGGCGACCTTCTTCATATTCATGCCCTTAAGGCCATCGGGATCTTCGGAGATGATGTGGATACGGGCAGGCAGAGTCTCACACCACAGTTCCTGACGAGCCTTGCTCCACTCGGGCACGGTGGACATGGTCTTTAAGGACTGGTAGCGGGTGTGGATCTTTGCCAGAGGCTGATAGTTCCAGAAAACAGTCACTTCACGGGCCTTGGCCTTATAGCACTCTTCCACCACCATCTGGACAAACTCGGGCTGGTCCAGATCGGCATAGATCAAAACGTCCTGGCCCTTCTGCACATTGGCACCCATGCGGGCAATCAGACGGGCATACTCACGCAAAACAGTCTTTTTCATAGGATATTCGCTCCTTTTTCTTTATTTTCCGGAAATATTCTAACAGATAAAAATGCATCCGTCAATGATTGTTGCATTATTTTATGGCAAGGTATATAATGGGAACAATCATCGACAATGTATCTACTAAGAAGGTGAACACATCATGCTAAGTAAATCTGAATTTCAAGAAAGAATTACCGCCGGGATGCGTTTTATGGACGGCGCCACCGGATCTGTTTTGCGCACCTTGGGTATACCTCGGGGATGTCCGACGGATCAGTGGGTTCTGGAGCATCCGGAAGTTCTGCAAAATCTGCAGCGGCAGTATGCCGAAGCCGGCACCCAGATCATTTTCGCGCCCACCTTTCAGTGTCAGCCCATTGCTTTAAAAGAACGGGGGCTGGATCCGCAGACCGAACAGATCAACGCCCGTTTGATCGCCCTGACGAGAGAAGCTGCGCCCGACTGTCTGATTGCCGGCGATATTACCACACTGGCTGCCTTCTGCGACAGCTGGAATACGGAGAATATGGATCTGCTGATCAAAAACTATCGGCGGCAGATCAGAGGACTCATGGACGGCGGTGCAGACATTCTGGGCGCAGAGACGCTCCTGTATCCCCACGAGGCGGAAGCCATTCTCATCGCCGCAGAACTGGAGGGGGCGGAGGCAACCATGTTCTCTTTCACCATGCAAAGCGATGGCAGTCTGTTTTCCGGCATGGAAGCCGGCCCGGTGCTGCAGGAACTGGAACAGGCAGGTGCGGCGGCTGTTGGATTCAACTGTGTTGCCGCTGACTGCATGACACCGGGTTTGGTGAGCAAGCTGCGGCGATATGTGAAGGGGCCAATGATCTGCAAGCCCAATGCCGGCATGCCCATCATCCGGGCCGACGGCATCGCTCACTACGACATGTCCCCTGCGCAGTTTGCTCAGGTGATGGCAGACTGCGCCCAAATGGGTGCTACGCTGCTTGGTGGCTGCTGCGGTACCACACCGGAGCATATTTTTGAAATGAAACACATGCTCAAATAATAGGACGGTGCCGTGTCTAAAACGGCACCGTTTTTTATGGCATGATAAAGTCTCCATTTCCCCTGCAAATCGGGCCATGGATATTTCTTCTTGCCAAAGATGTCGAAATATGGTAGAATATTTTGGTATGGAAAAGAGAATTCATTTATATGTCAGCCGTAAAAATGTGCTGACATGGCTGATGGCACTGTGCCTGGTCGGCTCGGCAGTGGCCCGCATTGTGATTCCCAATATGAAAGGAGCATGGGAAGAACTGAATGTGTGGAGTCAAATCGTTCTGCCTGTAGCAGCCACCTTGCTGTATGTGCTCATCACACTCATCAACGGCAGAGAGATGTTTTACAAGACTGCTCTCCCCGTGTGGATGATGGGTCTGTACTTTGCGCTGCAGCCCCATGTTTTTGTAGGTAAGAATTCTTTCGTTCTGGGTATGTTCTATACCTGCATCCTGTTCTACTGCATCTTCTACACCGTTATTACCTGCGGACGCGTTCGCTATCCCTGGCTGTTGACCTTGCTGTTCCTGCTGCCGCTGGTGGCTATTGGATATATGGTGCAGACGATCAACACCAATTTCTCCGCCACTCTGCTGACAGTGTATCCCACGGTGATTGCAGACGGACTGCTGTTTATCGGCGGTTTCCTGCTGGCGCTGGGGCTGAAGGTTTCCAGTGACGGCAAGTACCATCCCACCTGGGGTGACCGGAAGGATGGCCGCAGGATTCGCACCCTGGCACCCATGGCGCAGATCACCGCCTATTTCCAGTGGGAGAGAAATATCTGCTCCAACCTCTTTGAGGAGTCCTTTGAGATCACCCATGTGGATCGTTACATCCGTCAAAAGCGGCGGGAAGGTTTGAAGGACTTTGGCATTACCCATGTGCTGCTGGCGGCTTATGTCCGGGGCGTAGCCAAGTATCCCCAGTTGAACCGCTTCATCAATGGTCAGAAGGTCTACTCCCGCGGCGAGGACATTCAGTACTGTATGGTCATCAAGAAAGAGATGACGGTGGAGTCCCCCGACACTTCCATCAAGGTTCATCTCAATCCCCGCGATACCGCTGAGGATGTGTATTACAAGCTGAATGCGGCAGTAGAGAAGGTCAAAGCCACCCAAGAACTGGACCAAGGTATCGATAATTTGATTCAGTACCTGAATCTGATTCCCAGCATCGTGCTGAAATTCGTGGTGTGGCTGCTGAAGCTGCTGGATTACTTCGGCCTGCTGCCCAAATTCCTGACGGAGCTGAGCCCCTTCCATGGCAGTCTCTTCTTTACTTCCATGGGCAGCCTTGGCATCCCGCCCATCTACCATCATCTGTATGACTTTGGTAACCTGCCGGTGTTCGGTGCCTTCGGCATGAAGCGCAAGGCCCTGGAAGTGCTAGAGGATGGCAGCGTGGTACAGAAAAAGTATGTGGATGTGAAGTTCGTGCTGGACGAGCGTATCTGTGACGGTTACTACTACGCCACCTTCTTCAAGTATTACAAGCGGCTGCTGGCCCACCCCGAAGTGCTCGACAATCCCCCTGCGGAAGTTGTAAAAGACATTGACTAAATAGCGCCGCCGGTATCCAAGAGGATGCCGGCGGATTTTTCTTGTCATTCTGATAAACTCATGATACAATTGGTCAAACGACAAAGGGGGCAAAATATGCTGTCTGAAATCAAGAAATGGCTGCCGGGACATCCCTGGCTGGAGAAAATTCAATATTTCGACACACTTGACTCCACCAACACCTATACCAAGCAACTGGCAGCGGAAGGTGCAGCTGAGGGCACGGTGATCATCGCCGGTCAGCAGACCGGTGGCCGGGGACGTCTGGGGCGCAGTTTCTCCTCTCCTGCCGGGATGGGCATTTACATGAGTGTGATTCTGCGTCCGGATTGTCACCCGGAGGAGCTGATGCACCTGACCTGTGCGGCAGGTGTGGCAGCCAGCAATGCAGTTGCTGAAGCAACAGGCAAAATGCCAGGCATCAAATGGACCAACGATTTGGTGCTGGAAAAGCGAAAATTGGGCGGGATTTTGACAGAATTATCTGTTGACCCTTTGAGCCGTAAGGTAAAATGGGCGATCGTTGGCATTGGCATCAACTGCTGCCAAAGAGCAGCAGATTTCCCCGAGGAAATCCGGGATATGGCCTGCTCTCTGGAAATGGATTGGCAGGATACCCCTCCCCTGTTCGCCACACTGATCAGACAGTTGTGGCAGATGCGCTGTGATCTGTTCGCCGGCAAGGCAGAAATCATGGGGGCATTTACCCGGCAATGCGTCACCATCGGCCAGGACATCTCCATTCTCCGGGGTGACGAAGTGCGTCACGGAAGGGCGCTGGATGTGGATGAAGACGGTGGTCTGGTGGTGCAATTTGACGACGGCGTAATCGGCACGGTTGCCTCCGGAGAAGTGAGCATCCGGGGCATGTATGGGTATTTGTAAATTTTTATTGATTTGCAAAATTCCTGTTGCTTTTCCCCCGGTTTTTGGTTATAATAATAGGAGAAAAAATACTTATTCAGGAGGTAAATTTTATGAAGACTTTTAGTGTGATTGCCAAGGTTGTGGCTGCTTTGGCCGCCGTTGCCGGCATCGTGTACGTGGTGGCCACTTACGGCGACAAGATCGTTGCCTGGGCCAAGAAGCTGCTGGGCAAGGGTTGCTGCTGCGGCGAGTGCGAGTGCGCCGGCTGCGAGTGCAATGAAAACGGCGAGTGCACCTGTGAGTACGAGTGCGACGATTGTGAGTGCTGCGATTGCGAGGATGAGTGCGATTGCGAGTGCGATTGCGACGGCGAGTGCTGCTGCGAGAACGAGTGCGAGTGCTGCGAAGAGGCTGCTGAGGAAGTCATCGAAGCCAGCGAAAAGGATTTTGAGGCCTAATTTCACAAACAAAAATACGGCGCAGCCAAATGGCTGCGCCGTATTTGTCATTCATTATTCTACCTGCGTCAGCAGCTGCACCAGCATATCGGTGATCCGCTGCATATCCTCTGTGGGGACATACTCAAAGCGGCTGTGGTAGTTGGCGCCACCGGTACAGAGGTTGGGGCAAGGCAGGCCCATATAACTCAGGCGAGCGCCATCGGTGCCGCCACGGATGGGGACGGTGACAGGGGTAATGCCCACAGCCTCCATGGCCTTCTTGGCACGCTCTACGATGAACATGCAAGGCTCAATCTTTTCCCGCATATTGTAATAGCTGTCCTTGAGGGTCAGCTGTGCCGTGCCCTCGCCGTATTTGGCATTGATGAAATCGGCAGCGGCCTGCATGACGGCCTTCTTCTCCTGGAACTTGGTCATGTCATGGTCACGGATGATATAGTGGAGAGTGGACTTTTCCACTTCACCGGCCATATCGGTCAGATGGATGAAGCCCTCATAATGTTCGGTGTGTTCCGGCTTCTGAGCAGCGGGCAGCAAACTCTGGAACTCCATGGCGATATACTGGGAGTTGACCATCTGGTTCTTGGCGGAGCCGGGATGGATGTTGCGGCCAATGAACTCCACTTTTGCGCCTGCGGCGTTGAAGTTTTCATACTCGATTTCGCCGATGGTACCGCCGTCTACGGTGTAGGCATAGTCAGCCGCAAAGCCTGCCACATCGAAGCGGTCTGCTCCCCTGCCGATCTCCTCATCGGGGGTGAAGCCGATCTTCAGGGTGGCGTGGTTCATTTTGGCGGTCAGCAGGAATTCCGCAGCAGACATGATTTCTGCCACGCCGGCTTTGTCGTCTGCGCCCAAGAGGGTGGTGCCATCGGTGACAATCAGGTGCTTGCCGATGTGCTGGGCCAGGCCGGGATACTCGGACTGCTTCAGGTAGATCTGCTTTTCTTCGTTCAGGCAAATATCCTCGCCGGTGTACTCCACGATGCGGGTCTTTACATTTTCGTCAGAGCAATCGGGAGAGGTATCCATGTGGGCGATAAGGCCGATGGTAGGCAGCTTGGGATCGCCGGGGACAGTGCCGTAAATATAGCCGTGCTCGTCCATATGGGTGTCAGCGATACCCATGGCCAGCATTTCTTCCACCAGGGCCTCGCCCAGCAGTTTCTGTTTCTCAGTGGAAGGGCAGGTTTCACTTTCTTCGTTGGATTGGGTGTCAAAGGACACATACTTTAGAAAACGATCAATAACAGAGGTCATAAAAATCTCCTTTTTTGAAAAGAGCCGCCGCGAAATGCGGCGGCTCTTGTGTTCATAAATTACTTAGCAGCAGCGACCAGCTCGGCGGTATCGCGAGCGATCATCAGCTCTTCGTTGGTGGGAACGACCCAGACCTGCACCTTGGAATCGGGGGTGGAGATCAGAGCTTCCTTGCCGCGGACATTGTTCTTCTCGGGGTCGATCTTGACACCCAGGTAGCCCAGGTACTGGCAGACTTCGGCACGGGTGGAAACGCCGTTCTCGCCCACACCGGCGGTGAAGGTCAGCACATCCAGGCCGTTCAGAGCAGCAGCGTAAGCGCCGACATACTTGGCGACCTCGTAAGCGAACTTATCCAGGGCCAGGCGGCAGTCAGCATTGCCGGCCTTGGCGCCGTCTTCCAGATCACGGAAGTCGGAGGAAACGCCGGACATACCCAGAACGCCGGACTTCTTGTTCAGGATGTTCAGGCACTCGTCAACGGTATAGCCGTACTTGTTGCACAGGAACTGGATAACACCGCCGTCGATGTCACCGGAACGGGTGCCCATGGGCACGCCGGCCAGAGGAGTCAGACCCATAGTGGTATCCTGGCACTTGCCGTTGAGGATGGCGGCCATGGAAGAGCCGTTGCCCAGGTGGCAGTTGACCATCTTGAATTCCTTCTTGCCAACCAGCTCAGCGGTGCGCAGAGCAACGTACTTGTGGGAGGTGCCGTGGAAGCCGTAGCGACGGACATCGTCCTTCTCGAAGTACTCGGTGGGGATGGCGTAACGGTAAGCCTTGGCGGGCATGGTCATGTGGAAAGCAGTGTCGAACACAGCCACATTGGGAGTGCCGGGCATAGCTTCCTGGCAGGCACGGATGCCCAGCAGGTTTGCGGGGATGTGCAGGGGGCCCAGGGGGGTGCACTCTTCGATGGTGGCGATAACGGTATCGTTAATGATGCAGGAATCGGAGAACTTCATGCCGCCATGCAGAACACGATGGCCGACAGCATCGATTTCGGCAACGGACTTAATAACGCCGTGCTCAGCGTCCAGCAGAGCTGCCATAACAGCGGCGATGGCCTCGCCGTGGGTGGGCATGGGGATTTCCTTGACGATCTTCTTGTCCTCGACCTTGTGGGTCAGACGGCCGTCAATGCCGATACGCTCACACAGACCCTTTGCGGCCACATCGCCGGTCTCGGGGTTCATGAGCTGATACTTCAGGGAAGAGCTGCCTGCGTTAATAACCAGAACGTTCATTGGTATGAATCCTCCTAAAATAAATGTTTCAAATTTTGCGGTTTTGTGTTAATATATTCCAAACAGAGTTATTGTACATGATTTATCTGGATTTCTCAACCCCTTTTTCCATATTTTTTCAAAAAGGAGGGATCAATTTGCCAGTTACGGGCATTATTTGCGAATACAATCCCCTGCATTTGGGCCATCTGAAGCAATTAGACTACCTGAAAGCGCAAGATCACGCCATTGTGTGCCTGATGAGCGGCAATTTTGTGCAGCGGGGACACCCGGCCATTGTGGACAAAATAATCCGGGCCAAAGCCGCCATTGACTGCGGCGCTGACCTGGTGTTGGAGCTGCCTGTGACGGCGGCACTATCGTCGGCTGAGGGCTTTGCCGCCGGGGGCGTGGCGATCCTCTCCCGGCTGTGTGATAGTCTGTGCTTCGGGGCGGAGACTGCAGACAAGGATGCTCTCATGAGCACGGCGAAAGCTTTGCTGGCGCCCGGTTTTTCTCCCGCATTGCGGCAGGAGCTGGACAAGGGCTTGTCCTTCCCTGCTGCCCGGCAAGCGGCGCTACAGTCGATGGGGCTGGATGCCGCGCTGCTGGAAACCCCAAACAACATTTTGGCAACAGAATACTGCAAGGCAATTCTGGCGCAAAATGCGATGTTGGAGATTATGCCTATTTTGCGCCGGGGCAATTATCATGATACATGGGCAGATTCAGAGAATCCCTCGGCTACTGCCGTGCGGCAACTGATGGTTGCAGGCGAGGATTTTCGCCGTTTTCTCCCGGAAAAGGCGCAACCAGCGGTTGCAAATGTGGCATTGCACACGCTGCATCAGGGAGAAAAGGCCATCTTGTACCGTCTGAGAACCATGACGGACGAGGAATTCCAGGCACTGCCCTACGGCAGCGAAGGACTGTGGCGAAAATTCATGCATGCCTGCCGGGAGGCTAATTCTCTGGAGGAGATCATTGCCGCCACCAAGTCGAAACGCTACACCCGCACCCGGATCGACCGAATGGTGATGTGTGCATTTCTGGGACTGACTGCACAAGATTTGGTCTCCCCCGCTCCCTACTGCCGGGTACTGGCTTTTAATGACCAGGGCCGGGCGATTTTGAAGCAGGCCAAGGACGATGGGTTCTTTGTGAACATCGGAACCGATACGAAGCATTCTTATCAGCAGTTGGAGAAAAAGGCGACAGCGCTGTATGGATTGTTTGCAGAGCAGGCGGAAGCACCGGATGCGGAAGCACAGTATCGGGTATATTACAAAAGAGGAGAATGAATATGGGTTTTAAGGAGATTTCCCCTTACGAATTGCAGATGAATCCCATGGAGATGGTGGCAAAGCAGTGGATGCTGGTGACTGCCGGAGATGACCAGGTCGGCTACAACACCATGACCGCCAGCTGGGGTCATTTCGGCTCCCTGTGGGGTCACGGCGGCGGATTGCCCACCTCCGTCATCTTCGTGCGGCCCCAGCGCTATACCAAGGAATTTGTAGATCGGGAACCGCTGTACAGCCTCTGCTTCTTCCCGGAAGAATATAAGAAGGAATTGGGATATTTGGGCACCCATTCCGGTCGGGATGGGGATAAGGTAGCCGCAGCAGGTTTGACACCGGTATTGGGGGACGGATACACCTATTTTGATGAAGCGAAGCTGGTGTTTGTGTGCCGGAAGCTGTATCAGGCACCGATCGTTGAAGAGGGATTCCATGACAAGGAATTGATGGATGACTGCTATCCCAAAAAGGACTTCCACGATCTGTATGTGGGCGAAATTATCAAGGTGCTGGTCAAAAATTAAAGGTTTCTCCTTGAGGAGAAGGCTTGGGGCACAAAAAAACTTGGGCGGCTCGGATGAGCCGCCCATTTCATTTTTCTTACAGGTGCAGGACGCGATCCTTGATCTCCTGGGTTCTGCCCTGGTTCCAATACTGGGTGCCGATGTAGCCGCAGGTACGGCGGGCCACATTCATTTTGCTCTGGTCGGTGTTACCACACTGGGGGCATTTCCAAACCAGCTTGCCGTCGTCCTCGGAAATTTCAATCTCACCGTCGAAGCCGCAGCACTGGCAGTAGTCACTCTTGGTGTTCAACTCGGCGTAGATGATGTGCTCATACATATACTCCATCAGCTGCAGCACCGCATCGATGTTATTTTGCATATTGGGCACTTCCACATAGGAAATGGCGCCGCCGGGGCTGAGGTGCTGGAACTGAGCCTCGAAGCTGAGCTTGGTGAAAGCGTCAATCTCCTCGGAGACATGGACATGATAGGAATTGGTGATGTAATTCTTATCCGTCACACCGGGGATGATGCCGAAGCGCTTTTGCAGGCACTTGGCGAACTTATAGGTGGTGGACTCCAGGGGTGTGCCGTAGAGAGAGAAGTCGATGTTGTGCTGAGCCTTCCAACCCTTGCAAGCATCGTTGAGGGCATCCATGATCTGCAGGGCAAAGGGCGTTGCCTCAGGGTCAGTGTGGGATTTGCCGGTCATATACTTAACGCACTCATAAAGACCGGCATAGCCGAGGGAAATGGTGGAGTAGCCGCCGTAAAGCAGCTTATCGATGGGCTCGCCCTTGGGAAGTCTGGCCAGGGCGCCATACTGCCACAGGATGGGGGCAGCATCACTGAGGGTCCCCTTCAGACGCTCATGGCGGCACATCAGCGCCTTATAGCAAAGCGCCATACGCTCATGGAAAATCTTCCAGAACTTATCCATATCCCGGCCGGAGGACAGGGCGATATCAGGAAGATTGATGGTAACCACGCCCTGATTGAAGCGGCCGTAATACTTGTGCTTGCTGGGCTCATAATTGCCGGCATTGGCAATGTTACCTGCCCCGGCATCGGTGAAGCGGTCGGGAGTCAGGAAGGAGCGGCAGCCCATGCAGACATAGACATCGCCCTTCAGTTCCAGCATTTTCTTTTCGGAGATATAGTCGGGAACCATGCGCTTGGCGGTGCACTGGGCAGCCAGCTTGGTCAGATACCAGTATTTGGTGCCTTCCCGGACATTGTCCTCTTCCAGCACATAGATCAACTTGGGGAAAGCAGGGGTGATCCACACGCCCTTCTCATTTTTGACGCCCTCGTAGCGCTGGCGCAGGGTCTCCTCGATGATCATGGCAAGATCCTGCTTCTCCTGCTCGGACCGAGCTTCGTTGAGGTACATAAAGACGGTGATAAAAGGAGCCTGGCCGTTGGTGGTCATCAGCGTCACCACCTGATACTGGATGGTCTGGACGCCGCGGCGGACTTCGTCACGGAGGCGGTCTTCCACAATAGCGGAGATCTTCTCCTCGGTGGCATTGACACCCAGGATCTCCATCTCATGCTCCACTGTCTTGCGGATCTTCTCACGGCTGACCTGCACGAAGGGGGCCAGGTGGGTCAAAGAAATAGACTGGCCACCGTACTGATTGGATGCCACCTGGGCAATGATCTGGGTGGCGATATTACAGGCGGTGGAGAAAGAGTGGGGCTTTTCGATGAGGGTGCCGGAAATGACGGTGCCGTTCTGGAGCATATCTTCCAGATTCACCAAATCGCAGTTGTGCATGTGCTGGGCATAATAATCGGAGTCGTGGAAGTGGATGATACCGGCCTCATGGGCATCCACGATCTCCTTGGGCAGCAGAATACGGGCAGTGATGTCCTTAGAAACCTCGCCTGCCATATAGTCACGCTGGACTGCGTTGATGGTGGGGTTTTTGTTGGCATTTTCCTGCTTGACTTCCTCATTGTTGCACTCAATAAGAGAAAGGATGCGGTCATCGGTGGTGTTGGACTGGCGCAGCAGGCTACGGGTGTAGCGGTAAGTGATATAAGCCTTGGCCACCTCGAAAGCACCGTGGGCCATGATGGACTTTTCCACCAGATCCTGAATTTCCTCCACGGAGGGGCTGCGGCCCATCTCTTCGCAGGAAATCTGCACGCTTTCGGAAATGCGGCGGATCTGCAGGGGCGTCATGCGCACCTTTTCCTCCACGGCATTGTTGGCCTTGGTGATGGCCATGGAAATTTTGGAAATGTCAAATGTGACTTCGGAGCCATTTCTTTTGATGATCTTCATATGTAAAACCTCCGGGGCAAAAATTCAATAAAAAACGGTCGGTTGTTCCATTATACTACATCTTGTGGTTTTTTCAATAGTGCATCGCAAAATCATGTGTATATTTTTCTCCCCCTCTTTTGTGCAATATTGCAGAAAGATTATGTTACCCTAAAATTTCGGTTCAATGGCACGCTATTGGGGAAATATTTGGAAGTGTGCATTGAAATTAACGCAAGAATATTGTATAATTCTAAATAGTGCCGGAGCGGCAAAATGTTCTTTTTTACACTTTCAGAAAGGAATTGTCGATTTTATGAGAGAATTGTTTGGAACAACACCCTGCGGAGATTCTGCCTTTTTATATACCATTTCCTGCGGCCCCATGAAGGCGGTTCTGTCCGATTTTGGCGCCACACTGGTACGGTTGTACGTACCGGACAGTCAAGGGAATGTCGCGGATGTGGTGCTGGGTTTTGACTCCCCTGCCGCCTATGCCGCCAGCGATACCTATTTGGGTGCCACCGTGGGCCGTAATGCCAACCGCATCAAAGATGCCGCCATTGTGGTGGGCAGCAAGACCTATTGTCTCAACGCCAACGACGGCAATAACAGCCTGCACAGCGGCCCTAACGGCTACGAACGCCGGATGTGGAATGTGGTTCGACATGACGACAGCAGTATCTGCTTTGTCCTGCATTCCCCTCACTTAGATCAGGGATTCCCCGGTCATGCGGATATTCAGGTGACTTATCAGCTCACCGGCGACAGCCTGGTAATCAGCTATGAAGCGGTTTCCGACCAGGACACTGTGTTTAACATGACCAACCACAGCTATTTCAATCTGGCCGGTCACTGTAGGCCGGAAAAGGCCATGGAGCAGGTGCTTTCCATGCCCGCCCGGTTCTTTACCCCTGCCACCGCACAGTCCATCCCCACCGGTGAACTGCGTGCCGTAGAGGGTACCCCCATGGACTTCCGGACTCCCAAGGCCTTGGGCCGGGATATTGGCGAAGATTATGAGCCCCTGCATCTGCAGAAGGGCTATGACCACAATTTTGAGGTGCTCTGCAATCCCTGTGCCCAGCTTTCCCATCCGGAAAGTGGCCGCAGCATGGCAGTTTACACCGACTGCCCCGGTGTGCAGGTCTATACCGCCAACTACACCACCGGGGACGGCAAGGATGGGGTACGCTATGAGCCCCGCTGCGCCGTGTGTCTGGAGACCCAGTTCTATCCCGATGCCATCCACAATCCCCAGTGGAAGCAGCCTGTCACCAAGGCAGGAGAAAAGTATAAGAGCCAGACCACTTATCGGTTTAGCTGGTAATATGGGAATAACAACAGCCGCCTCCACATGAGAGGCGGCTGTTTCTATCTGTTCGATAAATTGGAATTTGGCGGGGATGCCCCCGCAGGCGATTCGTGCTTGGTGCAGTGCGTTTCGTTACTGCCCTGACCCGCTCGGTATCGTTACTGCAAAACAGTTAGACAAATTGGAATTTGACGGTATTACAACAGCTTTATCTCATTGGCAATCGCAGCCACATCCTTTGCGTTTGTATCAATTATAATGGTATCCAATGTTTGATACATCGGTATTCTTGCTATGCTTCTCTCAATTACATCTTCAGAGCGAATACCTCTTTCTACATCCATTGATAATCTTTCGCACAGAGTCTTTTCATCCGCTACAAGTGAGACGCATTTCACCTCACAGTTCTGTGTATCCAGCTTCTCAAGTATGGAATCGATAATTCTCTGCTCGTGCATCACCCAACAAAAAATGATATTCTCGTATGCAGAACACTTCAGAAAATTATTGAGTACATAACAAATATTATTTGTCACCATTGCTTTTGTTTCATCGGTTACTTGGAACGGACTTGCATCCCA
>JBGVMD010000028.1:0-5876 GCA_045124575.1 Faecousia sp.
GAGGATAGCATTTTCCACACACCGTGCAGCATACGTTGCCAGCCGTACCCCTTTTGATGCGTCGAATGTGGTAATCCCCTTGATCAATCCAATGGTTCCAATAGAAATCAGATCCTCCTGATCGGCAGTTTGGGCATAATATTTTTTCATAATATGTGCCACCAAGCGCAGATTTCGTTCAATCAGGATATTTCTTGCTTCCAAATCGCCCTCTTTTGCCAGCGTCAGGTACCGCCGCTCCTCTTCCTCTGTCAGGGGCTTTGGAAACGAACCGGTGTTTAACTGCAGTGAATACAGCAGCGTACTCAGCATCAGCCATGCCGCGGCAATCATACACATCACCTCCGGCATACTCTATTCGCTGTTGCTCGTCCATTTTCCAGGAAAAAATGACAGCATAAGCAAACGGGGCACCGCTCTTCCAGCGCTGCCCCGTATCCTTTTTATTCCATCCGCGGAACGTTCCAGACTCATACTATGCCGACTTTCATGCACAGCAGCGTGTCCGGCCGGTTGTTTATGAGAGGTACCCTTTACTTAATCTTCTTTTTTCCAAACCGCAGAACCCAGCCCAGCGTCAGGAACAGCAGGCCGCTGCAGATCAGGACCGGTACGGGCCAATTCAGCTGGCCCGTCTGGGGCAGCTTGTCGTCAGGAGGCGTGGTCGGCACGGTCGTTTCTTCCGGCTCGGGCTGCAGCGTCTCCATCTTGCTGGCAGCGTCCACGTCGTAGACGTACTTGCCGTCCACATACTGGGGCACGGACACCAGGAAGGGCGCGATGCCCTCATAGCCCTCTGCCGCCTTGGTCTGCACCAGCAGATACAGGCCCTGTTCCAGATCCTCGAACTTCACCCGGCCATTGCCGTCGGCAGTCTTCACAGCCACGGCCCAGTCGGTTTTTGCGTAATCCGCCAGCTGCTTTGCCAGGGCGGCGGAGGTGATGTCTTCGAATTCCGTCACGCAGCCGGAGAATTCCGCCGTGGGGACGAAATCATAGTTCCCGTCGTTCTCAGAGACCTCGCCCACCCGGTACAGCGTCAGCTCGCCGCCGGGCACTGCCGCGCCCTGATATTTCATGGTGAGGGTAATGGAGCCCTTCCGTCCCTCCTGGGGCACCTCGTGGGCGGATGCCGCCAGAGGCATGGTCAGCAGCATCACCAGCGCGGCCAGCAAGGAAACCACCCGCGTCAAAAATTGGCATGTCATTCCGATCCGGTTCGCCGACTGGCGCGGGGATCCGTTCTTTTCAGTCATTCCTCATTCCTCCTGTTCTTCTTCCGTTTGGGGAGCATCAGGGCGATCAGCAGCGCCAGCAGCATGGGGGCAGCCACCAGCGGAGCCACCAGCACCGGCTCGATCAGCATGGCGTCGGCGGTGACGCGGACAGCCTTTTCTTCTACAATATTATCGATGCGCCTGCCCCGCACCAGCATCCGGTGGGAGTTGATGCCGTAGGGGGTGCAGGTCACCAGCGTGCACAGATCTTTGCCCTCCTCGATCAGCAGATCCTGGGTTTCAACGGGTTCTACAATCCGAATCTGGTCGACCTCGTAGGTCAGCACTTCATTCAGAACATACATCAGAAACGTATCGCCCACTTCCAGCTGATCCAGATCGGTGAAGAGCCGGGCGCTGGGCAGGCCCCGGTGTCCGGAGAGCACGCAGTGGCTGCTTTCGCCGCCCACAGGCAGGCTGGTCCATTCCAGATGACCGACGGCAATCTGGAGCACGGCCTCGTCGGTGCCGTGGTAGATGGGCAGGGTCACATTGATGGACGGGATTTCGATGTATCCCATGATGCCGTTGTCGCCCACATTCAGAAGCTGCTCGTACTGCGCCTTCTGTTCATCGGACAGGATAAAGGTATTGGGCCGGTCCAGCAGGGATTGGTTATAATCCCATGCCGCATTCCAAAGCTCCTCGTATTGATCGTCATCGATGTTAGCAACCTGCTCCACGTAGCTGGCAACAGCCCGGGATGAGTGGAAGGAGTTCCACCAGTCTGCGAAAGTAGGATACAGCAGCAGGGACAAGCCTATGAAAAATATGAGGAAAAGAAGAATGGCGGATAAGTGCTTTTTCATAGGGTTCTCCTTGGTGTTGAATCTCTCTTGAAGTACCGGCGGGGGGCGTGCCCCCGCCGGATTTGTTTTTTCTCTGTCATTGCGAACCAGCCCGCAGACTGGTGTGGTGACCGAAGGGAATGCCTGTGGTGCAATCCGTTTCCTTACTCAGCCATATTCATGCGGCGCTTGGTGACCAGCAGAACAGCTGCGCCAACCATCAGGATTGCGCCGAAGACATAGAACAGGGTAGTGCCCATGCCGCCGGTTTCGGGCAGGGTAGAGCCTGCGTTGTTTTCAACTTTAACCTGAGTAATGGTGCTGCCATTCATGGTGATGGTGCCGTCCTCAGCAATCACCACAGTGATGTCAGCAACGCTGTTGTAGCCCTCAGGAGCTTTGACTTCCGTCAGAGTATAGGTGCCGTCCTTCAGGCCTTCGATGGTAAACAGACCAGTCTCATCAGTGGTAATCTCAGTAACGGTGCCGTTAGGATCAACCTTGTACACATTGTTATCCTTAGCAGTCAGCTTAACGATTGCACCAGTGCTGTCATACAGGGAGAACTTTGCACCAGCCAGACCCTTATTGTTAGCACCGTCGTACTTGAACACAGGCAGATCAAAGGTATAAACAACTTTATCTTTCTCAGGGGTATCGCCGGTGGGAGGAGGAGTAGTGGGATCAGTGGGGTCACCATTCCAGTTGGGGTCGTTGGAGTACTCCAGGTAAACCTTGTTGTCGTTACCGGTACCGCCAATGACTGCGTTCTCGTTCAGAACGGCATTGTAGGTAACAATAATCTTGGAGCTTGCGGTGATGTTGGCGTTGGTCTTCAGGTTTTTGCAGGAAACAGTCAGAACGTTACCCTCATAAGTGATGTCGAACATGTTGGTAATGTCGGTGCCCTCAGCGGTATCCAGAGTGACCTTAACACTATCTTTATCGGCGGTCAGACCAGTGGACAGAGTATCGTGGAAGATGTAGGTATAGGTCTTGTAGTCGCCATAGTTGGAGGGCAGAGTACCGGTCAGGGTGTAGGTAATGGTTTCGCCGATATTGAAGACGGTGTCATTAACTTCCTTCTCAACAGTGGGCACTGCAACCTTGCGGGTAATGGTGACACTGCCACCAACAACCTTGACCACGTAAGTGGTGTAAACACCGTTCTCACCTTCCTGGGAGCCTTCAGCGTCCTTGATCAGGTAGTAACCAGCAGGCAGCTCGCTGATGGTATCGGAAGTGCTGGTTTTGAAGGGAGTGCCAGTCAGATTAGCATACTTGGTGATGATGGCCAGTTTGTCGGAATTGGATGCGTTGGCATCCACAGCTTCCAGTTCGGTCAGGATAGCATCAGAAACTGCGGTGCCAACAGTTTCCTGACCATTGGCGCCCCACTTGACGTTGGACAGAACGCCATCGGAATAGTCACCGGTAAAAATCTGGTAAACTTCGTAGCTGGTGGTGTTCTCATCCGCAAAAGCGGTGGTTGCCAGGCTCATGACCATGATAACGGCCAGAACCAGTGCGAAGATTTTTCTCATGTACTTCATTTTTTGTTTTCCTTTCTTTCCAAAAGTTATCTTGTGGATACACCCCGGCGCAAGAGATTTGCCAAGGCAGGAGTGGCATTACCGGGCTGCCCTCCTTTCGCGCCTGCGCCATTGGCTGTATCCGTACACAAGGGGCACGGCTGTCAGCACGATGCCGCCCAATGTATAAAGGTATGTACCGGCCCCGCCGGTCTCGGGAAGTTCATAACCTATGGGTATCCACTTGTTCGTGATGGTCTGGGTGAACCTGATCGTATTGCCTTCTTCGTCCTCGACGTTCTCGACGGTTCCGTAGGTGACCTCGTATTTGGTGCCATCAATATCCAGTTCGCCCTTTACATCGTTGGTGGATGTAATCACATCACCCTTGCTGTCCAGCTCCACAACACGGTACTTGTACTCCTTGCCATCTGCATCATACTTATCCAGATTGGTGAATTCAAAGGTGTAGCCATTCCAGCTTTCATAGCCGGGGCCAATGTCCTTGGCTTTATAGTAGTCGTTATAGTAGCTCCAATTTGTGCCATCCGTACTGCACTGCAGCTGAACCTTAATGCTCGTCGGGAGTGTGGCAGTGTTGGTTACGCCGTCCCACACTTTGGTGAGCTTCAGGGAAACGACTTCCTTCTGGATGTTGTAGTAGGTGACATTGTTGGTTTCGTCATCAATCACGCCGCTGGCCATGTAAGCGCCTTTGTCCGTGCCTTCTACCTTATAGGTCGTTACTTCGTAAGGGTATTTTTCATAGACATCGTCGGTTATGTGGTCCAGGGTAATATTTGGATCATCCGACTTGATCTCATAAACGGCGTACTCCGTGTTGATGGGGATACCGCTGATCGTTTCGCTGCTCGTTTCGCTGTCGCCAACACTCAACGTGATGGGGCCTTTGACGATGGGTGCACTCTCCAAGCTCATGCCGCCTACGTTGGTGAACACCACATAGAAGGTGAACGTTCCCGACAGATCAGCGGTGCCTGCTTTTTGCTTAGTGATGGTCAGGCTGCCGGTTTTGACCTTGTTGGTGAAGACGACCTTCAGTTTGGTTGCGCTGGTGGTGTTGTCCGGGTCCACGTAGGAGCGGAAGACGAAAGCACTTTCACTGGGTTTGGTGCCGTTGTACCCACCTTCTATCGTATCACCATCTTTGTTTTCAGTTCGTCCATCATCAACTGCCGTGCTGGATACACCATTCAGGCTTGTCACACTGCCGTTTGTGACCGTACTACCGGTACCCATGCTGGTAACGGGCTTACTGTTTTCGTACATTGTCCACTTGGTTTCAAACAAGTCCGAGGATACGATTTCCTGCAGGGCAATGTAGCTGCCCCGGCGGAACTGGTTGTAGAAGGTTGCTGTTTCGTCTTTGGAAAGGACGAAATTGCCCTCTGTGTCAACCGAGCCGAGCGTACTTCTGGTAAGCGCGTTCGTCTTATCCGAAGAATAAACCGCGCCGGTTGCCGGTTTCAAATCGCCAGTTGTAGCGGAACCGTAATCGGGGATCGTATCCTGCTGCTTCACAAAGCCGACATTATTTTCGCTCGCAGATACGGCAGGAAGGAACTTGAAGCCTCTCAGGAAGATGTTGACAGGCTCGTCGTAGCCAAAACGGATGTATCCAAGCCTCGTCCCCTCTGCTACAGAACTAGCCAGCATGTCCGACAGGCTCAGCCGTACTTTGAACCATTGATTCTTTTGCGGTGAAACCGAGCCGTAGACACTGCTCGACAGATACGGTTTGCTGCTGTCAGCTTTCGTCAGGACGTTCTCAGATGTGTCCTTCAGCTGAATGTACATTTTGCTGAGGCTGGGAGTTGCATCCTGGAAATACACCTCAAACTCCATGTAGGACATCTGGCTCAGATCAACGATGTTGGGAGAGCCATCACCGGTGTTCAACCACATAGTACCGTAGCGTTTCTCACGGTAGTCGCTGGAGGTATCATATTCCTTTGCGTACCAGTGCACTATGCTGTCATCGTTGTTGAATGCATCCAACTTCCAACGGTCAAAAATATTGCTGCCATATGCAGTGAGAGAAACCTTGTTGCTTGCACTTGTCGTGTCCAGTGTTACAGGCTGTAGATTGCTGCCCTCAACAGAAACCGCACCATAGTGCGTTGCCAGATTCTTGATGTTGAAAGTGAAAAGAGATTTGTCCTCGAAGACACCGTCAAACAGGGAATTGACCTTAGTAGTATCGACCTCCTTCTTCACTTCCAGCTGGTTTTCATCGGGGAAGTTGAAGGTGATCATCA
>JBGVMD010000029.1:0-5740 GCA_045124575.1 Faecousia sp.
CGGGCTGGTGCAAAAACAGTGTCATTGCGAGGAGGCGTAGCCGACGTGGCAATCCCCCGGTCGAAAAGGACAACAAAACGATGCTCTCGGGGCAGGTTTTCCCTCGTTACCGGGGGATCCCCACACCATCCTGCGGGATGGTTCGGGATGACACCGTTTATTTTGTGGCTGCTCCAACAGCCCGACAAACTGAAATTTGCCCATCATATCCGTCCTGCAGGGTGCATAGGTTGTACCACAAAATATGCAGGAGGGAATCGGATGCGTCGAATATTTGTGTTTTTACTGGCAATTTGTCTTCTACTTCCCATGGGGGTTCGTGCCGGGGCGGTGGAATTGGAAACGGCAGGCAAAAGCGCCGTGCTGATGGATGCAGCCACCGGCACGGTGCTGTATGAAAAAAACGCTCATGAGCCTTTGGCACCGGCATCGGTGACCAAGGTGATGACCATGCTGCTGATCATGGAGGCCATCGACTCCGGGAAAATCGGCTGGAACGATACGGTCACAGCCTCCGAAACCGCTGCGGCCAAAGGCGGCAGCCAAGTTTACCTCAAGGCAGGGGAGACCATGTCTGTTTCGGATATGGTCAAGTCTATTGCCGTTTCTTCGGCCAACGACTGCGCCTGCGCCATGGCAGAGCATCTTGCCGGCTCGGAAGGGGCCTTTGTGGCACAGATGAACAAGCGGGCCCAGGAACTGGGCATGGAGCACACCCATTTTGTCAACTGCACGGGCCTGGATGATGAGCCGGAGGCGGCCCAGCACCTGACCTGTGCCTACGATATTGCCCTTATGTCCCGGCAGCTGCTCACTTTTCACCCGGATATTAAGAAATTTACCACCATTTGGATGGATACGGTGCGAAATGGCAGCTTTGGCCTGGCAAATACCAATAAACTGGTGCGGTTTTATTCCGGTGCAACGGGACTAAAGACCGGTTTCACTGCCAAAGCAGGCTACTGCCTGTCTGCCTCGGCCCAGCGGGATGGCATGGAACTGATCGCCGTGGTGATGGGATCAGAAACATCCCAGCAGCGGTTTGCCGCCTGCAAGGGCATGCTGGACTATGGCTTTGCCAATTTTGCCTTGGTGCGGCCGGAACTGTCGGAGGGAAAAGTACCGGTGAAGCTGGGAACGGCGGACGCCGTGACCGCTGTGCCGGCAGAGCCGGTGGAACTGCTGGTGGAGAAGCAGCAGCGGGGTGATGTGACAGTGCAGGTACAGCTGGAGGAAAGTGTGGCGGCGCCGGTGAGCCAGGGGCAGCGGCTGGGCACCATGACAGTGCGCTCCGGGGAGCAAATTTTGGCGCAGGTGCCCATGGTGGCCAAGGAAGCGGTGCCCCGGCTCAGCTGGTGGCAGATATTCTCCCGGGTACTGCGGCAATTTACCATGGGAAAATAGTAGATTTTTCGACAAAAATGGTGTATAATGGTGAAAATATTGCCTGGAGGACACCAAGATGAAACATTATACAAAGGCAAGTCCCAATGGGGCGGAAACCCCACGAGAACTGGAAAACCGCCGCATTGCTTATGAAGCTGCCTGCGAAGGCATGGTACTGCTGAAAAATGACGGCACTCTGCCGCTGAAAAATAAGAAAGTTGCCCTCTATGGTCCGGGTGCGGCTCGTACCATCAAGGGCGGCACCGGATCCGGCGAGGTCAACGAGCGCCATGCAGTTTCCGTGTTGGAAGGTATGGAGGAACGGGGGTTTGAGATCACCACCCGGGCGTGGATCGAGGAGTATGCCGACTTTTACGTTCAGGCGGAGCGGGACTATAAGGAAGAAAAGCGCCGCCGCATCAATCTTTTGGACCCCAAGACCATCAATAATATGCTCTTCGACAATTTCCGCCTGCCCTGCGGCCCGACCATTGAAGAGCGCCACGTGCAGGCCAGCGACACGGACACCTGCGTGTATGTG
The DNA here is from genome assembly GCA_045124575.1 of Faecousia sp. Taxonomy (GTDB): domain Bacteria; phylum Bacillota; class Clostridia; order Oscillospirales; family Oscillospiraceae; genus Faecousia. The sequence goes on from JBGVMD010000029.1 coordinate 1,928, forward strand.
CTCAGCAGGCAGGCCGGCGAGGGTGGCGACCGCCGGGCGGAAGCCGGGGATTACTACATCACAGAGGAAGAGCGGCAGGCCATTGCCTTCTGCGCCCAAAACTATGCCCATTTTGTGCTGCTCATTAACTGCGGCAGCGCCATGGACATGGGCTTTACCCAGAGAATCGACGGCATCAATGCCATTGTGTATATTTGCCAGCCCGGTTCTCAGGGCGGTCTGGCGGTGGCGGATGTGCTCTCCGGCGCAGTGTGCCCCAGCGGCAAGCTGACGGATACCTGGGCTAAGAAGTATGATGACATTCCCTTTGCCAATGAATACAGCCATCGAAACGGCGATCTGAAGCAGGAAAACTACCGGGAAGGTATTTTCGTTGGTTACCGCTATTTTGATTCCTTTGACGTAGAGCCGGCCTATCCTTTTGGATTTGGTCTGAGCTATACGGATTTTGAAATTAGCTGCGCCGGCGGGGCAGTGATCGGCAGCAAGGTGCGTCTGCAGGCAAACGTGACCAACACCGGCGACTGCGCCGGCAAGGAAGTGGTTCAGCTGTATGTGTCCGCCCCGGAAGGAGAACTGAACAAGGAATATCAGTCATTGGCTACCTTTGAAAAGACCGGGCTGCTCCAGCCTGGCGGGTCGGAAACCATGACCCTGGAATTTGACCTGACAGCGGTGTCCAGCTACCGGGAGCGGGATAACTGCTTCGTGCTGGAGCGGGGCGACTATGTTCTGCGGCTGGGCAATTCCTCCCGCAATACCGCTGTGGCGGCGGTGGTGGTCTTGCCCGAGGAGATCATCGTGTCCCGGCACCAGGCGATCTGCCCGGTGCAGCAGCCGCTGGAGGAGTTACAGGCGCCTGCGCGGGAGGCAGAGGCTCTGCCTGAGGGCGTGATTTATCTGGTGGCAGAGGTCGATGCCTTCCAGATCGCCGACTATACCACCCCCTATGTTCCCACCAAGATGGACAAGCAGGTGCGCCGGTTTGTGGGTCGGCTCAGCGACCGCCAAATGGTGGACATTGTGGTGGGCGTGGGTCAGTGGCTGGTGAATAATCGCTTCGACCTGCCCGGTTCTGTGGGCAACACCACCAGTAAATTCTGGGATAAGGGTCTTGCCAATGTGGCTCTGTGCGACGGCCCGGCGGGTCTGCGGATCAATCGCCATAGCACCATCAATAAGCGGGGCAAGATCCGCCCGGTGGAATTCCCCCTGGCGGTGTATTCCTACATTCCCGGCTTCATTCGCAAATTCTTGCTGGGCAATCCGGAAAAGGAAAAGTCCCTATATCAGTACGCCACTGCGTTCCCGGTGACCAATGCCCTGGCCCAAAGCTGGAATAAGCCGCTGATGGAGCAGGTGGGCCGGGCTATTGCCGACGAGATGCAGGAATTCGGCTGCACCTACTGGCTGGCGCCTGCGGTGAATATTCACAGAAATCCTCTGTGTGGCCGTAATTTTGAGTATTTCTCCGAAGATCCCCGGCTTGCCGGCGATCTGGCGGCGGCCATGACCCGGGGCATCCAGTCCCAGCCCGGCTACTACGCCACGGTGAAGCATTTTGCCTGCAACAATCAGGAGGACAACCGCACCCATGTCTCCAGCAATGTGAGCCAGCGGGCGCTGCGGGAAATCTACCTGCGCCCCTTTGAGACCGTGGTGCGCCGGGGCAAGGCCAAGGCGGTCATGACCTCCTACAACAAGCTCAACGGTGTCTATACCCCCAACAGTCGGGATCTTTGCACCGTGGTGCTGCGGCAGGAATGGGGCTTTGACGGCGTGGTGATGACCGACTGGTACTCCACCAACCCCCGACAGGGCAGTAACGCTCTGGCCATTGCGGCGGGCAACGATCTGATCATGCCCGGCGGCCGGTATTTTAAGTGGCAGATCCTGTGGGGACTGCGCACCGGCAAGGTCAGCCGTCAGCAGCTGAGAAATTGCTGCGCCAATGTGGTGAAGGCCATTTTTGCCAGCCCCACCCAGCGGGAATATATTGGATAAAGAGAGGCCTCTGACATGAAAAAGACATTCAGCGAAAGGCTTTACGGCTTTCTGTGGCATCTGCTGCGGTGGCCGGTGAAAAAGATTTTTGCATTCACCTGCGATGAGGATCGGCAGGAGGAACCCACGCTCATCATCAGCAATCATGTGACCAATTTCGATCCCATTTTGGTGGCCTATAGCTTCCCGGGGCGGCGATTCCATTTTGTGGCCAGCGAGCACCTGTTCCGTATGGGTTTTGTGTCCAAACTGCTGACCTATGTGTTTGAACCGGTGGCACGGCGCAAGGGTGTCAGCGGCGGCGATACCGCGCTGGCCTGCGTGCGAAAGCTCCGGGCGGGCAAAACAGTGGGGCTCTTTGCCGAGGGCGAGACCACTTGGGACGGCAAGACCGCGGAAATTTTCTCTGCCACCGGCCGCCTGGCCCAGATGGGCAAGTGCCGCCTGATTACTTACCGGCTGGAGGGCGCGTATTTCACAGCGCCCCGTTGGGGCAAGGGAATTCGCCGGGGCAAAATGCACGGCCGCATTGTGGGCATTTACTCCGCAGAGGAAGTCAAGGCCATGGGCAAGGATATCACTGCGGTGATCCAGCGGGACATCTATGAGGATGCTGACCTGCGCCAGCAGGAAGCGCCTGTGGCTTATGGCAAGGGCCATCTGGCTGAAAATCTGGAAGTGATGCTGTTCAAATGCCCGGCCTGCGGCGCCTATGAAAGTTTGTCCAGCAAGGGTAATTTCCTGCGTTGCACCTGTGGCAAGCAGTGGGAGTTTACCACCTTTGGCCGTTTCACACCGGCAGAACCCTTTGAAACCGTGGCCCAGTGGGATGCTTGGCAGCGGCAGCAGTTGGAAGGAGAGAACCCTGCCTTCCGGGCGGAAGGTCTGCAGCTGTCCCTGCTGGGGGACGAGCACGATCAGCAGATTTTGGGCACAGGCGCACTGGAATTGAAAGAAGGAGCGCTGCACTGCTGCGGACAGATTTTCCCCGTGGAGGAAATTTCCTCTATGGCACTCATTACCACCAAGCGGCTGCTGTTCACCGTGGGCAATTCCTACTATGAACTGAAGGCGAAAAAGCCCCTTTGCCTGCGGAAATTTCTGCTGTGCTGGCAGAAAATCGCAGCAAAAGAGCCGATGATGTAAAAAAGAACTCCGGGTGTGCGTTGCACACCCGGAGTATTTTGTGTGGAATTAAGCCAGATAGATGGCCTTGCAGGCCAGCATGGTCTCGTAGCAGTCCAGCTTGCTCACCAGCTCGTAAGGAGCGTGCATGCTCAGAACGGGCACGCCTGCGTCCACGGTGACGATGTTGCGGTTAGCCATGTAAGCAGCCACGGTGCCGCCGCCGCCCTGGTCAACCTTACCCAGAGTAGCGATCTGCCAGATGACGCCTGCGTTGTCCAGCGTGGTGCGGACATGGCTCATGGCCTCGGCGGAGGCATCGCTTGCGCCGCCCTTGCCACGGGAGCCGGTGTACTTGCAGATGGCAACGCCGTAGTTCAGCTGGGAATTGTTGCGGCGATCCTCGGTCTCAGCGAAGTTGGGATCGTGTGCGTTGGAAACGTCAGCGCTGAGGCAGAAGGAGTTCTGGAAGCAGTGGCTCAGCTTCACGCCCTGGGCGTCGCACAGAATCTCCATGAAGTACTCGAAGACCTGGCTCTGCATACCGGAAATGCCCACAGAGCCGATCTCTTCCTTGTCGGCGAAAATGCAGACAGCGGTGTGCTTGGGAGTACCCATATCCAGCATGGGCTCCAGCTCAGCGTAGACACAGACCCGGTCATCGTGACCGTATGCGCCCAGCAG
>JBGVMD010000030.1:0-12786 GCA_045124575.1 Faecousia sp.
TTTTTGGTGACCCGTACGGGAATCGAACCCATGTTACCGCCGTGAAAGGGCGGTGTCTTAACCGCTTGACCAACGGGCCTGGTAGCGGCGACCTGACTCGAACAGGTGACAGGCCGGGTATGAACCGGGTACTCTACCAACTGAGTTACGCCGCCAAATATTTGTGCCGCCGAAACAGCTTTGTCATTATATAGGATAGTTTTGCATTTGTCAAGACTAATATTTTATTTTTTTGGGAATAGTGAACCCACACACGACTGTCATCGCGTGCTTCCAACGCACGGCTTTGCCATGCATACCCGCTTTAGGCGGGTGGATTACCTTTCCTCCATACGGCTCTGAACTCAGCTTTGCCAGCTTACACTGCCATCGCCGCATTCAAGCTAATTAGGGTGGAGAAGGTGCAGGTGGTTCTCTTGGCGCACTCAGGTACTTTTGCCTCAGTGTCCAACCTTACCGTCTCCGGCAAGGATTTAAGAATTTCTCTTACGAAATATCTGGCTCCGATGTTATACGATGCAGATAGATCGCAGTTGTAGATTTTGCCGTTCTGGAATTTGCAGATGCTGTAGTTTCCCTGGATTCCTCTCTCTACAGGTCCACTTCCATCGTAGGCAAGTTTCGAGGTTCCCCAGGCGCAGACTCTGCTGATTCTCATAGATAGCCGATGTGCCTTATGTTCTACCATGGATTGCACATACTGCGCTTTCCAGTAGTGCAGTCTCTCCTTCTTGGAACCTCTTTTCTTTCCCCGTAGTTCCAGATGCTCAAATACGATTACATCTGCACTCCAAAGAATTGCTGTATCCATGATAAAGTTTGCAGTCTTAACAGCAATATCATCACTGATGCCTTTCGCTCCGGCCCACAGTCTGGGTGTTTTCCTTGCACCATGCTGCTGTGCTTTCTTGATCCTGTTAATGGCATGATTCAGAGAGTCTTGTTCTCTTGGCAGGGATAAGAACTTCCTGTCAAGGATAGTGCCCTCTGCTGTCATTACACTGCAGGTACAGGCATTGTTAAGCCCAAGGTCAACAGCAACAATGATACGCTCTTGAATAGGTGCTTCGGATAGTTTTACCTTTTCCTCAAATGCAAAATCCAGAAACCATTCCTTCCCTCGTTTCCGAAGGACAGGAGAACATTCCTTACGGCTCTTGCATCTGCGGTTAATGTAATCCACATCACTTTTCTTCAGTTCCACATCCAGCCAGTCCCAGGTATTACGGATAAACACCTTGACCCTTGCGGTATAGGTATCTGTACGAATAAAGCAGTTATCCCGATACATGGCAGGAAACACATATCCTGCTTTGGGAACAGAGGGTTTGCGCTTATCTGTACCTGCTTCATAATTGGCAAGGTTACTCTTATAGGAGGAAACCTTACCAATAGCGGCAGAAATAGCGGATCTGCGAAGGTAAGATGGGAACTTATAAAAGTGATGGTCAAAAGAGTGCTTGGGTGAAGGATTATTTCTGGTGCTGTGGGTGTGGATTTCAATATATCGCTGTTGAGCCAAATTGCCGCTAATAGTTGATAGCATACCCCACTCAGCAAGGCAAACTCCAATGAAAAAGTCCACGGCTTCCCTGTACAGCTTTACAGTATCAGTAAATATGCGATTGTAATGCTTGATTTTGACGGAATAGCCGGAGACAATATTCATTGAGTTCACCTGCCTTCGCAACCATTTGTTTGATATTATTATATCATAAGGCATGAATATCTCAAAGAGCTTTTTTACAAAAACTTATGTATAATCTGTTGAACTGCTGCCTAATTTACGGCAGTTCAATACAAGGACGTGAAAACACATGAAATTATGGAAAAATGCGCTGCTGTTTTATCTGGGCGGTATGTGCTATTGTGGATTGGAACTGCTCTGGCGGGGACGCACCCATGGCAGTATGTTTCTGCTGGGCGGCGCCTGCTTTCTTATGCTGGGCAGGGTAGGGGTACTGCGGATGAATATCGTCTCCCGGGCGGTTTTGGGCGGCCTGCTGATCACTCTGGGAGAACTGGCGGTGGGGCTGCTGGTCAACCGCCGTTTTCAGGTTTGGGATTACCGCAGCATGCCACTGAACTTTTGCGGCCAGATATGCCTGCTGTACACGCTCTTTTGGATGCTGCTGAGCCCTGTGGGATTCGTTGTGTACCGACACACTGCCCGTAAACTGCCAGTCTAAGCTGAAAATGGACAAAAAAGGGTGCGCCGTTTTGGCGCACCCGGTTTGTCATGCGGTTTTCTTTCTGCGGCGCAGCCGATACTCGCCCATGGCAATGGAAATAAAGATCAATGCGCTGCCTGCGGAGATCCATGCACCAATGCGGAAAGATTGGTTTTCATATCGGAACTGGACGGTGTGCGGCCCTTCGGTCAGCATCAGCCCCACCATGCAATCGCCTACCAGAGAAATCTCTGCCTTTTCTCCGTCTACATAGGCCACCCAATTTCCGTTTTGAGGAATGGAGGTGTACAAAAGCCCGTCCCGATCACAGGTGATTCTGCCGGAAATGCGGGTGGTGGAAAATTCCGTCAGGGTCAGGGTGGAGGCGTTGAGCACCTCGTAGCCGGCCCAGAAAACCTCATCTTGCAGCATGGAAGCTTTGACGGTAACCGATGTGCTGGGCAGGTTGGCGGTGCAGGTGATCCGAATCTGTACCGTATCACCGGGCTGCACATCGCCCACAGCCAGCATCTGTGCCAGAGAATAGCTTTCCTCATACAGCTGGGAATTGTTGTGCCAGACACTGAATTTTTTGTGCTTGCCCAAATTCAGATCCAGGCACAGGAAACCTTCCTGGGAGATGTTATAGGTGTAGATTAGCGTGCCGCTGTTGCCGGTAGAGAAGGTGGTATATCCGGAAGAGGCGGCCTGCTTGATGGTGGTATTTCCCTGGGCGGTAACGGAAAGCGCATTGCTGGGAAGACTGCGCCATACCGAATCGGGGAGGCCGGTGGCGGCCCGGAACAGCTGGTTTTGGAATGTGAAGGAATGCTCGCTGGTGTTAAATGGAAGAACTGCCAGTTTGGCTTCCGCCAAGAAACCCAAAGGCAGGTAGGCCTTGTTTTCCATCAGCGTCAGGCCGTTTTCTTCCTGTCTTACCCGGTAGATGCTGTTGTCGCCCACCAAACGGTCCCGCTCTACCATATATTTAAGGTTCAGGAACAGGTTGGATACGGGGCTGCTTTCTTCGTGGCAGTAACGATTCCAGCTGTTGTAGGCAGCGGCACCCAAACATTGCATGAATTCTGTGGTGGCCACATTGGCGGAGCTGGAGAAGGTGGAGATGCCGTTGTAACCGTTGAGCGCGCCGTCATTGAGGGTCTGGGCGTGGGTCACTTCTGTGCGGTAGAACAGATCCGGGCTGTTATCCAGCATCTCGATCTTGCCAAACAGGGCAGCGGCGTCATTTTCGCCCTTGGGATAGTCGTAATTGGCAATGGAAAATCCGCTGAAGAACAGCGCGGTGTGCAGCACCAGCTCCAGCGTCATGGTGGCGGCAAGGGCATAGGACGCCCATGCCCGGCGGCGGGGGACGTCGCTTTGCCGCACCAGATAAGCTTCGACGGGGCGCGGTTCTTCCTGGGAGGGGCTGCGCAGCGCTTTACAAAGCAAATCATAGCGGCTGTGGGAAACCACCATGCACACAAGGTACAGTCCCAGGAACGCAAAATTAAATAGCCAGTACAAATAGTCGGTCTTGCTGTGGCTGCTCAGCAGCAACACAGCCACGCTCAGGACGCCTGCCAGCAGAATTTTCCACAGGGGGAAACGGTCTTTGATGGTCCAGGCCCGGTAGGCCATATACAGCACCACAAAGCTGAACAGGAAGCTGAAACGATAGGGGATTTGGTTGGTAAAATGGAATCCGTGCCAGATATAGTCCAGCTGCCGGAACAGGAAGCTGCACATAAACAGCAGTAACAATGCCACACTACAGATCTTGTCCCGCAGTTTGACATCCTTGCTCAGTAGGAACAGCCACCCCAAAGCAATGGGGAACACGCCGCAGTACAGGTTGGGCAGGCCTTCCATATAAGTGGGGGTCTGGCCGCCGCCGATCTGTCCGGCCACCTGCCGCATGCCGTCAAACACAGGGGGCAGGGAAGCCATGGCTGCATCCAGCCACAGGGCGAAAGTGGCTTCGCCGGCTTCCTTGGCCGCCTTGTAAGCCAGCCAGGCCTCCCGGGCGGCGGTTTCTGCCGGGGAAGATACCAGATTCAGATCAAAATTCGTAGGGAACTGATTGACGCTGGAATAGGTGTCCTGCAGCGCCGCCAGGGTGGGAAGCTCCAAAATAGCAGTCATGCCCAAAGCCAGCACGGAGAAAAGGCCAATCCGCGCCAGATCCTCCAGCAGACGGAGCATACCCTTAAACCGGCAGATCTCGTAGCACCAAAACAGCAGGAACACAAAAATGCAAATGAAAAAGCCAATATAGTAATTAGACAGTACCGACAGTGCCAACGTCAGGGTGTACAGCAGGTACTTTTTGTCCCGCAGCAGCAAAACCGTACCCAGCGCCATCAGCGGAAGCAGGGCAAAGGTGTCCAGCCACATAATGTTCCACTGATAGCCCAAAGCCCAGGCGCACATGGCGTAAAAACTACCAAACAGCGGCAGCGACAGGTCATCCCGTCCAAACAGCTTTTTCGCCATCAGGGCGAAGAAGCCGCTGGCAAGGCCCAGCTTGATGGGCATCAGCAGGGTAAAGTAGGAAAGCACCCAGCCTTCCGGAATCAGCACACTGAGCAAATTCAGCGGCGATGCCAGATAGTAGGAAATCAGGCCCAGATACTCCATACCCATGCCCACACTCCAGGTCCACAGCAGGCTTTCGCCGCTGCGCAGAGCCTCACGGAACTGGCGGAAGAAGGGGTAATATTGGTGGAAATTATCGGAATACAGCAGGGTATTGCTGCCAAAAGGGGTGATGGAGGTGATGAAATAAATCACCAGCATCAGCGTTGTTGGCAGCAAAAAAGCCAATAATGTGTAATTCCATTTGAATTTATTGCTCAGTTGGGGCAGCTTCATACGCATCCCTCCGGAAAATTCGATAATACCATAGTATACCACATTTTCCACAGAGGGTAAAGGAAAAAATTCCCGGATGCCGCCGCATCCGGGAATATCACACTTCAGTTTATCGGGATGCTGAGGGGTGCGCCCAAAGGCCCCCTTGTGCAAAGGGGGCTGGCAAATTGCCGATTTCAGGCAATTTGGCTGGGGGATTGTCGTTTTTTACAATCCCTCCGACCAAAATCAAAGATTTTGGCCACCTCTCTTTACACAAGGGAGGAAAAGCGCTGCGCGCTCCATCTGCCCGCTAAATTCCAATTTATCCCCTTACAAAATCAAGCACACCAGGCCTTGGGCGCCCTCATTGACGATGCGCTGCAGCGTCACTCGGAATTTACCCCGTACCTCCTCGGGAAGCTGCAGCAACTTGGCAGATAAGCCTTCCTGAATCAGTTCGTACACCGATTTACCGAAAATATTGCTCTGCCACAGCTTTTCCGGGTCTTCGCCCCCCAGATAGCTGATGAGATCAGCCGATTGCTTTTCGCCCCCCACCATGGGAGAGATCTCTGTGTCAATATCCACCCGGATCATGTGGATGGAGGGGGCGCCAGCCTTCAGTTTTACCCCATACGCACCGCCTTTGCGCAGCATTTCCGGGGGCTGGAGGGTCATTTCGTCCGCCGTGGGCATCACCACCCCATAGCCCGTGGCCCGTACCGCCGATAGGGCATCGGCTACTTTGTTGTATTCCTGCCGAATGGCCGCCAGCTCGGTCAGAAGCTGCAGCAGCTGCCCGTCATTTTCGATTTCCATGCCGGTTTTGCCGCTGAGGATCTCATAAAACAGCTTTTCCGGCAGGGTGATGACACATTCTACGCTGCCCGTGCCCAAATCCACCCGGCGCACATTAACATCCTGCACATGTTCGTTGTTTCGCAGCATCAGCAGGCTATCTTTGGCCTGCTCCAGCGTGCGGATGCCTCCGGCACATTCCAACATGGCGGAATACAGCGCATTCTTGACCGGATGCTCCATTTCCAGCGCCTCCACCCACCGGGGCAGATACAGCTTCACCTGCCCCAGCGGGAAAGCGTATAAAAGTTCCTGCAATAGCATTTGGATGCCTTCACTGCCCAGGGCCTGGCAGTCAGCAATGCAGGCTTTGACCCCATACTTTTCCTGTATCTGTTCCTGCAGCGCCAGTGCGCTTTCTCCCTGGGGGAAGCGGCTGTTGATTACCACCAGAAAGGGTTTCCTGGTTCGCTGCATATCCCGGATGGACTTGGCCTCGGCATCTTCATAGTCCGCCCGGGGGATGTCGGTGATGGTGCCGTCGGTGGTCACTACAAGACCGATAGAACAGTGCTCCTGCATCACCTTTTGCGTCCCCAATTCGGCGGCCTGGGTCATGGGGATTTCGTAGTCATACCAGGGGGTGGTTACCATTCTGGGCACACCGTCCTCCATAGCTCCTACCGCACCGTCTACCATGTAGCCCACAGAATCGATCATCCGAACCCGCAGCCGGGTGGTGCCGTCGGGGGAGATCTCCACCGCCTCTTCCGGCACAAATTTGGGCTCCGAGGTCATAATGGTCTTGCCGGAACCGCTTTGGGGCAGCTCATCCCGGGCCCGCTCCCGGCGGTAGGGATCGGCGATGCCTGGGATCACCAATTCCTCCATGATCCGCTTGATTAAGGTGGATTTGCCGGTGCGCACCGGGCCGACTACCCCGATGTAAATGTTGCCGCCGGTACGCTTTCCGATCTCGGCATAAATATTTTCCATAGCAAGCCTCCTACATTTGGCAGGAGAACCGCTCCTGCCATGGTTTTTCTCTAAAGGGTATGTCCGACCGGAGGGGCTTAGAACAGGACATTCCTAAATCCCGGGACAAGGAAGGCATCTCGGCGCTTACAATGGAAAAAGAACCAGAGATAGTGTGTTTTTGTGTGGAATATGCATTGTGTTTTGGAATCGAAAGTGTTAATATAAAACTAGCGTTTCCAAAAACAAAAGAGAGGAAATTTAAAATGCTGGAAAAGCTGTTTAAACTGTCGAAAAAAGGCACCAATGTGAAAACGGAAGTGATGGCTGGCATCACCACTTTCATGACCATGGCCTACATCTTGGCGGTCAATCCCAGTATTCTGTCTGCGGCTGGTATGGACCCCACCGCTGTGCTGCTGGCTACTGCCATTGCATCCTTCGTCGCCACTTGCTGTATGGCATTTATGGCGAATATGCCCTTCGTTCTGTCTGCGGGCATGGGCTTAAATGCCTACCTTGCGTACACCGTAGTTCAGGGCTTTGGTTATAGCTGGCAGGTGGCACTGCTGGCGGTATTTGCCGAAGGCATCATTTTTATCGTGCTGTCCCTGACCAATGTCCGTGAAGCCATCTTTGATGCCATTCCTCTGACGCTGAAGCGGGGTGTATCCGTGGGCATCGGCCTGTTCATTGCCTTCATTGGCCTGCAGAATGCCGGTTTGGCTGTGGATTCTTCGACGCTGGTCACCATCACCAGCTTTACGGAGAATTTTTCCACCCATGGCATCTGTGCGCTGCTGGCACTGGTCGGCACACTGATCACAGCCGTGCTGCACATCAAAAAGGTGAAGGGCGCGATTCTTGTTGGCATCGTGGCCACCTGGGTTTTGGGTATGGTCTGCCAGCTGGCAGGTGTCTATGTTCCTGCGCCGGAGGCTGGTTTTTATTCTCTGATTCCCACCAAGTTTATTTCCGCTGACTTCTCCAAACTAGGGGAGACCTTTGGCCAGTGTTTCAATGTGGATTTCTCCCAGGTGAAGATCCTGGATTTTGTAGTGGTGATCTTTGCATTCCTGTTTGTGGACCTGTTTGATACCCTGGGCACTCTGATCGGTGTGGCCACCAAGGCCAACATGTTGGATAAAGAGGGTCGTCTGCCCGGCATTAAGCCTACCCTGATGGCAGATGCTGTGGGCACCACTTTTGGCGCCGTTTTGGGAACTTCCACCATTACCACCTTTGTGGAATCCGCTTCTGGTGTGAATTCCGGTGGACGCACCGGTCTGACTGCTTTGGTAGCAGGTTTGTTGTTCTTGCTGAGCACCCTGTTTGCACCGATATTTACCGCCATTCCTTCCTTTGCCACTGCACCGGCACTGATCATGGTGGGCTTTTTGATGGTCAGCTCCGTCACCGAAATCCGATTCGATGACGATAATCTGGGCGAAGCTATCCCTGCCTATATTGCCATCATTGCCATGCCGCTGTTCTACTCCATTTCCGAGGGCATCAGCCTGGGCATCATCTCCTATGTGGTGCTCAATGTCTGCACCGGCAAAGCGAAGAAAATCAATCCCTTGATGTATATTCTGACGGTGCTGTTCGTACTGAAGTACATTTTCCTGTAAGATGAACAAAAAACGGAGCGTTCCAATGAAGGGATGCTCCGTTTTGTCTTGCTCAAATGGTCTATGACTGGCTGATACGATAGGGTAGGGTACGGGAATCGATTGAATCAATGTTTCGCTCGGTCGAGCCCTCGCGAGCAACAGTCCACCGGACTGTTGCATTTAGATTTGTTCGATTCCCTTCCTTCCTCTGGAAATAACAAAAGCACCCCCGGTGGGGTGCTTTTGTTATTTGGAGCAGGGTACGGGAATCGAACCCGCCTTCACGGCTTGGGAAGCCGTTGTATTACCGATATACGAACCCTGCATCGAGGTGTATTGTACCACAGCCAGATGGAAAATTCAACCGTTTTGTGTCGAAACTTTTTCTTCTGGATTTTGCGGTTGTGTTTCCCGGAAAGACAATCTTTCTTTTTGGTGTTGTAGGAAACAACAAATTTGGCAAAAAATCCGGTTTTCCTAAAAATGTGGTTGAATTTCCAAAGCTGCTGTGATAGGATATATGAGTGCCACTATGGGCGTATTGCGCCTTTTTGGCAAAGTCCCAAGCAAAGGAGAACCGAAAAATGCCTCATACCATTGCTGTTGCCGGCAAGGGTGGCGTGGGTAAGACCACCACCTGCGGCATGCTGATTGATTATCTGTGCAAAAAGAATAAGGGCCCTGTTTTGGTGGTAGACGCCGACGCCAATAGTAACCTCAACGAGGTGCTGGGCGTGGAAGTGGAAACTTCTCTGGGCGCTATCCGGGAAGAAATGGCCCAGGCAGAGCTGAAGGGCACCATTCCTGCCGGTATGACCAAGGCTGATTACGCCGAATTCAAGTTTAACTCCGCCCTCATCGAAGAGGACGATTTCGATATGCTGGTGATGGGCCGTACCCAGGGCAAGGGCTGCTATTGCTATGTCAACGGTGTGCTCAAGACCCAGGTGGACAAGTACGCCAAGAATTACTCCTACATTGTCATGGACAATGAGGCAGGCCTGGAGCATGTGGCTCGCGGCACCCTGCCCCATGTGGATACCATGTTGCTGATTTCCGACTGCTCCCGCCGTGGTGTACAGGCAGTAGCCCGTGTAGCCGAAATGGTGGAGGAGATGGAACTGAAGCCCATGCAGATGGGTTTGATCATCAACCGTGCACCGAATGGTGTTCTGGACGATGGCATCCGGGAAGAGATCGAGAAGCACGGCCTGAAGCTCTTTGGCGTTCTGCCCCAGGACGAGGCGGTCTACCGCTGCGACTGCAACGGCGAACCTTCTGCCAAGTTGCCGGATAACGATCCTATGAAAGTAGCCCTGAAGGGCATTATGCAGTCCATCGGACTGTAAAAACAAAAGAGGGTCATTGCGAACCAGTGCGCACACTGGTGTGGCAATCCCCGCCGACCAGCGGACAACCCTGAAGAACCGGGGGATTCCCACGGTCGCTTCGCTCCCTCGGAATGACAGGAGGAGGGGGCATTATGCAGTCCATCGGACTGTAATCAATCTGGAATACAAGCTCCTATTGTGGTCAGTGCCGTTTCCGGCGGAGGTCCTCGGGCCGCCTGATCAGCGGAACGCTCTGCGGTCATGAGGCAGAGTGGTACCTGTGGACAAAACGGAAAACCGTGCTTCCCATAAAGGACTTTGTATAAAATATTAAAAAATTACCAAGGGGGAAACAAACTATGGCTTTCGCACCTAAGACGGCTCCCTACAGCGGCAAGATCAACGCTGTGACCCTGGGCACCGGTGACAACGCAATCGTCATCGGCGGCCAGAATGTGCTGCCGTTCTACACCTTCGATGCACCCATCGAAAACGCACCCAAGATCGGTATTGAGGTTTCCGACCTCGCTGCTGACTGGACCCACACCAGCCTGAAGGAATTCTACGCTGGCTGCGCCACCATGGTCGACTTCGCCAAGAAGGCTGAGTCCGTGGAAGGCGTCGACTTCATCTGCCTGAACTTCGTGGGCGCTGATCCCAACGGTGCTAACCGCTCCGTGGCTGACTGCGTCGCCGATGCCAAGGCAATCGCTGAGGTCGTCACCAAGCCCATCGTTGTTATGGGCTGCAAGAACATGGAGAAGGACGGCGAGCTGCTGGCTGCTCTGGCTGAGGCTCTGGCCGGCAAGAATGTCCTGTTCATGTCCGCTAAGAACGAGAACTACAAGACCGTCGGCGCTTCCGTCGCTCTGGCTAACGGCCAGAAGCTGGGCGCTGAGACCGCTGACGACATCAACCTGGCTAAGCAGCTGAACATCATGCTCAAGGGCCTGAATGTCAATCCTGCTTCCGTGGTCATGGACATCGGTACCGCCGCTGTTGGTTACGGCTATGAGTACGCCGCTTCCACCTTCGACCGTATCCGCCTGGCCGCTCTGGCTCAGAGCGATGCTGACCTGCAGATGCCCATCCTGGCTGCCGTTTGCAACGACACCTGGGGCGTCAAGGAGTCCACTGCTTCCGTTGAAGACGAGCCCGCATGGGGCTGCCGCGACGAGCGCGCCATTTCTATGGAAGTCGCTACCGCTGCTGCTGACCTGACCGGCGGCGCTGACGCTGTTGTTCTGCGTCACCCCGAGTCCGTGGCTACCATCAAGAAGTTCATCACTGAACTGCTGTAATCGGAAGGAGGATACATACAATGGCTCTGAAAGGTCTTGATATTTTTAAGCTGTCTCCTAAGACCAACTGTAAGGAGTGCGGCAACCCCACCTGTATGGCATTCTGCATGAAGGTGGCTCAGGGTGCTGTGTCCCTGGACAAG
Source organism: Faecousia sp. (assembly GCA_045124575.1). Taxonomy (GTDB): domain Bacteria; phylum Bacillota; class Clostridia; order Oscillospirales; family Oscillospiraceae; genus Faecousia. The sequence continues at coordinate 11,189 of JBGVMD010000030.1, forward strand.
TGCCCCCATTTCTCCGCTGAGGCTCTGGCTACTCTGAACTCCGCTACCGCTCCTCTGATGAAGACCATCTCCGTCGGCGAGCACAAGCTGGGTGGCGAGACTGTCCTGTTCCGTCACGAGAAGACTCTGGTCAATAAGAACATGTTCGCTGTGTGCCTGTGCACCGACTGCGCTGATAAGGCCGACGAGAAGATCGCCGAGCTGATGAAGGTCGATTACGAGCGTATCGGCGAGCGTATGTACGTGGAGTTCATCCACGTTGCCAACAAGCAGAATGACCCCGCTGTCTACGCAGAATTGGTCAAGAAGGCTGCTGCTACCGGCCGCGACCTGGTTCTGGAGTGCTGGGATGTGGAGTGCGCTAAGGCTGCTCTGGCTGTCTGTGGCAAGAACGTCATTCTGGACGGCGCTACCCCCGCTAACTGGGAAGCTATGAACGCTGTCGCTACCGAGGCTGGCGTTGCTCTGGGCGTTTGGGCCGAGAACATCTCTGACCTGTACGACACCGTTAAGAATCTGGAAGCCAAGGGCAACAAGAACCTGGTTCTGGATGTCACCGGCAAGACCGCCAAGGAGACCCTGGCCAATGCTGTCAACGTCCGTCGTACTGCTCTGAAGCAGGAAGACCGTACCTTCGGCTACCCCTCCATCGTGAACCTGGCTAAGATCGCTAAGGGCGACGACCGCCTGCAGACCGCTCTGGCCGCTATGTTCGTGGAGAAGTATGCTTCCATCATCGTTATGTCCCACATGTCCTACGCTCAGGCTCTGCCTCTGTACGGCCTGCGTCAGAACATCTTCACCGATCCTCAGAAGCCCATGAAGGTGGAAGCTAAGATCTACCCCATCAACGGCGCTGATGAGAACGCCCCCGTGGCTCTGACCGTCGACTTCGCTCTGACCTACTTCCTGGTCTCCGGCGAACTGGAGCGCTCCGGCCAGCCCGTCAACCTGGTCATCACCGATGCTTCCGGTATGTCCGTTCTGACCGCTTGGGCTGCTGGTAAGCTGTCTTCTTCCACCATCAAGAAGACCTTCGACGAGCTGGACATCGCTAACAAGATCAAGAACCGCACCCTGATCATCCCCGGCAAGGTCGCCGTCATGAAGGGCGAAATTCAGGAGAAGCTGCCTGAGTGGAACGTTGTCGTTGGTCCTCTGGAAGCTGTTCAGCTGCCCAAGTACATCAAGGACAAGGAGTACGAGGCTGCCGCTAAGGCTGCCGAGGCTGAGCGCGCTGCCAAGGCCGGCACCGTTCAGGAAGAGGTCAAGGAGCTGTCCTTCGACGAGCTGCTGGCTACCCGCGTGCCCAAGATCGAGATCGTTGACATGGGCGTGCAGTACAAGGGCCACAACCCCGAGTCCAAGCAGTTTGTTACCATCGGTGAGCGTATCCACTGCATCGCTCCCGCAATCCGTAAGGCTATGGACGAGCGCGATCCCGCTCCCATTCTGGAGCGTGCCGCTGCTCAGATCAAGGCCGGCGCTACCTATCTGGACGTCAACATCGGCCCCGCTGAGAAGGACGGTCCCGAGCGCATGATGTGGGCTGTCAAGCTGCTGCAGGAGAACTTCAACAATGTTCCTCTGGCTCTGGA
>JBGVMD010000031.1:0-15950 GCA_045124575.1 Faecousia sp.
CCGAACCATCCCGCAGGATGGTGTGGGGATCCCCCGGTAACGAGGGAAAACCTGCCCCGAGCGCATCGTTTTGTTGTCCTTTTCGACCGGGGGATTGCCACGTCGGCTACGCCTCCTCGCAATGACACAGTTTTTGCACCATCCCGATAAATCCCAACTTACCGTTTTCTCCCCTCCAAATGGCCCGACTGCACCACCGGCGGTTTTGGGTCCTTGACCTCCCAATTCACCGGATTTTCCTTTTCTTCCCGTTTCATTTTCTCCCTCCTTTTTTGCCAGTATTCCACCCGGACATCCATTTCATCCGATTGACAGGCTGGGTAGAATCCAATATAATGGAGAAAAATCATCAAAGGAGTCAATTTATGTCGGCAGATTTGGATCGTGCAAAAGAGATACTCGCCCAAACCGGCAGCACCTGCGTGCTGTGCCGGGAGGACAAGGTATATACATCCACCGCCCGGGGCATTCGCCCCTTGATCGATTGGCTGGAAAGTGGCCAGGATACCTGCGGTTTTTCTGCTGCCGACAAGGTGGTAGGAAAAGGCGCCGCGCTCATGTACTGCCTGTTGGGTGTTCGCTGCGTCCACGGCAATGTGATGAGCCAAGCGGCCGTGAAAGTGCTGCGCCGCCACGGCATTGAGGCCTACTGGGACCGCCTGGCAGAAAACATCCATAACCGGGCCGGCACCGGCCTTTGCCCCATGGAAACCGCCACTGCCCAAATCGATGACCCGGAGAAAGCCCTGCCCGTGATTCTCTCCACCCTGGCCTCTCTTCAAAAATAACAAAGCGTGCGTTGGAATCCCAACGCACGCTTATTTTTTCTTAGCCAAATGCATCCAGTGCCAGCTTAAACGCGCCGTAAGAACCGGCATCGTTGCCCAGCTGTGCCACGGTGAAATTCACACCCTTGACGCCCTGGAAGCAGAAACGCTCAAAGCCACGGCGAATGCCATCCAGCAGCACCTGGCCGGCCTTGCACACGCCACCGCCCAATACGATGACCTCCGGGTCTACCACAACGCACAGATTGGCCAGGAACTCGCCCAGGCAGTTGTAATAGCGCTCCAGAATCTCATTTGCCACAGCGTCGCCCTGCTTGCCGGCATCGAAGACATCCTTTGCCTCCATCTTCTCCAACTGCCGCAGCACGGAGGCAGCAGTGTCCTCTGCCAGTCGGCGATTTGCCAGCCGCACCAAACCGGTGGCAGAACAGTACTGCTCCACACATCCCCGATTGCCACAGCCGCAGCGCTCGGTTTCGTCACGATTGAGCACCATATGTCCGATCTCACCGCCACAGCCGTGAGAACCATGGAGCAGATTGCCGTCCACCACGATGCCGCCGCCTACGCCGGTGCCCAGGGTGGCCATGATCATGCTGCCGAATTCCCGGCCGCTGCCCTGCCAATACTCACCCATGGCAGCCACATTGGCATCATTACCAGCCTTTACCGGCAGACCGGTCAGCTGGGACAGCTCGGCGCAAACATCCTTTTCGCCCCATCCCAGATTCACGCACACCTTCACAACGCCCTTGCTGTCCACCGGGCCGGGCACACCCACGCCAATGCCGATCACATCGCTGCGATCCACGACTTTTTCCGTCAGGAAGTTCTGCAGTGCAGCGGCAATATCCGGCAGGATCTGTGCGCCGTTATTCTCCCGCACTGTGGGAATTTCCCAGGAACACAGCTTCTTTCCGCTTTCTTCAAACCAGGCGATTTTTACGGTGGTTCCGCCAATATCCACACCAAATCCATAACGCATGGGTCTATCCTCCTGTTTTTTTGACACCGTGGTATCATTTTCTTCTCCCATTATACATGCTGTCGTCCCGAAAATCCATATCTCCCAGAAATATTTCAGAAACTTTTTCCTTTACCCTTGCGTTTATGGCGTTTTTGCAGTAAGATACAGGTAGGAATTTATTAGAATATGAAAGGATGATTCCATTTCTATGATTAAAGTAGATATTTCCAATGTATGGGGTCAGGTATCCCTGCCGGACCTGCTGGCCATGGAAAAAGAGGTCTTCGCTGCCCACCAGACTCTGGTCGACGGCACCGGTGAAGGCAACGATTTTCTGGGCTGGCTGAATCTGCCCACCGCCCAGCCCACCAGCGAAATGCAGCGCATCTCCGCCGCCGCTGAGCGGATCCGCAAGTCTTCTGATGTGTTTGTCGTCGTGGGTATCGGCGGTAGCTATTTGGGCCCCCGCGCCGCCATCGAGCTGCTGCAGGGTTGCAACCACAACATCGGCAAAGGCAAGGGCAATCCTCAGATCTTCTACGCCGGCAACGGCCTGTCCACCCGTGCTTGGAACGAACTGCTGCGCCTGCTGGAAGATAAGGACTTCTCTATCGCCCTGATTTCCAAGTCCGGCACCACCACCGAGCCCGCCATCGCCACCCGCAACCTGCGCTGGATGCTGGAGCGTAAGTATGGCACCGAGGGCGCCAAGAGCCGCATCTTCGCCATCACCGATCCCTGCAAGGGTGCTCTGCGTCAGATGGCCACCGAAGAAGGCTGGGAAACCTTCGTGATCCCGCCCAATGTAGGCGGCCGTTACAGCGTGCTGACCGCCGTGGGTCTGCTCCCCATGGCTGTTGCCGGCATCGACATCAACGCCGTCATGGCCGCTGCTGCCGAAGCCAAGAAGATTTACGACATCCGCTCCTTTGAAAACCCCGTTTGGCTGTACGCCGCTGTGCGTAACCTGCTGTACCGCCGGGGCAAGTGCATTGAAATTCTGGAATCCTTCGAGCCCGGCTTCAAGATGATGGGCGGCTGGTGGCAGCAGCTCTTCGGCGAGTCCGAAGGCAAGGACGGCAAGGGCATCTTCCCCGTTACCGCCGAATTTACTGCCGACCTGCACTCTCTGGGCCAGATGATCCAGCAGGGCGAGCGCAACATTTTCGAGACCATGGTCCGCTTCGACGCACCTGATAACCGCAGTCTCATCACCGCCGACTGGAAGAACCTGGACGGTCTGAGCTATCTGGAGGGCAAGACCCTGGACTTCGTAGACGAGCAGGCCTACCTTGGCACTTTGGCTGCCCATGTGGACGGCGGCGTGCCGGTCATCACCATGGACATGGGCGAATTGAACGATGCCAAGCTGGGCGAACTGTTCTACTTCTTCGAACTGGCCTGCGGCGTTTCCGCCTATATGCTGGGTGTCAACCCCTTCAACCAGCCCGGTGTTGAGTTCTATAAGCGCAATATGTTCCATCTGCTGGGCAAGCCCGGCTATGAGCAGCTGTAAAATTTTTGCTGTTTGCGAAAATAACAGTTGCAAAATCTGTTCATAACTGGTAAAATATCCACAAGCCACAACGGCATAGCAAAGGAGGAATTTCCTATGATTCGTGTTATTTTGGGCCTGAAGGGCTCCGGCAAGACCAAGAAGCTGATTGAAGCCATCCATGAGACTCTGGCCAGCGCCAATGGCGACGTGGTCTGCATCGAGTACGGCAAGAAGCTGACCTATGATGTCAACTACAAGGTCCGTCTGGTGGACTCTCAGGAGTACGCTATTACCAATACAGCCATGCTCAAGGGCTTCCTGAGCGGCCTGCACGCAGGTAACTTTGATATTACCCATGTGTTCATCGACAATCTGTATAAGACCATCGGCAACGATGTGGCCGCCGCTGAAGACTTCATCGGTTGGTGCGCTCAGTTCGCTGCTGTCAACAATATGAACATCACCATGACCATTTCCGAAGACCCCGCTAACCTGTCCGAGGACGTCAAGAAGTACCTGTAAATAACGCTACATACCCCCGCTGCATTACTGCAGCGGGGGTACTTTTTTATGCGATTTCCAGGGAGCCTTAAAACTTTGCGATGATCACATCGTTGCCCTTCTGATAAATTTCCGCCGCCTTTTCACCCAGGATTTCCTGCAGCAGCCGTTCTTCCGAGCCGCACCCATGGGGCACCGCCCAGGCACCGGCATCACTGCCGCAGCCAATCCATCCACCCATCCGGGCAAAGCAGCGGATATTCTCCGCGGCACTTTCAAAGATTCGGGCCACCGCCGCCTCATCAAAGCGGCCCTTGCCCCGCAAATTACCCACCGTGGAAATGGTGGGCACCCAAACCGTTCCATTTTCTGCCATGGCCGCCAGGGCATCGGCATCCAAATAGGCGCCGTGTTCCACGCTATCTACCCCAGCCTGCGCTGCCGCTTCCACCGTGCGGGCGCCGTTGGCGTGGGCCATCACCCCGAAGCCTTCCTCATGGGCAATGTGCACCAGTTCCCGAATTTCCTCCGAGGACAAACCTTCCTCCGTCAGAACTCCAAATCGGTCAAAATCCATGAGTCCTGAAATCATGATCTTAATAAAATCGCCGCCGTCCGCCCGGGTCTGTCTCACCAAATCGGCATATTCCTTGAAGTTTTCATAGGTTTTGCCGATAAATCCGCCGTAATGTCCCCGTTTGCACAGATTGGCCAGCGGCGTCCGATAGGTAATGCCGTAATCCTCTGCCAATTCTCTGGCTCGCTTGCCGGCACCCCAGCGGTCGCCGCCATCCCGCAGATACGTGTAGCCCGCCGCCTGATAACGCTGCAAAATGTTGTGAATGAACGCATCGTCCACCCCTTGGCTATGCCGCTGGATGGCCGCCTTCCAATCCACCCCATCCAGGATCATGTGCATATGTACATCGCAGCCCATCCTGCCTCCCCCTTTTTGTCAAATATTGAGCATAATCAGCGCGGCGATCACCCCGCCGAAGGCCAGCCACTGCCGCATGGTCAGCCGCTCCTTGAAGAAAAGGACGCCGCTTAATGTCACCACCAGCATGGTGGCAACGCTGTATGTCGGAAACACCACCACTGCCGGCAACTGGGTCAATGCCCCCAACAGGAATTTGGAAGAGAAAAAATTGGCAACACCGATCATGCTGCCGTAGAGCAGCGCCTTCCCATCCGGCCGCTCCTTTTTCCCCGCCACCAAGCCGGCACACAGCACAAAGGCAGTACTAAAGGAGAAGCAGAGGAAATGGTCGGAAAGAATTTCCGGGCCCAGCGCCTCAAAGATCTTCACCATGGTATCTGCGCCACCATTTAAAAGCAGCAGAAGGATCAAACCAATGCCAAAACGGCTGACACCGCCATCTGCCTTCATATTAAACAGCACAATGGCCCCGGCAGCCACGCAAAAGCCTGCCACCTGCAGCCATGTGGGCATTTCCCGGAAGAACAGGATGGATACCAAAAAAGGCACCAAAAGGCCCAGTTTCATAAACAGAGAAGACAGCACGATGCCGTTTTTGCGGGTACTGATCTGTAGCAAGATCAGACCGCCCAGCAAAATCACACCGTTCAGCAGCGAAAGACCCACCGTAATACCTACGCCGGAGGTCTGTGACGTCAGCAGAGAAAAATCGGCATACAACGCACCCAAAATACCGCAGACCAAATAGTTGGTGGCCAGCATGCTAAAGTGGCTGCCCACTTTTCCGGCGCTGAGCCGCATGCAAACGGAAATCATGGCACTGCTAAAAATCGCCAGCAGCAAATAGCCCATGGGAGAACCTCCTGGGGAAAAGATACTCCTATCATAGCATACTCCGCCGTAATTGCAAGCAAAAAGGCGGGAGCAAGCCCCGCCTCCCCTTATTCCATAAAACCGTTTGCCAAATTGGCCACCAGCGTGTACATCTCCATTTCAGACCGAACATTGTGGGCCTTGTTGAGAACTTCCCGCTTTTTTGCTTCATCCAGGTGGGCATAGTAGTTCATGGCGGCGGTATTTTGCGCCAGCGCCATACCAAAGCCGATGGGTACTTTGTAAAAATCCATGTGATTGTCTCCTTTATCCTGCTGCATCCAGCATATTTTCAATTAAAATGCCGTAGCCCGTATCCGGCTGATTAACCAAGACGTGGGTCACCGCCCCCACCAGTTTGCCATTTTGAATAATGGGCGACCCGCTCATGCCCTGCACAATGCCGCCGGTGGTCTCCAATAGTGCCGGATCCGTGACTTTCAGCATTAGATTTCGGCCATTCACACTGCTTTTCGGATATATTTTCAAAATTTCCACAGAATAATCTTGCACAGAGGTTCCACTGACGGTGGAACGGATTACGGCAGGACCGGTGTGGATTTCCCCTCTGTCCGCCACCTCCATCCGCTGTCCCAAAAAGCCCTCCGCTGTGGTGCCAAACACGCCCTGGTCCGTGTTTTCCAAGAGGGTGCCAACCGTGTCCGCCCCGTTGACCGCCCCCTGTAATTGTCCGGGTTTACCGCTGCGGCCACGGATTACCCCCGCCACCCGGGCTTTATAGGCCCTGCCGGACACCATTTTGACCAGTTGCCCCGCCGGGTCATTGACACCATGGCCCAATGTTCCAAAAGTGCCATTTTCCGGGTCATACCAAGTCACGGTGCCGATGCCGGTCACCCCTTGTTTGAGAAACACGCCCAGTTTCGGCCCATCTTTGGTAATGGCCGGCACGATCCGCAAGGTCTGATCCTTCCCCTGCCGCTGCACCACCATTTCCACACAGCCCTTGGAGCAGTGCAGCGCCTGGCGAATATCCTCAGCACATACGATGCGCTTGCCATCAATCCGGGCGATCCGATCGCCCACTTGCAGCCCCGCGTCCTTTGCACCACTGCCCAATTCCTCATCAAAGGCGGCCACCGTCACCGTGTTATCCGCCAGTTCCAAACCAATCACCTGTCCGCCTGCCACCAATTCCCGGCCAAAAGCCTGAATGGACAGCAAATTCAGACACAAAATAAAAATCATCGTGATTTTTGTAATTTTCTTCATGGTCACATCCCCTCCTTTTCGCCTGCCCTCTTAATATGCCAAGGCTGCGGCCGGCATAACCGCTGAAAAAGTCGAAAATTCAGGAAGAATTTTCTTGCATGAGGGATTTTCTTAGGGTACAATGAGGAAAAATCATCGGGAGGAAATTTATATGACCGACTACATTTCCCTCTGCGCCCAGCTGTCCGCGCTGACCGACAGCATCCCCTACGAAACCGCCAACCTGGCCAATGCCTCCGCTCTGCTGTGGCAGAATTTGGAAAATATTAACTGGGCCGGTTTTTATAAAATGATGGATGGCCAATTGGTGCTTGGCCCCTTCCAGGGCAAGCCTGCCTGCATCCTCATCCCTGTGGGACGGGGCGTCTGCGGCACAGCCGTGGCAGAAGATTGCACCCAACTTGTTTATAATGTCCACGATTTCCCCGGCCACATTGCCTGCGACTGCGCTTCCAATTCCGAAATCGTGGTGCCCATTCATGTAAACGGCACCATTTGGGGCGTGCTGGACATCGACAGCCCTTCCATCGGCCGGTTCACCGAAGAGGACAAAATTGGTTTGGAGCAGTTTGTATCTGTGCTGGAGAAAGCGTTGTAAATTGTTGTTTACGATCTAGCACCAGCTTCCAAAAAGCGTGTCATTGCGAGGCCGTTAGGCCGTGGCAATCTCCTGGTAGCGCCTTCTCCTTTTCTCCAAGTAGATATCAGGCCGAACCATGTCGCAGGAGATTCCCACGGTCGCTTCGCTCCCTCGGAATGACGCATCGTTTTTGCCCTATTTACCCATTGACAAAGTAGGTAAATGGTGCTATATTACCTACAGAAAAACTAGGTAATTCTCAATGGAGGAAAATATATGCAAGTTTATGCCGATAACGCCGCTACCACCCGTATGAGTCAGGCGGCCATCGACGCTATGATCCCCTGTTTCCGGGAAGTCTACGGCAATCCCTCTTCGCTGCACTCCGTGGGCCAGCAGGCCAAGGAAGTGCTGGAAGATTGCCGCGCCCGTGTCGCCGCCTGCATCGGCTGCGAGCCCCGGGAAATCTACTTCACCTCCGGCGGCAGCGAGGCCGATAACCACGCCATCCTGTCCGCCGCCAAAAACGGCGCCCGCAAGGGAAAGAAGCACATCATCTCCACCGCTTTTGAGCACCACGCCGTGCTGCATGTGCTGCAGAAATTGGAGACCGAGGGCTTCGAAGTCACCTATCTGGATGTAAAGAACAACCATAACATCACCGCCCAGCAGGTCCATGACGCCATCCGGGAAGACACTTGTCTCGTCACCGTGATGTACGCCAACAATGAGATTGGCTCCGTGCTGCCCATCGCGGAAATCGGCGCTATCTGCAAGGAAGCCAAGATCCCCTTCCACACCGATGCTGTCCAGGCCGTTGGCCATGTGGCCATTGATGTGAAGGCGCAGAATATCGATATGCTCAGTCTGTCCGCCCACAAGTTCCACGGCCCCAAGGGCATTGGCGCGCTGTACTGCCGCCGGGGTATTATGCTGCACAACCTGATCGACGGCGGCGCCCAGGAGCGGGGCAAGCGAGCCGGTACCGAAAATCTGGCCGCCATCTGCGGCATGACCGCCGCACTGGAGGACGCCATCGCCCATCTGGAGGAGAACACCGCCAAGGTTTCCGCTCTGCGGGACAAGCTGATTGCCGGTCTCTCTCAGATCCCCCACAGCGCCCTCAACGGCGATGTAGCAAATCGTCTGCCCAACAATGTCAGCTTCTGCTTTGAAGGCATCGAGGGCGAAAGCCTGCTGCTTCTATTGGATATGAAGGGCGTGCAGGCTTCCTCCGGTTCTGCCTGCACCTCCGGATCTCTTGATCCCAGCCATGTGCTGCTGGCCATCGGCCGGGTGCACGACGTGGCCCACGGCAGCCTCCGTCTGTCCCTCAGCGAGTACAATACCGAGGAAGAAATCGACCACATCCTCACTGTCGTCCCCCAGGTGGTCAGCTATCTGCGCAGCATCAGCCCCGTGTGGAGCGATCTGCAGTGCGGCAAACGCGAATATATTCTGTAATTTTGAAGGAGAAAGAACATCATGGCACTGTATAGCGAAAAGGTCATGGACCATTTTATGAATCCCCGCAATGTGGGCACCATTGAAAACGCCGACGGCATCGGCGAAGTTGGCAACGCCAAGTGCGGCGACATTATGAAGATCTTCCTGAAGATCGAAAACGACATTCTGGTGGATGTGAAGTTCCAGACCTTCGGCTGTGGCTCCGCCATCGCCTCTTCCTCCATGGCCACCGAAATGATCATCGGCAAGTCCATCCACGAGGCTCTGGAGCTGACCAACGCTGCCGTTTGCGAGGCGCTGGACGGTCTGCCCGCCCATAAGGTTCACTGCTCTGTGCTGGCAGAAGAAGCCATCAAAAACGCCCTGAAGGACTATTTTGACAAGAACAACATTCCTTATGATAAGGAAAAGTTTAAGGAAACTGACCACGACGAGCTGCACGCACAGGTGCACGGAGAGTAAATCATGATCGTATCCACCAAAGGACGCTACGCGCTGCGAGTGATGGTGGGTTTGGCGCTGCGGCCCGACGGCGAATATGTGCCCCTGAAAGAAATTGCCGAATCCGAGGGCATTTCCCAGAAATATCTGGAATCCATCATGACGCTCCTTTCCAAGGGCAATCTGGTGGATGCCGTCCACGGAAAAGGCGGTGGCTACCGCCTGAACCGCAGCCCGGAGGGCTACACCGTGGGCAGCATTCTGAAACTGACGGAGGGCAGCCTTTCCGCCGTTTCCTGCACCACCCAAGGCCCTGCCGCCTGCAGCCGTTCCACCTGCTGTCAGACCAAGCCCATGTGGGACAAGCTAGACGCCATGATCGACGGTTTCTTTGAATCCATTACCCTGGCAGATCTGCTGAAAAACGAATAAACAAACCGCCGCTCCATTGGAGCGGCGGTCTTTTGCGCCATTTTCTGTTTTTGCCTTATTCCTTTTCCAGCATCACCGCATTGGTGGCAGGGTCAAAGGTGATGATATAGCTGCCCTTTTCCAGCACGATGTTGGTATGGTCATCGGTTCCATAAGCCACGGTGCAGTTTTTCGCCACACATTCCGTGCCAAACCACGCCCCGGTGACACTGTTGTACACCTTCAGCCGCACTTGCTTCTTTGCCTCAATGCCAATGGTAAAGCAGCCTTTCTCCGCCCTCATGGCATAGGCGTCCTCCTGCTGCCAATCGGTGAAATCCGCCCGGATGTAATACATCGGCAGTACCTGCGGCTCCATTTGGGCGTATTCTTCCACCTTGTTCAGATAGTGTGCCAGGGTCTTCTGCTTTGCCTCCATGTACTCTCCATAGGAAATGTTATCATTGGAAGAAAAGTCGGAAGTTCTCTCCAAATCGAATTCCATCTTCAGCCACTGGGCATTGCGCAGCCGGCTGTCCGGAGTGGCCAGATCTTTGTAATGTTCCTCTGCCATTTCATACAGCGCACCGAAACGCTCCAATCCAAACCAAGGGCTGTCGGCCACAGTTTCCAAAACTGCAGCATACTCCCGCACAAAATAGCCCCCCTTGTCCACGGAATAGATGAACAGCGGGTTTCTCTGACTGCGCTGAGCGGGCGCTTCGTTGCGGTCCACACCCTGAAGCTGATCCGAAAAAGGATCGTCATCCGTTACACCGGTGTGGGTGGGATTCCAGTGGGTAGTCACCCCCAAGCAGCGATCATAATCGTAGGGGATCAGCAGAAGTTTCCCATTATCGGAGCGGAAATAGGCATAACAATTATTATAATTGTTCCGCAGATCATCCGGATTGCCCAGAAGATACGACACCGCCGCAAACCGCAGGAAATAGTCCGTATCCACCTGAGCCGCAAACTCCTCCTTGGATACATCCCCATCGTTGAGATTTTGAATCAGCGCCACCAGCGCCTCATGCTGGGATTTCTTTTTGTTTGTTTTTAGATCGAAGGCGTAGAACAGGGCTTTATCTTCGTCCTCCACACCGATGGATTCTGTATTCGTAAAGCTGGCACCGCCGCCCATGCCCCAGCCCAGCTTGTACAAGTCACCGCTGGCTGCATCTTCCGGCAGGTATTTGTTGAGGAAAATTTTATCCACAGGCTCATTGATGGTGTACACACCCATGTGCACGCCGCTCCAATCCAGACTGGCCAGATTCACATGGGGCGCCAGCACATCAAAAGCCCGATAGGAAGCAAAGGCATAGTATTCCTTCAAATAACTGCCGTCATCGCAGCGGTTCCACCGCAGATCCAGCTTTTCCAGGGTCGCAAAGGTCCGGTCTTTTCTGGCCTCCCGGCTTTCTTCATCCGCCCAAACCTTGGTATCGGCGCCATAGTAATCTTCATCGTCAAAGGTCTCCTGGAAATCCAGCTTCAGATGGATGGCATTGTAAATCCCCTCCTCTGGGCTATAAAAGTCCGTCCGGGAGGTGTTGCCCTTCATCCGCACGCCCACCTCTTCAATGTCATACCGCTCTGTGCCATTGGCGGAGTGGATGGTAACGGTCACATCCGCCTTGCGGTAAATGGGGGATTTGGAACCGAAACTGCTGTAATGCTCATAATCGGCCTGCATTTTTGCCAGTTCCTCGTCGCTCATGTGGATCTGAATTTCCACCTTGTTGGCAAGATCAAACAACCGGATATACAGCCGCTCCTCTTCCGTGGTGGCCACAAATTTCGGTGTGGTATCCACCTCGGTCGGATCGCCGGAAGTGGGCGGTATGCTGGGTGCACAGCCGGCCAGCAACCCCGTCACCAACAAAATCGCCAATATTTTCTGGAAATATTTCATATTCCTTTCTCCTTCTGCTATTGTATTATCTACATTATACAGAACTTGGAACCAAAAGAGAAGCCCTCACAAAAGAAAAACCCCAACCGAAAATCGGTTGGGGTTTTTGATTCATCAAAACGGGACGATTACTTACCGGCGTTGGCGATCTGAGCAGCCACTTCGTCAGCGAAGTTCTCTTCCTTCTTCTCGATGCCCTCGCCCTTCACATAGTGAACAGCGCCCACGAAGGTGACCTTGCCGCCCAGCTTCTTGCCGGCGTCGGCGATGTAGCCAGCCACATCACCCTGGAACAGGTCGGAACGGACGAAGTCCTGCTGCAGCAGGCAGATGTCCTTGAAGAAAGCGGCGATCTTACCGGCAGCGATCTTCTCCTTGACCTGAGCGGGCTTGGAAGCCATCTTGGGGTCATTCTCCATCAGAGCCAGCTGGACGGACATCTCCTTGTCCACCTCAGCCTGGGGCACCATGGACTTGTCCCAGTACTTAGCGCCCATAGCAGCGATCTGCATAGCAACGTTCTTGCCCATCTCGGTGACGTCGATGTCGCCCTCGACAGCCAGGTTCACCAGAACGCCGTGGGTGCCGCCCATGTGGACGTAAGCAACGGAGGTGTTCTCAGCGAAACGGTCGAAGCGGCGGATCTGCATGTTCTCGCCGATGGACATAACCAGCTCCTGCATCTTCTCGGTGACAGACAGGTTGGTGCCGGGGTAGGTGCAAGCCTTCAGAGCCTCCACATCAGCGGGGTTCTCCTTGGCAACGATGACACACAGGTTCTTGACCAGGTCAACGAAAGCCTCAGTCTTGGAAGCGAAGTCGGTCTCAGCGTTAACCTCGATGACCACGCCCACACCGTCGATGACGGTAGCGTAAGCCATGCCTTCAGCAGCAATGCGGTCAGCCTTCTTGGCAGCCTTAGCCAGGCCCTTCTCACGCAGCCAGTCAACAGCCTTGTCCATATCGCCGTCGCAAGCAGTCAGAGCAGCCTTGCAGTCCATCATGCCAACGTTGGTCATTTCGCGCAGTTTCTTAACATCCAGAGCAGTAAATGCCATTGTAGTGTCCTCCTAAAAAAGTTGTGTAAAATGTACGCAGGGGCAGATGTTCCCATCAGCCCCTGCACTTTGGTTTCAAAAATTACTCAGCAGCGGGAGCTTCGACAGCAGCGTTGTCCTCACCCTGACGACCCTCGATGGCAGCGGAGGCCATAGCGGAAGCGATCAGGCGGATGGCACGGATAGCGTCATCGTTGCCGGGGATCACGTAGTCGATCTCGTCGGGATCGCAGTTGGTGTCAACGATAGCCACGATCGGAATGTTCAGCTTCTTGGCCTCAGCAATAGCGTTGCGCTCCTTACGGGGGTCAACGATGAACAGAGCAGCGGGCAGCTTCTTCATTTCCTTCACACCGCCCAGGTACTTCTCCAGCTTGGCGATTTCGCCCTGCAGCTGAATGACTTCCTTCTTGGGCAGCATAGCGAAGGTGCCGTCCTCTTCCATCTTTCTCAGCTGAGCCAGACGGTCGATACGGGTACGCATGGTGCGGAAGTTGGTCATCATGCCGCCCAGCCAACGGGCATTGACATAGTAACCACCGCAGCGGGCAGCTTCCTCACGGATAGCGTCCTGAGCCTGCTTCTTGGTACCAACGAACAGGATGTTGCCACCCTGAGCAGCGGTGTCACGCACAAAGTTGTAAGCCTCATCCAGCTTCTTTGCGGTCTTCTGCAGGTCGATGATGTAGATACCGTTACGCTCGGTGTAGATGTAGGGAGCCATTTTGGGGTTCCAACGACGGGTCTGGTGACCGAAGTGAACACCGGCCTCCAGCAGTTGCTTCATAGATACGACAGCCATTTTAAATATTCTCCTTTTGTTTTGTCCTCCACCCCGATCATCCCGCGCTGCCCGCCCTGAAACAGGGCACAGGGGTGCGCGATCCCCGGGTGTGTGGTTTGTAATGTCACGGGCCAAAGCCCATGCCGAACCATTATACGGCATTGCCGTACAATTTGCAAGTATTATTTCCAAAAAATTTCAATAAAATTCCGATTCTTTTCAATTCGCTGACAGTTTACAATCGACAATTGAAAGTGCCGGTATGGCCTGGGGCGATGAACGGAAACGACTGTCAATTGTCAATTCAGATCGGCAGTCCCTTGCCGGTTCTGGGGACCCGGCACTCATTGGGCTTGGCGTCCACCAGCACGATGTCCGGGCCGATCTTTTTGATGCAGTTCCAGGGGATGATGAAATCGTCGTGACGCCCGGCGATGCCCAGGATACGGCAGGGGCCGGGGACCACGATGGCGCAGATATTGCCGTCGGGGATCTCGATCTGAACATCGGTGATGAATCCCAGGCGCTGGCCGTTGCTGACGCAGATGACTTCCTTGCATTGCAGGTCGGTGAACTTTATGGACATGGCGGGTACCTCCTTTTGGGTCAGTCTATGCCCGGGAGGCGGGGAATATGACGGCAGCAGGCGGGGCGGAGGGGTGGCTGCCCCAGTGCCATTTTGCCGGAAAAGCCCGGATTTTTGACCTGTTACCCCCCTCAGCCGCGGCGTTCGCCGCGCCGGCTCCCCTTGCGGGGAGCCTTTTTCTCGGATAAACGATCCTTCACGAAATGCTGACGGATTTGCGCATGGCGTCGATGGCGCCTTTTTCCAGGCGGGATACCTGGGCCTGGGAGATACCCAGGGCGTTGGCTACCTCCATCTGGGTCTTGCCGTCATAAAAGCGCAGGGACAGGATCTGCTTTTCCCGGTCGTTCAGGGCACGGAAGGCGTTTTGCAGGGTGATGTGGTCCATCCAGCCGTCTTCCGTGTTCTTGGTGTCCCGGACCTGGTCCATGACCGTCAGGGGGTCGCCGCCGTCGGCGTAGACCGGGTCGTACAGGCTGACCGGGGCGCAGACCGCGTCCAGGGCCTGGCTCACGTCCTCCAGGGGGATCTCCAGTTCTTTTGAAATTTCCTCCAGAGTCGGTTCCCGGCCCATGCGGGTGGTCATGGCTTCTTTGCACTGGAGCACCCGGTAGGCCACATCCCGGATGGAGCGGGAGACCCGGATGGCGCTGTTGTCCCGCAGATACCGGCGGACTTCGCCGGCGATCATGGGCACGCCGTAGGTGGAGAAACGCACCTGCTTGTCCGGATCGAAGTTGGAAATGGCTTTGATCAGGCCGATGCAGCCCACCTGGAACAGGTCGTCGGGGTTTTCGCCCCGCTTGTCGAAGCGTTGGATAACGGACAGGACAAGACGCAGATTTCCTTCGATGAGCTTTTCCCGGGCAGCTGTGTCGCCCTCCCGGGCACGGCGGAGAAGGGTGTCCATCTCTACCTGGGACAAAACGGTCAGTCTGGATGTGTTCACGCCGCAGATCTCTACTTTTCCCTGCATGTGTACCTCCTGAGATTCGTTTGGATAGAAAAAGTATTCCCCGGCGCTGTCAGATGATACCAAAAAGTTTTTTTGGCGGTTTTTCACAAAAAATTTCGGGCAGGTTGAAACTGACAACAAAATTTGACATCGATTTTTTACAATTTGTAAACTTTTTCGCTTTCTTTTGGCAGAGGTTGGGATTTTGCCCGCGGTGACGTAACACGCGCTTTTCGCAACCTTGGGCGCGAATATGCAAAAGGGTATGCACGGCTTTCCACAGGATGTGGAAAAATTGGAAAGGGACGGAATACCTGTTGATAACTCAGAGTTTTCCACATTCTCCACATGTTTTTCCACAGGGGTTATCCACAGGGGGTGTGAATTGTGGATATTCATTTTTGGTTCACATAAAAAGAACCGACGGCCTTCGACGGATTCCCCACTTTTTCGCGGGTCGTAGATTTTTACCATGACGGAATTTTTGTGCAAAAATTTGGTCTTGACAAGCAGACACGGCAGTTAGGGCGGAGGCGTGTGCGATAAACGGCAATTTGCCGGAAGGGCAATCCGCTTGTTAAAAAATTTCAAAAAGGGGGTTGATTTTGTTTGACAAACACGCTATAATGTGTGTCTGTATGGAAAACCAGAAGAAGGAGGTGCGCTACATGCCCAACATTAAGTCCTCTAAGAAGGATGTCATTTCTTCCAAGATCGCTTATGAGAAGAACAAGGCTAACAAGTCTGAGCTGAAGACCAACCTGAAGAAGTTCGACGCCGCTCTGGTGTCCGGCGACAAGGCTACTGCTGAGGCTGCCTACAAGGTAGCTGTCAAGGCTGTTGACCAGGCTGTCGTCAAGGGTCTCCTGCACAAGAACAACGCTGCCCGCAAGAAGAGCAGCATGACTCTGAAGCTGAACAAGCTGGCCTGATTTCTCTGAAAATATCTC